>JAICTU010000031.1 GCA_025936205.1 Polyangiaceae bacterium | reverse complement strand
TGCCGGGACGGGGCTGGCTGCCCCGGCGCAACGCCCGGCCCTTGCGGGTTGGCCTCCTGCACGGGGCGGATGGTAGGAGCTGCGGGGCCTGGCGTGGTATCGACGCGCTGGACGGGGATGACCTCGTCCACGGGCGCCGCCGCGGTATGCGAGCTCGAAGGGCGTAGGACCCTGAACAACACCGCGGCCAGCACCAGCGCCGCCAGCAGCGGCAAGCCGATTTTCAGCTCCGTCTGGCGCCGCCGGAGGAACGTGGGCAGCGTGGTTGGCGCGGCGGTATCGAGCGGCGCGACGCCGGTGAGCCAGTTGGCGCCCGGCTGGCTGGAGACGCGCTCCGTTTCCGGCGAACCGACGCGCTCCGTGGCAGGGCCGGGCAAGGGAAACGACGCAGGGCTCTCCGACCAACCGGGACGCAGAGATCCTGGATGCTGTGAGTCCGGATACTGTGAGCCGGGGCGGGAGCCGCTCGCTGCCGGGCTCCCGGGGCGCGAGCTGTCCCCGCGCATGCCGGGGTGAGAGCCGCGGGCCAGCTTTTCCGTCGGGCTGCCCGTGCTGGACGCGCCGGTCGAGAGGCGCGTGGAAGCGGGGGCCGGTTGCTCCGGCGGACGCAAGCTGCCTCCGCCGGGACCTCCGCTAGGACCTCCGCCGGGACCTCCGCTAGGACGCAGTGTCGAGCGCTGTAACAGCTGGCGCGCCACGCGCTCGCTGCGCAGATCGCCGAACTGTACGAGCGCGGCGGCCATGTCCGCGGCCGAGCGGTAACGAGCGTCTGGCGTCTTGGCGAGACCCTTCAAGACCGCGCTGTCGAGCCCTGGAGGAAGATCCCCACGGATGGTGTCGAGCGATTGCGGTTCCTTGGTCGCGAGCGCCATGAACAGCTCGCTGAGCTGGCCCGACGGGGGGTGAAACGGCGTGCGCCCGCTGAGCAGCTCGTACAAGATCACCGCGACGCTATACAGGTCGCCGCGCGCATCGACCGACGCCGGGTCGCGCGCCTGCTCGGGCGAGACGTAGAGCGGCGTGCCCAGCGCCGAGCCCACCTTGGTCAGATTCAACGGCTCGGTGCTGAGCTTGCTGATGCCGAAGTCGACGATCTTGAGGAAGTCGGGCTCGTCGTCGCGCCGCACCACCAGGCAGTTGGCGGGCTTCAGATCGCGATGGATGATGCTCGCGGCGTGCGCCACCTGCAGGCCGCGCAGCACCTGCAGCACGAAGTGGACGCAGCGCGGCACATCGCGCAGCCCCGGCGTGCCCTCGTTGGCGAGCAGCTTCGCCAGGTCGAGCCCTTCGAGGTACTCCATCACCAGGTAGGGCTGACCGCTCGGCAGCTTGCTCACGTCGAGCACGCTGACGACGTGCTCGTTGTTGATGCGCGAGGCGGCGACTCCCTCGTTGAGAAAGCGCTCCACCACCGCCGGATCGTGCACCAGCCGCGCGCTCATGAATTTGAGCGCCACCGGCGCGCGCCGCAGGAGATGCGTCGCCTCCACCACCGCGCCCATGCCGCCCGCGCCGAGCAGTCGCTCGATGCGGTACTTCTCGTCGATGATTTCCCCGGGCTGGGGGTAACCGTTGGTATCGTCCGGATCCACGGCGCGCCTCCCCGTGCTCAGGGCCCGAAGGTCAGCCCCAGGAAAGGCCCCAGGAACCATTGCGGGCCGTTTGCCAGCTCGTACGGCGGCGTGGCCTGGGGGATCGGTGGTCGGCCGTCATTGGAGGTCAGCACGGCGCGCTCTTCGGGACGGCTGCTGGTGTCGTCGCCGGCGTGCTCGAACCAGCTGGTCACGCCCATCGAGACCGCGGTGCTGCCGCCGAGCTCGAACCCGATCGAGGCCTCGAAGGACAGCAGCGCAGAGACGTAGCTCGTCCCGATGTCGGAATAGAACCCGTTGCGACCGTCCTGCGACGTCGTGTCCCGGCGCATGACGAAGGCTCGGTAGGCAAGGCCTGGCCCGAGGGCGAACTCGAGCCGGATGCGTGAGAACTTCGTGATCAGGCGGGCGCGCAGCATCGCGGCTCCGCCGAAGCCGGCGATCGTGAATTTTTCCTCGCGCGCCGGCTGGGCCACGACGGGGTTGATCTCGGAGCCCTTCACGCCGTTGAAGGTCGCGCTCGGACCCGTGAAATCGCCGGAGCCCAGCAGCGCCAGCTCCACCCCGATGGGATCGAGCATATAGCCGATATAGCCGGAGATGCCGCCGGCGGCGACGCTGCCCGGAGAGCAGCTGGTCGCGCCGATGCTGTCGCAGGCGTCTTGAAACGTGCTGCCCGTACCATTGGGTACGAACGCCGCGAGCAGCTGGACGCCTCCGTAGATGCCGTCGAGCGCGGAGGGTAGGGCGGCTCCACCTTCCGTCGTCACCTCGCCGACCGTGGGCTTCAGCGTGACCGATTCGGAGTGCACCTCATCGGGGGAGAGCTGCAGTTCCTTTTCGAACGGATCGTGCCCCTCGCGCGTCACCCGCAGCTGATGCCGGCCCGGCCGGACGTCGCCGTTGAACCTGCCGTGGCCGACGGATTCTCCGTCGATGAAGATCTCGCCGCGCTCACCTTCCACATCCACTCGCAGGTGGGAGCGACCGGTCTCGGTAGGGCCGTCGGCCGCGTAAGCGCCTACGCTGACGAGCGCGCCGGTTCCAGCGAGAACAGCAGCCAGAAACAGCGCCGGCACGCGACGCACGCCGGCGCCACATCCGCTCTGCGCGAGCGGAAGGCTGAAAAACGGCTGTGCCGGTAGCGTTGGTGGCGACGGCCCCATCGGTGACGCGGGACCATAGATCATCGGGTGGCCCGCGTGGAAGCTTCGTCAATCTCGGGCGAAAAGGCCTGCCCGGAGCTGATCAGAGTGCGACCAGGTCTGCGTCGGGCTTTCGAAATGCCGTGGCCGATGCAGCCCAGATGAAATACGAGGACCAGCCCGCGCCAGCAGGGCCCGCTCTCAACGGATGCGAGTCGCGCAGCCGACTTGCAGCTCGGCGCTCACACCGCTGGTCGTGAAGCGCGCGCAGGTGCTGGGGCAGACCTCGATCTGGGTCGGCGTGCCGTCTGCCGCGCGTTTGTAGTACCAGCCCTGATCGTTGCCGCAGGCGCTGAGGTCGCCCACGTTGGCGAGATCGCTGACCGCGCCGCTCGGCTCACTCAATCGCAGGTTGACCTGATCGAAGTCGAGCGCCGCCTCGGCGCCGAGCTGGAACTCGCAGCTGACCGCGCTGTCTCGGATCTTGTTCAGTGCCTGGAGGAAGTCGTCTGCGACATTGCCGCCGGTGTTGATCACGAACGCGCGATCGGTGCCGCCGGCGCGCGCCAGCGCATCGAGGTTGGCCTGGCCGTCGTCCCCGAGATCGGCGGCGCTGAACACGCCGATCACGAAGGTGCGCACCGGATCAGCGGCGGAGCTCTCGCTGGCGGCGAGCTGGGCGATGTCCGGGATCTGCTGCGGCGAGCACTCGGTGGGAAGCCCGTCCGTGGCGAGCACCGTCACCACCTGGCGATCGGGATGAGCGGCAGCCCAGGCGCGCGCTTGGTCGAGCGCGCCGCGCAGCGCCGGGCCCGTCGGCGTGAGGCCTCGGAGCTGCACGCCTTCCAGCGACTGGATGATCTGTGCGGCGTGATCCATGCCGGTTGCGATCGGAACGGCGGGTGTGGCGTACGACGTCGCCTCGCACACGGTCTGTGCGACGCACGTATACGGGTAGGGCACGCAGGGGCCCGTGCCCTGCGGACAGCCGAGCGAGGGCACACAGATCGTGGGATTGGTCGGATCCGAATTGTTGCAGAGCCCGATCGGTTCGCAGTTCGTGCCGGGGATGCCGAGGCAGTCGTTCTGCGCGTTGCACAGCGGCGGCACCGGCAGCTGAGGCACGCCCTGACTCGGGATCACGCACACACCCAGCATGCCCACGCACTGCGCGTTGTTGCCCCCGCAATCGGCGTCGCTCGCGCAGATGCACTCATCGCCGACGCAGTCGGGCTTGGTGGGCCCGATGAACGCGACCGCCGGCTGATTGTCGGTGGGGTCGTCCGCGATGAAGCCCGCGACGCACACGCTGGCGGTGCACGGCCCGCCGACACCGCACTCCGCGTTGCTGGTACAGGTGTCGGGTACGTTCGGCTGCAGCTGAGGAAAGTATTGCAGACCGACGCCGATATCCGCGCTCTCCGGGGCCTGGACGAAGGCTTCCATGGATCGCTTGACGGCGTCCCACTTCGTCGTGTCCTGGCGGGCGCGCAAGGATGCGACCGGCAGCACGTCGAGCATCGAGCCCGAGATGTCGAGCATGACGAAGATGTCGAGGCCGATCACCTCGGCCGCATGGGTCTCACCCAGGCAGGTGCGCTGATCTTCCGGGGCGGTGCTGGGGTCGCTCGCGATCTCGTCGTCGCTGAGCAGGCCACCGGAGGGCTGCTCGCTCGCCGGCTGGCTCTGTTGCACTTCCACCTTGGCGCGAGGCTCGTCAGAGCTCGAACACCCCACCCAACCGATCAGGCTGACCCATGGCAAAAGCCTCAGAAATCGGTGCACACCAGCTTAGTACGCGTTTCCGGCGAGCGCCGCCAGTCCCCCGGCAGGGCGGGACCCGAAACCAGCGCCAATTGGCCCTGCGCAGGCCACACTCTTGTAGGTTTGTGCTTTCGACTGAATGGAGGTGCAGCCCGGGCGCGACCCCGAGCGTTCATGTTTGAAGCAGCGCGGCTTCAACGAGCGCCTCGCCCAGCGGAGCTGAGCTGAGCCGTGATCTGCCGTGCGACACGCATGCCATCGACGGCCGCGCTGACGATGCCGCCAGCATAGCCCGCGCCTTCGCCGGCGGGATACAGCCCCGCCCAGTCGATCGACTCGAGGCTGACCGGATCGCGCGGGATGCGCACGGGCGAGCTGGTCCGCGACTCCACGCCGACCAGCACGGCCTCTTGCGTGACATAGCCGCGCAACTGGCGGCCGAACTGCGCGAGCGCGGTACGCAACGGCGCCGCCAGGCGCGGCCCGGCGCTGTCGATCACTGCCGCGACGTCGCTCGCTTCCAGCCCGGGCACGTAACTGCTCGACGGCACGCTGCTCGACGCGCGCGCGCCGAGAAAGTCGGTGACGCGCGTCGCCGGCGCCTTCAGGGCGCCACCGCCGGCCGTGAACGCGGCGCGCTCGATCGCGCTTTGCAGCTCCAGCCCGCCGAGCGGAGCAGGGAAGCCATGCGCGGACAGTTGCTCGACATCGAGCGCCACCACCATGCCGCTGTTCGCGTAGCGCGAGTTGCGACTCGACGGGCTCATGCCGTTCACCACCACGTGCTCGGGCTCGGTCGTGGCGGGCACGATGAAGCCGCCGGGGCACATGCAGAAGGAGAAGACCGAGCAGCCGTCGCGACTGTCGACCAGCTGATACGCGGCGCTGGGCAGCTGCGGATGCTCGGCCAGGGCACCGTATTGAATGCGATTGATCAGCGGCTGCGGATGCTCGATGCGCACCCCGATGGCGAAGCTCTTGGCCTCCAGCGTGTGCCCCGCCTCGTGCAGCCCGCGATAGACGTCGCGCGCCGAATGGCCTGTGGCGAGCACGATCGCGCTCGCTTCCAGCTCGCTGCCGTCGGCGAGCCGGACGCCCGTGACGCGCGCAGGCGAGCCGGCGCGCAGCAGCTCCACGACCCGCGCGCCGAAGCGGAACTGGACGCCAACGTTCTCCAGGCGCTCGCGCAGCGCGCTGACCACGTCCGGCAGCTTGTTGGTTCCGATGTGCGGGCGTGCGTCGATCAGGATCTCGGAGGGCGCACCGTGCAGGGCCAGGATCTCGAGCACGTCGCGCACCGGGCCACGCTTGTGCGAGCGCGTGTAGAGCTTACCGTCGCTGTACGTGCCGGCGCCCCCTTCACCGAAGCAGTAGTTGCTGTCCGGATCCACGCTTCCGCGCCGCGTGAGTCCCTTCAAATCGCGGCGCCGGGGCTGCACGGGCTTGCCGCGATCGAGCACCACCGAGCCGACGCCGGCGCGGGCCAGCTCATAGGCGCAGAAGAGCCCGCAGGGACCGTCGCCGATGATCAGCACGCGCGCGGGCAAGCCGACCTCGATCGGGTGTGGAGCGCCCAGCTCGGCTCCTGGCGCCAGCCCGAGGCTCAGCTCGTGGGGCGCGGAAGCCGCGAGGATCTCCAGCGACAGCTGCTGGCGGATGCGGCCGTGCCGGCAGTCGAGCGAACGCTTGCGCAGCACCAGCCCCGGCACGTCTGCCGGCGTGACGCCGAGCTTGCGCGCGACGTGGCGGCTGAGCGTCGCGCGATCCTGAGGCTCTTCCAGCCCCAGGGTGAGCTCGACGAACTGCGGAAAAGGCTTCGAGGCAGCGATGCTCCGCCTCTAGTACGCGCTCGGGTGGACGTACACGCGGACTTGGCCTGGCCACCACGATTTCCAGCCCGGCTGCGCGGCGCGGGTGTGCGGCGGGGGCGGCTACCCGGTGTCGTTGTGCCACCCCGCGCCGTTCCGCGGGGCTACCCCCGCACCCTGTCGGGCTCTTAGGTGTGCGAGGCCGCGTTCCGTTGCCTTGGGCAGCAGCGATGTCAGCAGATTTGCCGCAGGCCATCTTTCTCGGCCTCGCGCTCGTGGCGTGCGGTTCGCCTCCGTCGCCGGCTGTCGGGTCCACCCCCGCGACGCCTCCGGAGTCCGCTTCGGACCTCACGTTCGAGCCTCCCAGCGAGCCCGCGCCGCGGGCGGCAGGCGAGCAGGAGCCGGTTCAGGCGGGCTCTTACCGACTGCGCATGACGGCGACCTGCCCGGAGCGAGAGCGCTCCGCGAAAGGCCAGCTCAGGCTGAAACGCATCTCGGCTGCGCAGCTACCAGGAGGCGGCGCCGGCGACGCACAGAGCGACGACCTCTTGCTCTGGGGTCAAACCGATCTGGATGTGGAGAGCCTGGAAGCTTGCCTCGGGCCGCGCCCGCCGGGCAGCACCAAGCGCGAGCCGATTCACCCGAGCGTGCTGGTGGAGGTCTTGCAGTGGAATGGACACGCCCAGCGGCAGGTGCTGCTGGTGTCGAGCGAGCCGCAGGCCGCGAAGGGCCGGCGGGCGGCTTCGGGCGCGGGTGTAGCGATGTGGGTCGACCAGGCCGACCAGGGGCATCTGGCAGGCGTTTGGTGCCGCTGGGAAGTCATGAACGACGGCGAGGGCCGCTGGGAAGCCGACCTCGTGCGCGCCGATTCGCCGGCGAAATGAGTGGCCAGGTCGGCAGCCTCGCCACTAAGGTGCCCAGCGTGCACGCGAGCCCGTTGGAACGGCGAACGGCCGCGATTTTTGCGGGGACACCCCCCACCCCGATATGCCGCGCTGTGTGCTGAAGCTCGGCGCTGCGCTGAAGCTCGCCGTTGCGCTGAAGCTCGCTGTTGCGCTGGGGCTCTGCTCGCTGGTGCGAGTGGCCGGGGCTCAGGTTCCCGGCGCAGTGAGCGAAGCCAGCGTGTCCGCGCTGATCTTCGATCTGGAACGAATCGTCGCTTCCGAGGAGAGCGGTGGCTGGCTGCTCGAGCAGCAAGCACAGGACGCGATCCACCATGACGTGATGGAGTCCGTCTGCCGTGCCACGCAGCCCGTGCGTGCGCGCGCACTCGAGCAACTCAGGCAACGCACGGTCGCGCTGGGGGACCCTCGCGCCCTGTACGAGCGCGCCGACGAGCAGCTGACGTCGCAGGTGCAGTCGGCGCTCTCTGCGCAGCGGGCGCTCTCGGCGCTCCAGCGCGGCACGGAGGCCGCGCCCGGCGAGTGCCCGTTCTGGGTCCGTCCGAATCCGGAGTTTCGAGGACTGCAGGGCACGCGCGACCGCTGGATCGTCAACTTCGACACCGGCGGCACGGTGCAGTTGCGCAACACACAGGGCGACTGGACCATCGGCGCGGGTGGTTTCGGTCGCGTGCTCGGCGGCTACAGCTTCACGCACGCGAGCCTGCTCGCAGGGCTGGAGCTGGGCGGTGGCGCACTGGTGGAGCCGCACACCAACCCGACCGCGTTTGCGGTCAACTATATCCCGGCGCTGCCCGTGATCTTGCGCTTGCATCGCGACGCCTGGAACCTCGATCTGGAAGGCGCCTCCGTCGCGCTGTTCCAGGCCAGCAATCACCGCCTCAGCTATGGTGTGCGCGGCGGCGTGACCATCGGCGTATCGGCGCTCAGGGTGCGCGGTATCTTGCCCTGGTTCGGCCTCGGGCTGGCCACGGAGTATCACTTCGAAAACTCGGCGCGCCCCGCGGCCTTGTACTTGCGGGGCGGGCTGCGAGTGGGTGGCGTGTGGGATCCGTGACGCGAGGGATCTGTTGGACATCGCCGCAGCCTGGCAGCCTTGCTTCACGCTATGCTGCTGCACATGCCGATCCGCGACGCCCTCCCGCCCGCCGCGAGCGCTGACCGCCCCGCGCCCAACGTCCCCGTCCGCACCGGCGAGCTCGCGTGGAAGGAGTACGCCCGCGGCGTCCGCTTCGGGGGCCGCTCGATCGCGCTGGGCAAGCTGTGCGGCGCGCAGCTGGTGGGCGTGAACCTGGACGAGATCGCGCCCGGCAAGCAGAGTTGCCCGTTTCACTACCACCAGCGCGAAGAGGAGCACTTCTTCGTGCTGAGCGGTCGCTGCATCCTGCGCTCGGGCACGGAGCGGTACGAGATGGGCCCTTCCGACTACGTGTGCTTTCCGGCGGGCACCGCCGTGGCCCACTGTTTCGAAAACCCGTTTGACGAGCCATGCCGCGTCCTCGCCATCGGCACTCGCGACCCGAACGAGGTCGCCGTGTACCCGGACAGTGGCAAGGCGCTGGTGCACGCGCTGCGCAGCATCCTGCCGCTGCCCGAGCAGAGCCTCGACTACTGGCATGGTGAGCGCGCGGACGAGCCGCTGCCAGCGCGCAGGCGCTGAGCTCGCGTGAGCAGCTGGTCCGGCTCACTCCGCGGCGATCGGGGCCGCCGGCTGCGCTGCTGCTGCGGGTTGAGCCGCCGCGAGCGCGTCGCGCAGCGCCTCGATCGGGTGTCGCGGCACGAAACCGGCGAAGCGCTTGACCTGGCTGCGGCAGGAGTGGCCCGCCGCGAGCGCGTTGCGCTGGGCCCCTGCTTCCTTGGCCAGGCGCGGCTGCCAGCTCAGCTCGAAGATGCCGCGCGATTCGGCGTAGTGGGAGGCCTCGTGCCCGTACACGCCGCACATGCCGCAGCAGCCGGTGGCCTGGGGCTGCAGCTCCAGCCCGAAGGCGCGGAACACCACCTGCCACTGCTTCTGCGAGTCGAGCTCCGCCGTGCGTTCCGTGCAGTGACCAAAGAGCAAGAGCGGGCTCTCCTGGCGTGCTCCGGCGACGAGCGGCGCCGAGCCCTGCTGCTGCAACTCCGGAAGCTTCTGGGCCAGGTACTCTTGCAAGAGCTGAATGCGGAAGCCGGGCGCGGGCTCGGAGGCGCGGCTCTTGCCCGAGCTGCGCCGCAGCGCGCTGCGATATTCGTCCCGGTAGGTGAGGGTAACGGCGGGCTCGATGCCGACGATCGGGATCTCCAGCTCGGCCACACGCGAGTAGAAGCGGTTGTTGCGCTGCACCAGGCGCTGGAACTTCTCCATGAAGCCCTTGATGTGCAGCGCCTTGCCGTTCTGCCGGAAGGGCAGGAACACCACGTGCAAACCCAGGCGCGTGAGCACGTCGTACACGGCCAGCGCCACGTTGGTCTCGTAGAAGGTGGTGAAGGCGTCCTGCGCGATCAACACCGTGCGCTGCTTTTCCGCGGCGTCGAGCTTGCGCAGCGCGCGCAGGTCGAAGCGCGGGGCGCCGCGCGTGCGCAGGCCGAGCTCCAGCCTTTCTTCGCTGAGCAGCGGTGAGTCGACGATGCCGCCCCAGCGCGCCAGCAGCGCCTTGAACCAGGCGCGCGTCAAGAACCAGTTCGCCAGGCGCGGCACGAGCGCCATCAGCCCCAGCATGCCCTCGAGGCCAGCGACCAGATAGTCCTTCAGCGGGCGCCGGTAGCGCATGTGATAGTGCGAGAGAAACTCCGCGCGCAGCTCCGGCACGTCGACGCGGACCGGGCACTGCGTCGCACAAGCCTTGCACGCCAGGCAGCCGCTCATGGCGTCGTATACCTGGTGCGAGAAGTCTCCCGGGGCTTCGCCGCGGCCGTGCCGCCCGCCCGCGCCGCTGCTCGGCTCGGCGCCGGGATCGTAGCCTGCGTTGGACGCCAGGCGCAGCCACTCGCGCAGGATGCCGGCGCGGCCCTTCGGCGAGTGGATGCGGTCGCGCGTGCCCTTGAACGAGGGGCACATCACGTGATCGTGGTGGTAATCGAAGCACTGCCCGTTGCCGTTGCAGTGCACGGACGTGTCGTACTTGGCGCGCGCCGCCTTGCCGATCTCACGGTCGAAGTCGCCGCGCTTCTTGGCGTCCACGCTCACCAGGCGCTCGCCGCTGGTGGGCGGAGTCGCGAGCTTGCCGGGGTTGAGCTGGTTGTAGGGGTCGAAGGCGCCCTTGACCTTGCGCAGCTCCTGGTACAGCTCGGGCCCGAAGAAGGTGGGGCTGTATTCGCTGCGGAAGCCCTTGCCGTGCTCGGCCCAGAGCACGCCGCCGTAGCTCTTGACCAGCTTCACCACCTCGTCGCTGATCTCGCGCAGCTTCTTGCCGTCGAGCGGGTCGCGCAGGTTGAGCGCGGGGCGCACGTGCAGGCAGCCCACGTCGACGTGGCCGAACATGCCGTAGCGCAGCCCGTGGCGATCGAGGATCGCTCTGAAGTCCTTGATATAGTCGGCGAGGCGCTCGGGCGGCACCGCGGTGTCCTCCACGAACGGCACCGGGCGGCGCTCGCCCGCAAAGTTGCCGAGCAGGCCCACGCCCTTCTTGCGCAGGGCCCAGAGCGCAGAGATGTCCTCGGAGCGCGTGCAGAGCGCGTAGCCGCTGCACTTGCCCGGTTGGCCGCGCTCTTCTTCCAGCGTGCGGGTCAGCTCGCGCACCTTGCGCTCGACCACGGCCGGATCGTCCGACTCGAACTCGACCAGGTTGATCGCGGCCGGCGGCGCCTCGCCCGCCACCTCGAGCAGGTGTTTCACCGAGTACCAGACCACGTCGTTGCGGGCCAGGCCGAGCACGGTCTCGTCGACCGTCTCGATCGCGCCGGGCTCGCTGCGCACCAGCACGTTGGCCGCGCGCAGCGCGCTGTCGAAATCGGAGTAGCGCAGCGCGAACAGCTGCTTGTGCTTGGGGATGCGGGTCAGCCGGAGCTTGGCCTCGGTGAGGACCGCCAGCGTGCCCTCGGACCCCGCCAGGATGTAGTTGAGGTTGAAACCGCCCTGATCGTCGAGCACGTGAGCCAGGTTGTAGCCCGTCAGGAAGCGAGCCAGCCGCGGGAACTGCTTGGCGATGCTGCCGCGGCGCGTGGTCACGATCGTGTTCACGACCCGATGCACTTCGCCGATCAGGTCGTCACGCGCTTCCAGGCGCTCCAGCTCCGCCGCGTTGATGCGCGAAGACTCGAAGCTGCTGCCGTCGAGCAGCACCGAGCGCAACGTGAGCAGGTGATTGCTGGTCTTGCCGTAGACGCGCGAGCCCTTGCCGCAAGCGTCGGTCGAGATCATGCCGCCCAGCGTCGCGCGGCTGCTCGGCGACAGGTTGGGCGCGAAGAACACGCCGTGCGGGCGCAAGTAATCGTTCAGCTGGTCCAGCACCACGCCGGGTTGCACACGCACCCAGCCCTGCTCCAGGTTCAGCTCCAGGATGGAGCGGAAGTGACGGGACACGTCCAGGATCAGACCGTCACACAGGGCCTGTCCGTTGGTGCCGGTGCCGCCGCCGCGCGGGCTCAGCTTGATGTCCCGGAAGGTCTCCGTGTGCGCCAGGCGCAGGGTCAGTGCGACGTCCGCCTCGTGACGGGGGAAGAGCACCGCCACCGGCAGCAGCTGATAGACGGAGTTGTCCGTGGCCGCGACCAAGCGCGAGGCGTAGTCAGTGGAGATCTCGCCGCTGAAGCCCTGGGCGCTGAGCTGCGCCAGGAACTCTCGATACAATTCGGGAAGCGGTGCGTGAGGAGCGAGGATCGGGATCATCGAAGGCTTGGATGCCGGCAAAAGCGTTCCGGCTCGGCCGTCCCGGGATGCGGGGCGTGCCCCGCGCTCATTAGCACCTGGGCCGCGCGCCTAAAACCTCCGCGCACTAACTCGGCTGTGCGACCGGTGCGAGCTACCCATGCAGTTGGCCGTCACTTGGTATCGCCGAATAGCTCCAGCATCTCCCGATCGGTTGCTGGCGGCCGCGCCGCGGGCGTGGGGGTGGAGGGCCGCGAAGGAGCGGGGCTCTTCGCGACGAGCGGCGCGGGTTTGTCCGCCGGCGCCACCGGAGCCTCGATCCGCGCTGGCGGCACGACGATGGGACGCACCTCGGGCGTGACGACCACCGGCGGTGCGGCCATCTCGCTGCGCGCTGGCGCGGCGACGGCCCGGGCCGGGGGAGCCGGCGCCGCTGGGGCCGGCGGCGGGAGCGCACGTGGCGAGGGCGCAGGCGCGGGTGTTCCACCCGCAAACCAGAGCGCCAGAGCGCCCAGCAGAGCTGCCAACCCCGCCAGCGCTGCCAGCCGCTGAACCCGGCGTGGCAGCAGCGCCGAGCTCGTCCGTTGCTCGAGGCCCGAGCCCGTTTTTGCGGGACGCGCGGAGGGCGCCAGGCGCAGGTCGAGACGCAGGCGCAAGCCGTCGATCAGCAGCGCCTGGCCGTTCACGGGGATGGCATCGATCCGGCATTCGCCGCTCAGCATCTGGGCTCCTGCTTCCGGTGCGTGGATGTCTCGCGTGGAGGTCAAGCGAACGAGTGTGCTCCTGGGGCCCCGCGGAGAGAGCCTGTGCGGCGGCCAGAGAGCTCCCACCCCCTCTTTCGGTCAGCGAAAGTGGCCAGTTGCGCGAAAAATGCGACGACCATGCGTGCCCGCCCCAGACGGCTTGCGGGCGCTGATTCGGCGCACTAGCCGGCGGCCGCGTTCTCGGCTAGAGCCTCCGGCATGGAAATTCGTCGGAATCGGGTCGTGGCCCTGGACTACACGCTCAAGGATGACGCGGGCGGCGTCATCGACAAGAGCGGGAAGGAGCCACTCTATTACCTCCATGGGCACTCCAACCTCGTGGTGGGTCTGGAAGAAGCGCTGGAGGGCAAGGTCCCCGGCGACAAGCTGAGCGTCTCCATCCCCCCGGAGAAGGGCTACGGCACTCGAGACCCCAAGCTCGTCTCCAAGATTCCGATCTCGCGCCTGCCCGAGGGTGCGGGGCCCCCCATGCGCGGCCAGCGCTACTCGATCCAGATGGGCAACCAGACCCGCAATGTCACCGTGACCAAGGTGCTGATCAACGATATCGAGATCGACGCCAACCACTCGCTCTGCGACAAGACGCTGCACTTCGATGTCCGGGTGCGCCAGGTGCGCGAAGCCACCAAGGTCGAGCTCGAGCACGGTCACGCTCACTCGCCGCACTCTCATCACTGAGCCGCAGCACCGAGCATGAGTACCGCACCCCTCGGAGCGCTGCTGCTCGCCGGCGGCACGGGCCAGCGCCTGTGGCCGCTGAGCCGCAAGAATTCGCCCAAGCAATTTGCGCCGCTGATCGGCGAGAAGTCGTCGTTTCAGCTCGCCGTCGAGCGCCTGGCCTCGCGCGTGCCGCCGGAGCGCACCTACGTGGGCACGAACCGCGCTTACGAGCCGATCCTGCGCGCGCAAGCGCCGGCGCTGCCGGCACGGAACTTCCTGCTCGAGCCCTGCCGGCGCGACGTGGCGGCTGCGGTGGCACTGGCCTTCTTCTCGCTGGAGAAAGACGGGGTCACGGGCCCGTTCCTGTTTCAGTGGGCGGACAACTACATCAAGAACACCGCGGCGCTGGATCAGGCGCTGGAGTGCGCGCACACGCTGATCCAGCAGAACCCCCAGCGCATGGTGTTTCTCGGTGAGAAGCCGCGCTACGCTAGCGAAAACCTGGGCTGGATCGAGCTCGGCGATCGGCTCGGCGAGCACGCCGGCATGCCGTATTACGGCTTTCGCTCCTGGCAATATCGTCCGCCCAAGGCGCGCTGCCAGGACATGCTTGCCTCCGGCAACTTCGTCTGGAACTCCGGTTACTTCGTGACCAGCGTCGAGTTCATGACGGCAGCCTTCCGGCGCCACGCGCCGGAGCTGGCCCAGCGCATCGAAGAGATCGTGTCGTACCGCGGCACTCCCCAGGAGCGCGCCAAGCTCGACGAGCTGTATCCGACGGTGCCGTCGCTGCACTTCGACGTGGCGATCCTGGAGCAGCTGCCGCGCGATCAGGCGGTACTGCTCCAGGTCAATCTCGGTTGGAGCGACCCCGGCAACCTCTACAGCCTGAAAGAGGCGCTAGAGGACAGCCCCGGCGCGAGCGTCACGCGCGGGAACGTCGTGAGCCTGCGCAATCAGGACAGCTTCATCTACAACCTGGCCGGCGATCGGCTGGTGGCGGCGATGGGCCTCGACGGCGTGATCGTCGTGGACACGCCGGACGTATTGCTGGTCGTGCACAAGGACAGCGTCCGCAACCTGGGCGATTTGCTCAGCGAGCTCGCGACGCGCGGTCACGACAAGCTGCTTTGAGAGAGGGCTCGGAGCCGGGCGTCCGCTCCCGGCTCCAGCATGTGCCCACCGATCTCAGGAGCTCAGGTTTCGGAGCCAGCTGGTGACCACTCCGATCACCAACACGTCGACGATCAGCCCGAGCAGCGCGCCGAACCCGACGTAGCTGGAGTCGTGGTCTTCGACGCCGATGCTCTGCACATCGGAAAGGGCGATCGACTCTAACGGGTGCTGTTTTCGTGGCAGGCAGACCACGAGATGCGAGTCCACCTCGCTGGGCCCGGCGGGCTGGAAGCGCACGGATTCGCACTTCGTGCTGGCGCCTGTGCGCAAGACGATGCGCAGCGGGGTGCCCGGTGAGAGAGCCAAGGGAGGGGAGGACGGGCTCGGTAGCGCTTGCTCGTTGTATTGGGGCTCTGAAGTGGCGATCAGCAGGCCCGCGGTCGCGCCGCCCAGTGTGCAGGAGGTGTTCAGCAGTGCCACAATCAGCAGGGCACCGACGCCGCGAGCTCGCATCCCACCGTGCTACGGCACACGGCGGGACGCAATGAACCGCCCCTGACCCCTCTCTGTCAGACGGTGATCTTCTTGTACTTGATGCGATGCGGCTGATCCTCGCTCTCGCCGAAGCGGCGGCGGCGGTCTTCCTCGTAGGCCTGGTAGTTGCCCTCGAACCACTCCACGTGGCTGTCGCCCTCGAAGGCCAGGATGTGCGTCGCGATGCGATCGAGGAACCAGCGATCGTGGGTGATGACCACGGCGCAGCCCGGGAACTCCAGCAGCGCCTCTTCCAGCGCGCGCAGGGTTTCCACGTCGAGATCGTTGGTGGGCTCGTCGAGCAGCAGCAGGTTGCCGCCTTCTTTCAACAGCTTGGCCAGTTGGACCCGGTTGCGCTCGCCGCCGGAGAGATTGCCGACCTTCTTCTGCTGATCGGAGCCCTTGAAACCAAACCACGCGCAGTACGCGCGCGCGGCCACCTCGCGCTTGCCGAGCGACAGAGTCTCCTGGCCGCCCGAGATCTCGTCGTACACGGTGCGGGTGCCCTGCAGCGTGCCCCGCGACTGGTCGACGTAGGCGATCTTGACGGTGTCACCCACCAAGAGCTCACCGGAATCGGGCTTGTCCTGCCCGACCAGCATGCGGAACAGCGTCGTCTTGCCGGCGCCGTTGGGGCCGATGACGCCGACGATGCCGCTGCGCGGCAGCCGGAACGAAAGGTTCTCGATCAAGAGGCGATCGCCGAACCCCTTGTTCAGCGCCTTGGCTTCGATCACCAGCTCTGCGAGGCGCGGGCCTGGCGGGATGGAAATCTCGGCGCTATCCGCGTTGCCCTGGTTGGCCCTGGAGAGCAGATCCTCGTAGGCGGCGAGGCGCGCCTTGCTCTTGGCTTGCCGCGCGCGCGCGGACTGGCGCACCCACTCCAGCTCCTGCTTGAGCTTGCGCTGGCGCGCGCTCTCTTTCTTTTCCTCCTGCGCCAGGCGCGCCTGCTTCTGCTCCAGCCAGGAGGAGTAGTTACCCTTGAACGGGTAGCCGTGGCCGCGATCGAGCTCCAGGATCCACTCGGCCGCGTTGTCGAGGAAGTAGCGATCGTGCGTGACCGCCACGACCGTGCCGGTGTACTCGTGCAGGAAGCGCTCCAGCCACGCCACCGACTCGGCGTCGAGGTGGTTGGTGGGCTCATCGAGCAGCAGCAGGTCCGGGCGGCTCAGGATGATGCGGCACAGCGCGACGCGGCGCCGCTCGCCGCCGGATAGATGCTCGATGGCCGCATCGGCCGCTGGTAAGCGCAGCGCCTCCATGGCGATGTTGACGCGCGAGTCGAGGTTCCAGGCGTCCGCCGCCTCGATCTTGTCCTGCAGCGCCCCCTGCTTCTCCAGCAGCTTGGTCATCGCGTCGTCCGACATCGGCTCGCCCAGCGCCAGGCTCAGCTCTTCGAACTGCGTGACCAGGCTGCGGATGTCGTGGACCGACTCGTTCACGGCTTCTTGCACCGTCTTCGCGGCGCCGAGCTCGGGCTCCTGAGCGAAGTAGCCGATGCGGATGCCGGGGGCGGGGTGTACCTCACCGAGAAACTCCTTGTCGACGCCCGCCATGATGCGCAGCAGCGAGCTCTTGCCCGAGCCGTTGGCGCCGAGCACGCCGATTTTGGCACCGAAAAAGAACGACAGGTAGATGCTCTCCAGGACCTTCTTGTCCGGTGGATGGATCCGCGTGACGTCCTGCATCGAGAAGATGAACTCTGCCATGCGATCGCTTTAGCACGTGCGCGCCCCGTATCGGGAGGGGGTTTGTTTCGATCACTTCTCCGGCGCGTGTGTCACGCCTGCTGTGCTCGGCGCGGCGCCGGGAAAGAACAGCACGTAGCTCTGCGGTGACGTGCGCAGCACGATGTAGCTGTCGGGGTGCAGATGGGGGTCGAACGCCGCGTACCAGGGCAATGCCCGCCAGGCCGCGTTGTCTTTGATCAGCTCGCGAACGATCAGGTCGAGGGCGATGTAGCGGCCGCCCGTGAATCGATTCAGCTCGTCACCGTAGCGAAACGAGGCTTCGGGCAGCTCGGCGGTGCCTCCGAGATCGTTATGCAAAGCCCCCCCGTAGGCCAGGACGATGCGCTCGCGGCCTGCCTTGCGGTTCTGCAGCAGCGCGCCTTTGACCATGCGCGTCGTGATCTGGGCGATGGTGGCGAGCGTGACCGGGATGGCGTCTTCGCCCGCGGCGCCGATGGCCTGGAACTCCTCACAGCTCGGAGTGAGCAGAAAGGGCTCGACGCCCAGCGCCCGCGCCCGCACACCGATCTGGACGTACTCGTTCTGATTGTTCTTCGACTGCCCCTGGATCACGGGTTTCTGGGCCTGCTCGAGCGGGCGGGCCGCCGCCGTGCACGCCGGATTGGGGCGCAGCAACTCGACGATGATGTGGCTGGCACGCCCTGCGAGCAGCGGCAGGAGTTGCTCGCTGAAGCGGGCCGCCGTCGTCTGGATGCCGCCGGAGCCCGCCTGGGCATGTGCCTCCCCGATGCCGAGCGCCAGCGGCCCGGCAGCGAGCACGTGCTCGAGGGCGGAGGCGGCATCGCCGAAGCGGCGGCACTCGAGCGCGCCGCACTCCGCTCCTGCGCCGGCGGGGGGCTCGCCGGCGCTCACGGGCGGCGCCTCGATCGCGGCACTCGCTGCCGGCGCCGCTCCGGCCGGAGTCTGCGTGGGCGGGGCGGCGCCGCCGCACGCCGCCGCGAGAAAGGAGCAAAGAGCGACGACTTTCACCGCGGTGTGGGAACGAAATAAGAGCAGTCGGGATAGCGCAGGAACCGCGAACGGCGCTCGATGAAGGCATCGAGATCGCTGCGCCACGACGCTTCCAGATCGGCCGCGCTCGCGCCGGCGAACAGCGACCGCACCACGGACTGGTTGCCGATCAGCCGGATCCACTTCTCCGATTGCCACTGCTTGGGGCGCTGGCGCCACAGCGCACGCGTCAGCTCGATGCCGGTGCGCACCGGCTGGAAGGCGCGCGGGTCGGTGACCCTGGCGCTGATGCCGTGGCAGAGCTTGCCGCGCTGCGGATCCGCGTCGGGCGTGAAGTCGATGCTCTCGAACTCCACGCCGGGCAGCTTGGCCGCGCGCAGCGACTTCAACAGCGCCTTGCCGTCGATGAAGGGTGCGCCCAGCACGTGGAAGGGCTGATCCGTGCCGCGCCCGACCGAGACATTGGTGCTCTCCAGCAAGCCGATCGCCGGGTAGAGCTGAACGGCCTCCAGATCCCGCAGGTTGGGCGAGGGGTTGCTCCAGGGCAGCCCGGTATCGGCCTGCAGCATGGCGCGCTGCCAGCCCTGCGCCTCGACCACCTGGAGCCGCGCGCCGATGCCGCGCTCGTCGTTGATCATCCCCGCCAGCTCCCCTGCCGTCATGCCATGCCGCACCGGCAAGCGATGATGATTCACGAAATTTTCGTAGCCGGCATCGAGCAGGGGTCCCTCGACGGCCAGGCCCCCGATGGGATTCGGTCGATCCAGCACCAGCACGGGCACGTTGTGCTCGGCGCCGGAGATCAGCACCTGATGCAGGGTGGACATATAGGTGTAGTAGCGGGTCCCGACGTCCACCAGGTCGACCACGATCAGGTCGACGCCCTCCAGCATGCGCGCCGTCGGGCGCATGGTGCTGCCGTACAGGCTATAGATGGGCAAGCTGGTGCGCGCATCGCGCGAGTTGCCGATCGCGCCTTCGTTGTTGGCCTCGAGCCCGTGCTCGGGAGTCAGGATCGCGACCAGCTTCACTTCCGGTGCGTTGCTCAGCAGGTCGAGCGTGGTGGTGCCGTCGGCGGCCACCGCGGCACGGTGCGTCACCAGCGCCACGCGCTTGCCTTGCAGCTCCTCGTAACCTCGCGCGCGCAACACGTCGATGCCGTTCCGCACCGGGGGAGGCGCCGACGTGCAGGCGGCCGGTACCGGGCGGATCGCTTCCACCGCTGCGTCGGTGATCTGCGCTTGCAGGCTGATCACGTTGCCTTCCGCGTTGGGATGGACGCGGTTGCTGGCGAAGTAGACGAATAGATCCAGCTCCGGATCGATCCACAGCGAGACGCCAGTGTAGCCGCCGTGGCCGAAGGCGCGCGCCGAGAAGTAGCGACCTCGCGGCTTCGAATACGAGCTCGCCACATCCCAGCCCGCGCTGCGCACGGCGCCGGGCAAGAGCTCCGGGCGTGTCATCTCTTGCACGCTGGCCCGGCTCAGGATGCGCACGCCGTCGAGCTGCCCTTCACCGAGGAGCATGCGCGCATAGCGCCCCACGTCGTCGGCCGTGGCAAACACGCCCGCATTGCCCGCCACGCCGCCCAGCAGCCAGGCGCGCGGATCATGGACCACGCCGTGGATCAACGGTACCGGTCGCTCGACGGCGATCTCGGTGGGCGCGATTCGGGCGAGCTCGTGTTCCGGCGGGAGGTAACCCGTCTCATGCATGCCGAGCGGCTGGAAGATCTCGCGCCGGGCCAGCTGATCGAGCCGTTCGCCGCTGATGCGCTCGATCAGCACGCCGAGCGTGATGTAGCCGAGATCGCTGTACGTGTACCTCTGCCCGGGGGGCGCCTCGAGCCGCTGCGCGAACACGCGCTGGAGTCCCTCTGCGGCGCCACCCGCATAGTCGCGTAGCGGATTGACGATCGGCAACCCCGAGGTGTGCAGCAGCAGCTGCCGCACGCTGATCTCGCTCTTGCCGTTGACGCCGAACTCGGGGACGTACTTCGAGACGCGGTCATCCAGGCGCAGCTTTCCTTGCTCGATCAGCTTCTGGATCAGCGTGGCCGTGACCACAGACTTGGTGAGCGAGGCGATGTCGAAGATGGTGTCTTCGGTCATCGGCAGCGGCTGCGGTAGCAAGGCCCGCTGGCCATAGGCGTGATGAAACAGCACGCGGTCGTGGCGCCCGATCACGATCACGCAGCCGGGCATCTTCTTCTCCGCGAGCGCCGTGGCGACGAGCTCGTCGATGGCCGGGATCTGCAGCGACGGCTGCGCTGCGGGAGCGGGATTGGGGCGCCAATCGAGGGAAGGGGGGCCCGGAGGCGCTGCCGCCGGAGCGGTCGCCGGCAGCGCCGCCGCCGGAGTGGCCACTGGCTGGCTGCGCGCCGGTGGACGCGATGCCGAGCTTCCCGTTTCGGCGCAGCCGGCACCTCCCACGAGCGCAATCGCCATCAATGCCAGCCAGGACGGTCCACCGTGAGCCACGCGCCACTATACGACCGGAGCGCAGCCGGGGCTGCAGTTCTGCAGCACCCGGCGCTCGGAACCCACGTTGTCCCCCGCCGCGCATGCCCGGCGCGCGCTCGCAGCTGGAGCCAGCGGCCAAGCAGCGCTTTGCGAGCGCTGTCGCCGCTCGGCGACAGTGCTCCTACATCACGTTTTGACAGGTGCGGCCGCGGCAGGCAGGCGCAGCGTGCCACGCAGGAGCGCGCACCTGGTTTGCCCGAAACCGTGCCGGGACGGGCGCTCGCTAACGTACGTGATACGCTCCTGGACATGGCCCGCGTTTACGGGGACTCCACCCCGTTCCCTCACGACCTCGATTATATCCACATGCTGCGCGACGGTATCGATTGTACCGTGCGTCTGTTGTCTGCCCAGCACTCGATCCACACCGCGCAAGAGCGCGCGCGTGCATCGGAGCGGTCCAGAGAGACCGAGGTGCTGGAGCTGAACGCGCTGTTTGAGCGCGTGCAGGCGGCGGTTTCGTCGTCGATCAGCGAAGGCGTGGATCGCACGGTGCGCACGGCCGCGCAGATCGTGGCGGGCGCGCGCGGCATGGTCGACTCGGCGAGCGCCGATCTCGATGCTCAGGTCGTCGCGGAGACGGCGCAAGCGCGCCACATCGTCGACAAGGCGCGCGAGACCGTACTGCACGCCGTGGAGCAATTCCTCGAGCGCCACGCGCCCCCGCGCAGCCGCTTCACCTGGCAGGTGCTGGCGGGCCCCGAGTCGAACGCGGGCCAGGTCACGGTCGCCACCCCCTATGATTTGACCGCCACCTTCGGGGTCGCCCTGCCCAACACCCACGCCTGGGCGCGCCCGCGGCGCGTCTCGGACTTCGTGCAGCAGCTGGAGATCCGGCTGCCCAAGGAGTCGGGCTGGCTCTCGAAGCGGGTGGAGATGACGCCCGTGCGGATCGAGCGCATGGTGATCAGCGAGCTGGTGATCGGTGAGCACTTTGGTGTGCTCAGCTTGCGCCGCGGCCCCGCCTCGGGCCCTGGCTACCGCCTGCGCGTCGGGCTCACCGAGAGCATCAACGCGGCCATCAGCCCGCTGAAGGAAGACGGCAGCCCCGACCAGGGGCAGCCGCTGGTGCTGGAGGGCAAGGACCTGGCGGCGATGATCGCACTCTGGCGCGCTGCCGCCGAGTCCGTGCGCGACTTCCCGGCGCTGCGCCGCCGCCTGGTGGGTGCGAGCTTCGTCGATCGTCCGCTGATCGAGCTCGACTCGCCGCGCCTGCTCGCAGAAGCGATGATTTCCGACATCGCGCCGGTGGTGGTGGAGATCTCCAAGCGTTCCGGCGCTCCGGGCGAGCTGGTGCTGCGCCGCACGCTGGAGCAAGGCCGGCGCGAAGAGACGTACTGCACGCACGCCGAGCTGGTGGACAAGATCCGTGTGTTGCCGCCGGATCTGCGCACGGTGTTCTCGCCGCTGCGCCTGTCCGATGGCATGGCGTCCGCGTTGATCGACACGCCGCCGCCCACCGTGACCGCGCCGGAATCTCCGCGCCTCTCGGGCGCGCCCATGCGCTCGATCCCGGCGAACGCGCCTCCGCCGCCCAGCACGATCGCGGCGGCGGCCGCCGCGGCCGCTTCAGCTCACTCCAACGCGCCCCCGGGCTCAAGTCACGCGCCGCAAGGCGGCCCGAGCCGCCCGCCTTCGGTCCCGCCGCCGCACAACAACCCCGCGGCTGCCTGATCGTCAGCGGATCGAAGTTCCCGCAGATCGCGCGCGCCGAGGTTCAAGCCTCCGCGCGCGCAACGTCTTTTGTGGCCCGCGCCCCGAGGCGCCGCTCAGCGACGCCCGGCGGAGGCCCGGCCCAAAACCGGTTACTGCTGTGAGATGTAACCGAGACGCGCGTCGTAGGCGAGCGTGCCGTGCTGCGTGTCCTGCAGCTCCAGGTTGTACTCGCCGCCGAGCTTTACTTTGAACTCGGGCACACCGGAGAACAGGATCGGCTTGCCCGTCTCGTGCCCGAGCTTCTTGATGCTGACGGTGTCACCCTCTTGCTGGCCGTACTCGATCTGCACCGAGTAGACCTTGACCAGCTTGTTGCTCTTCGTGCGGTACACCACCCAGACGTCGTTGCCCGCGGCGTCGCGCGTGAACTCCATCGCGTCCGCGGTGAAGGTATCGCGCGCCTTGGTGATGCACTTCGCGCGTCCGGGCGGGTCCTCCTTGAAGCGATCGTCACAGCTCTGCTTGGCCTTGCCGTAGGCGTCGGAGCCCTCGAAGCTGAAGACCCAGGCCTTGTCGGGAACCGACAGGACCTCGCTCACCGTGCGCGCGGGCGGTTTCGGATCTTCCGGCGGCGGCGGAGCGGGGGGCGGCGGGGGCGCAGCAGCCTTCTGCGCATCGGCAGCCGGGGGCGCGCTGGCGTGCGAAGCACAGCCCGCGAGCAGCCCGAGTACCGCGACACCGAGAATGCAGAACAGAGGACGTGAGGCCATGGCCGACTATATCGCAGAGTCGACGCGGCGGCAGACTCAACGCGCGCGTCCGAAAATGGAACGAGGCAGGGAGCAACGCGCCACGCGTGTCATCACGAAACGATCAAATCATGGAAATGACTGTCGTTGTAATCGACGCGCTGCGGAACGGCGTCGCGCCTTCCCGCCCTTTTCAGCCCGTCATCGCGTGCCAGATCAGGCGCGCGACGCCGTCCGCCAGTTGAATGCTGTACGCGAGCAGCCCGAAGGTGAAGGAGCACGCCTCGGCGGGGCTCAGCCGGCTCGCGACCGGTGCCACCGCGTCCGCCGCAGGCGCACGCGCGCTGGCTTCCTCCTGCTCCGTGCGCCTGCGCTCCAGGACCTCGCCCGCCCGCTGCTTCACGAGCTCGTCCAGGAACGCGGGCGGTTCGACCCGGACGAAGTCTCCCAGCTCCGCCGGCGTCAGCTCCAGATCGAGACGGATCCTGCCGGCCATCAGCGGGCTCCTTTCGCGGCCAGGACGGTGAGCGTCTCCGCCGCAGCGGGCTCCAGCAGCCGCTCGGCGAGCCGGCGCCGGGCCCGCGCCAGCCGCTGGCGGAAGGCGACGCCGGTAATCCCGAGCACCTCCGCTGCGGCCTCCGCGTCCATGCCCTCGACACCCGAGAGCAACAGCACCTCGCGATCCGCATCGCCGAGCTTGCCCAGGGCCGTCGCGAACGCCAGGCGCCGCGTATCGCGCTCGACACTGTCGTCTTCCGCCTGCGGCTCCACACCGAAGGCCAGCACGCGGCTCAGATCGAGTGCCTGGGCGCGGCGGTAACTCAGGTATTCGCGGCGGGCGACCGCGAACAGCCAGGCGCGCAGGTTGCTATCGTCGCGCAGCCGGGCGGCGTGCTTGGCGAGCTTGAGCCACACGTTCTGGAACAGGTCCGCGGCCACGTGCGGGTCGCGCGCGAGCCGCAGCAGAAAGCCGTACAGCGACGCCTTCTCGCGCTCGTAGAGGGCCTCGAAAGCGGCCGGATCGGCTCGCCGGAGGGCTTCGATCAGGGACGGTGGATCCAAGCTCACGGGTGCTCTCGCGCAGGCATGCCTCCGGTGAAACGCCCGGGGATAGCAAAGTGTGACAGGCCAGGCGTGCGCGGGGTAGGCGTCACGAAGCAGGCCTCGGCGGCGTTTTCTCCCCGCGGCTCGACCGAGCCAGGCGAAGACGAAAGGCGAGAGAAAACGATGAGTCATCTATGGTACAGGTTCCAGGAGGGCGGATGGGCGATGTGGGTCATCTTTGCGCTGGGATTGCCCGGCGTGGGGGCGGCGGGGCGCTTCGCCTGGCGCGGTGAGCACCAGCTGGGCGTCTTCCTGCGCTGGCTCACGTTCACCCTGTGCGCGACTGGATTGTTTGGCTTCTGCGTCGGTGAGCAGATGGTGTTTCAGGCGATCACGGCGGGCCCCGGCGAGGGGGGGGAGCTCACGGCTCATCGCCTGATGATCCTGTTCATCGGCACGCGGGAAGCCATGAACTGCATCTCGGGAGCGCTCATGTTCGTCGTCGTGATGGGGGCGCTCGTCGCCATCGGCCACCGCCGGTTTCCGCTGCCCAATCCGAGTGCCGTACCGCGTTGAAGGCCGCACCAAGGCCGGACGTCCCATCTCGTCAGACGGGGGCGCCGCCGGCAAAAGCGGAAGGAATGTGCCGCTCTGCAGCATTGGGACCGCCGGTCGGTGAGATCGGCCGGCGGGATCGCCCCGCTCGCCGGCCCATTCCCGTCGACGTTGGCGCACGACTCGAGGCACGATGAGGCGGTTTCGGGTCCGCTTGTGTGCGGCGGTCTCGCGGCTTGCCTCATGCTGTTTGCCAGCTTCGATTTCGTTCTGTTTTTCGTGCCCGTGTTGCTGGCGTATTGGCTGCTCGCCAAGCGCCCGGTGGCGCGCTGGCTGTGGCTGCTCGGTTCCAGCTACTTCTTCTACTGCGCCAGCGCCAAGCCCCCGTCCGGGCCCTGGCCCACGCCTTGGTATTACGTCGGGCTGATCGTTGCCTCGACGCTGATGGACTACTGCGTGGGGCGGCTGATCGCCGCCTCGCGCACGCGAGCACAGCGCAATCTGTCCCTGAGCATCAGCCTGATCGGCAACCTGGGGATGCTCGGTTACTTCAAATACACCGGCTTCCTGCTGGAGGTGGCCGGCGAGGCTGCGCGCCTCTGGGGTCTGCCGATCCGCGTGCCCAGCCTGCACCTGGCGCTGCCGATCGGCATCAGCTTCTACACCTTCCAGAGCCTCAGCTATACGATCGACGTCTGGCGCGGCCGCATCGAAGCCGAGCGCAGCCTGCTGCGCTTCGCGGCCTACGTGGCGTTCTTCCCGCAGCTGGTGGCGGGCCCGATCGTGCGCCCGTCGGAGTTCTTGCCGCAGTTGCGCGCTGCGGCGCGCGTGGACGTGGAGGACGTGAACATCGCGATCTTCCGCATCGGCAAGGGCCTGGTGAAGAAGGTGCTGCTCGGCGATCTGATCGCGGCGAACTTCACCGACCTGGTCTTTGCCAGCCCGACTCGCTACTCATCGCTGGAGAACTTGATCGCGCTGTACGCGTTTACGTTGCAGATCTACGCAGATTTTTCCGGCTACTCCGACATGGCGATCGGCGTGGCGCGCCTGCTCGGCTTCAAGCTCCCGGAAAACTTCGAGCGCCCGTATCAGTCGCACGACGTGGGCGAGTTCTGGCGCCGCTGGCACATGACGCTCTCGAACTGGCTGCGCGACTACGTGTTTTTCCCGCTGGGCGGCAGCCGCGGCTCGCAAGCACGGACCTATTTCAACCTGTGGCTGACCATGTTTTTGGTCGGCATCTGGCATGGCGCGAGCTGGAATTTCGTGATCTATGGCAACTTGCATGCGCTCGCGCTGCTCTACAGCCGGTTCAACCGCTTCCAGGCGCCGCGCGGGGAAAAGATCTACGCACTGATGATGCTGGGCGCGTCGCTGCTGCTGTCGGGCGGGGCGCTCGGGCTCGGGCTCGCGCTCGGGCTCGCCTTCGACACCTCGCTGCTGCTCGGCATGCTGACGTTCGTGGTGGCCGTCGTGAACGGTCTGTTGCCGCCGGCCACCCAGAGCCGCCTGTGGGCCTTTGCTCACGTGACGCTCACCTTCCAGTTCACGGTCCTGTCCCGCATCTTCTTCCGTGCCGACTCGGTGGAGGAGGCGGGCCAGATGATCGGGCAGCTTCTGCACTGGGACTCGCTCGGGGTGCGCGAGGGACTGTTCCGCATGCAGGGCCTGTATGACTGGCTCTTTGACCGTGCGGATGCTCTGGGAGACCTCGCCGATCCGCTGCTCTGGGCCGCCCATTACGGGCTCCTGGCGGTGATTGTGCTGGGGCTCGGCTACCACTTCCTGCCGGTGCGCTGGAGCGAGCGGCTCGGGCAGGGGCTGACGCGCTGGATGCCAGCCCCGGCCATCGCGGTGGCTCTGGCGGGGGGAATGTTCTTGATTTCGCGCATGCTCGAGGGGCCGCGCGCCAACATCTACTTCTCCTTCTAGCCCGCCCTCCGAGCCATCATGTCTCCTCCCGAACCGGCAGAACCGCCGCTGCTCGTCCTGACGCAGCGAGCTCGGCGTCGCTTGCTCGGGCTGATCGGCACGCTCGCCGGCTTGCTGGCGATCCCCTATCTGGTGCCGGACCTGGCCTTCCTGCAGCCCTGGCGTCCTGGGGGCGGCTACGTGCCCTTCTGGAATGTGGTGGCTCGCGCCCAGGCGGAGCGCGAGGAGGGGCAGCAGCGCGCGCAGGTGGAAGACTTCGAAGCGCTGGCGCTTTCGGCCGAGCAGGAACAACAGGGCCAGCCCGAGGAGCGCGAGGGCGCGCGGGCAGCACCGGCGCGTTCAGCTCAGGAGGGCGCAAGCGACGAGCCTGGGCCGTCGAGCGAGCGCCCCCCTCGCGTGTTCCCCAGATTCGAGCCGCATGCCGGAGACCTGGACAAGCTCGCCAGCGAGATCGAAAACCCGAAGGCGCTCGACCACTACTTTGGTCAGCTGACGCTCACGGAGCTGAAGCTGCCGGGCGCGATCACCCGCGCTGGACAGTGGGGAGATTCGGTGCTCGGCGGCGACGGCTTGACGCATGCGCTGCGCCAGAAGCTGCAGGCGCGCTTCGGCGACGCCGGCCACGGCTTCCACGACCTGAGCCGTTACAGCGTGGGCTACATCCATCATGGCGTGCGCTTCGACGACCGGGGCGGCTGGCGCTCGTGCGAGATCATTTTCAAATGCCGCCCGGATGCGCGCTACGGCTACGGCGGCGTACATTCCAGCTCGACCGGCGGAGCCGAGAGCGCCTGGCGCACCAATGGCAAGAGTCCCGGGGACAAGGCCTCGCGCTTCGAGCTCTGGTACGCCAAGGCGCCGGACGGCGGGCGCTTCCAGGTGCGCATCGACGAGGGCACCACGCGCACCATCGATACCCGGTCGAGCAAGCTGACCGACGCCGTCGAAGTGTTCAACGTGCCCGACGGCCCGCACCTGTTCGAGGTGCGCGCCGCCGGCAACGGCCTGGCGCGTGGCTATGGCGTGGTGCTGGAGCGGGATGTGCCCGGCGTGGTCTGGGACGAGCTGTCGCTGATCGGCAGCTTCACGCAACGGCTCGACTACCAGGATGCCGAGCACCTCGGCTGGCAGCTGCGCCGGCGCAATGTCGACCTGATGGTGTTCATCTTCGGCGGCAACGACGTGCAGCGCGAGTTCGGCGATCTGAAGACGACGATGACGCCCTACGAGAACGAATACACGCGTGTGATTCGCAAGTTCCGGGGCGGGCGGCCCGAGGCCTCGTGCATGGTCATGTCGCTGATCGACCACGGCACGCGCGAGGAGAACACCGTGCGCACGCGCAGCATCGTGCCGCGGCTGGTGGCCTCCCAGCGCCGCGTGGCCGAGGCGCAGGGCTGCGCCTTCTTCGACACCTTCCACGCCATGGGAGGGGAGAACTCGATCGGGCGCTGGTACCAGGCCCGCCCGCAGCTGGCGGCGCCGGACTTCTCGCATCCAACGGCGGCTGGGCAGGGCGTGATCGCCACGCTGGTGTACCGGGCGCTGATGAAGCGCTACGCCGAGTACCGCCAGCAGATGGCGGGGCAACCGTTGCCGCCCCAGGACAGCTACAACGAGTCGGACCCGGCGCCGGCCGCCGCGCTGACGCCCGACCCCTCCAGATCGCGCTGAACCGTGACGCGCGCGTCGCGCGGCACGCGCCGCGCGTCATAGGCGCGCAGCAGGGCATCGCCGAGCGCCATGCCCATGCGCACGTAGCCGCGCGGGGTGAGGTGGATGTGGTCGCCCGCACCGAGGCGCGGGCTCGAGCGCGCCCACTCCGCCATCGATCCGGCTCCGCCCATGAAGCGGTAGGCATCCCAGAAGCCGCAGCCGAAGCGCGGCGCCTGCCGGCGCTGCTCGGCGATGATCTCCAGCAAGCGGGGGCGCGTGACCCAGCCGTCGCCCTGCGCCTTGGGAAAGTCGCCCGGACCCACCAGCAAGCAGCTGGCCTGGGGCAACACCTTGCGCACGCGGGTGAGTACATGCTCGAGTGAGCTCGCGTACTCTTCGATCGGCTGGTTGCCGTCGGTGGTCTCGTTGGTGCCATACGCGAGGATCACCAGGTCGGGGTCGCGCTGACGTAGCGGCTCTTCCCATAGCGCCGGATCCCAGAGCAGCAGCGTCGCCGCGCGCGTGCCGCGAATGCCCAGCGTGTCAATCACGAGCCCGGGCTGCATCCGCTCGATGCTCAACCCGAACAGGCGCGAGGGCGCAGTGCCGAGCGAACGCACCTCCACGCTGTGCCAGCCCAAGGGACGCTCGAAGGAGCTGGAGCGCGCTTCCACCTTGTCGGAGCGCGTGGGCAGGGTCTGCGCAGGCTCGCCGTCGAGGCTCACGCTGATCTCGCCGCCTTCGGGCTCGGCGGCATAGTAGAGCCGGTACTGGCTCGCAGCAAGATCGGGATCCCTGCTGTCGCGCGGCTCCACTCGCACCCAGGCATTCGGCTTGGCCACCGCCGCAGAGCCCGACAGCCCGAAGCGCCCGTGCGGTGGCGGCCCCTTGCTCGTGACGTATTCCACGTGGAAGCCGTGACTCCGCACCGGGAAGTCGCGCTGCGACCAGGCGCGCTCCATCCCCAGCGGCATGAAGCCGGGGCCACCGTTGCCGAAGCGCTCTTGCAGATAATAGCGCAGGTAGCTGGTGTAGATGTCCGCCTGCGTGTGCGACGCTCCGTAGGCCGTGATCCGGACTTTGTTCTTCTGCTCCGGATGCGTGCTCAAGGCTTCGAGCGCGGCCTGAAAGTGGGCGAGCGCCGCTTCGTTCTCCACCGGCACGAAGGAGCCGAGGGCATTGCCGTTGACCGGCGGGGGCACTTGCCCTTCGTCGAGCGTGACGCGGCGTGCGGGCACGGTGTGGCCCCAGGCATCTTCCGTGCCCTGATCGCGGCCGAGAATGCGCTCCTGCGCGTGCGCGCGCGAACGCAAGATCGCCGACGTGTACACCGGTTCGCGCGCTTCTGCGAGATCGGCTCCCTCTGCGGGGGCACCCCGCGCTCCGAGCTCCAGGCTGGGCGCGGCTTCCGCCGTTCCCTCATGGTTACGTGGGGCAACGGCGGCCAGCGCCGCTGGCTGTTTCGGCGGCTCCGGTGACGCGGACGAACGCATCAGCGCCAGCCCCGCGGCGCCCACTGCCGCCAGGCCCGCGAGGCGCCGCACCGAAGTCATTCCAACGGTATAGCAGACAATGGAAAACGCTGACATTTGTGCGTCGTTACCGACGCCTTCGGGAGCGACCACGCGGACGCCGATCTTAAGCTGTCCCGCCCCGGGGCGCAGGCCCAAATCAGCGACAAAGCCCAGAAAAAGCGGGGTGCGGGAATGTGAGCTACGCGCAGCGGCAGCGTCACGCCCCCTCTCGAGCCAGCCGTTGCCGCCAATCTTGGAGCAGGCTCGCGCGCGCCCGCACGTTCAGGACCGATCCATCAGCCGTGTAGGATTGTGACAGCACGCGAGCCTGCGCATGGATCTCGCCGATCATCTGGCCGCGCGAGAATGGGATCTCCAGGATCTCTTCCGCGTAGTCCGCCTCGAAGAACGCGACCAGCCGGGCGCGTAGACGCTCCGCGTCTGCCGGCGCGTGCGCGCTCACCGCGATGGCTTGCGGGAACTCCTGCAGCAGAGCGTCACGCGTCGTATCGTCAATGCGATCGACCTTGTTGAACGCCACCAGCGTCGGGATGTTCGCGGCGTCCACCTCGCCGAGCACGGTGCGCGTTACCTCCATCTGTGTGCGCCACTCGTTGTCCGACGCGTCCACCACGTGCAGCAGCAGATCGGCGTCCAGCGCTTCGTCCAGCGTGGTGCGGAAGGATGCCAGCAAATGATTCGGCAGATTGCGGATGAAGCCGACCGTGTCGGCGACCAGGATGCGCGGCATGCTGTCGGGAATGGCACGGACGAGCGTGCCGAGCGTGGCGAACAGCTGGTCCTCTACATAGGCGTCGGCGCCTGTGAGCGCGCGCATCAACGACGACTTGCCGGCATTGGTATAACCGACCAGCGCCACCACCGGGGTGTCTTCCCGGCGATTGCGCCGCGTGTGGCGTTGCCCCACCTCCTTCTCCAGCTCTTGCCGGACCTGCGCCACCTGGCGCCGGATCAGCTGCTTGCGGAGCTGCAAGTTGGTGTTGCCGCGCCCGCCGCGCCCGCCGCCACCTTCCTGCGTGTCGAGCGTGGAGTCGTCGCGCAAGCGCGGGGCCTCGTAATTGAGCCGAGCGAGCTCCACCTCCAGGCGGGCGGTCTTGGTCTGCGCGCGTCGCGCAAAGATGCGCAGGGTCACCTCGGTGCGGTCGAACACCTCGATCTCCAGGGCTTCGCCCAGGTTGCGCTGCTGCCCGGGGCTCAGCTCGCCGTCGAAGACGACGAACGGCGCCTCGGCATCGGGCGGCGTGTGTGTGGCAATCAGCTCCTTCAGCTCCGTCAATTTGCCGGTACCGAGGACCGTGGTGCCGCCCGAATCCGGGCGGCGCTGCACCAGGCGATCGAGCGTGGGGATGCCGAGCCCTGCCAGCAACGCGCGCAGCTCATGCAGGGAAACCTGCACTTCATGGTCGGTCTGCGTCGGGGGCGGAACGGAGAT
>JAICTU010000380.1 GCA_025936205.1 Polyangiaceae bacterium | reverse complement strand
CGGCCGAGCTCGCGCCCACCGGTTGATCCAGAGCTGACGGCGACGAGCGCTCGGTGAGCTACGCGACGGGCGGTGTCGTGGAGCGCCCGCTCGCCCTCTAACTCACGAACAGGTCGAGGCCAGGCTCCACGCTGGGGTCGACCGCGTACGGCTTGAAGTCGCTCACGCCCTGCGCGCGCAGGATGTCCTCGTCGATGCAGAAGCGGCCAGTGAACTCGCGGCTCGGCTCGGTGAGGATGGCGTGCGCCGCGTCCGCGACGATCTCCGGCTTGCGGCAGTGACGGATGGCTGCGGAGCCGCCCAGCAAGTTGGCGACGGCGGCGGTCGCGATCATGGTGCGCGGCCACAGGCTGTTGGCGGCGATGCCGCGACCGGCGAGCTCGCGCGCGAGGCCCAGCGTGCACAGGCTCATGCCGTATTTGGCGAGCGTGTAAGCGAGGTGGCCCGAGAACCACTCCGGGCGCAGCTCGGGTGGCGGAGAGAGCGTGAGGATGTGCGGATTGCTGCTCTTCTCCAGCCAGGGCAGGCACTGCTGGCTGCACAGGAACGTGCCGCGCGTGTTGACCGAGTGCATCAGGTCGAAGCGCTTCATCGGTGTGCTGGCAGTGGGCGTCAGCGAGATGGCGCTGGCGTTGTTGACCAGGATGTCGATGCCGCCGAAGCGCTCGGCCGTGGCGCGGACGGCATTGCCCACCGCGGCTTCGTCGCGGATGTCGGCCACGCAGGGCAGGGCGCGACCGCCAGCGGCTTCGATCGCGGCGCAGGCGCTGTGAACGGTGCCCTCGAGCTTGGGGTGCGGCTCAGAGGTCTTGCCGATCACGGCGACGGAAGCGCCGTCGCGCGCCGCGCGCAGCGCAATGGCCAGGCCGATGCCGCGGCTCGCCCCGGTGATGAAGAGTACCTTGCCCGCGAGCGAGCGCTGTTGATTCAGACCCATGGACCTCGTCCGGGAGGTACGGCAGCTCCGGCGCCTGCAGTAGCGGGGGCGGGCGCTGCGGCGGCAGGCGCAGGTGGAGCCGGGAGCTCGGGCCGCTTCGACGGCGGCCGAGCTGGCGGCGGTTCTTCGGGCAGCGGCGAATGCTCGCGCCACCATTCTTCCCGGCGGGCTCGGCTCCAGCCGTAGTGCAGGCCCAGCTCACGCAGGCGGTCACCCAGCTCGCGCGCGCTCTGCGGGCGCTTGTCGGGGTTCTTGGCCAGGCACTGCAGGATCAGCTCTTCGAACTCCTTGGGTACCGAGATGCCGACGCGCTTCGAGGGCGGCACAGGGCGCTGGTGGGCGTGCATGATCAGCATGTCGGCGCGGTTCTGCGCCTCGAACACGCGCAGGCGCGTGAGCAGCCAGTAGGCGACGCAGCCGAGCGCGTAGATGTCCGCGCGCTGATCCACCGGCGCGTTGAAGCGCACCATCTCCGGCGCCATGATCGCCGGAGTGCCGATCAGGCCGGGATCGTCGAGCTCTTCCTCCGTGGGGCGGCGGTCCATCACCAGGCCGAAGTCGAGCACTTTGACGAAGTCGAGCTCGCCGCCGTAGCGACAGGAGAAGATGTTGGCGGGCTTGAGGTCGCGATGCACCAGCTGGTGCATGTGCGCTTCGTGCAGCGAGTCGCAGGCCTGCGCCAGCAGGTAAGCCGCGCGCTCCGGCGGTTGCTTGCCGAACTTCTCCACCAGCGTCTGCAGGTCAAAGCCGTCGAGCAGCTCCATCACGTAGTAGAAGGTGCCGTCCTGCGTGACGCCGTAGTCGAAGAGCTGGATCGTGTGCGGAGAGTAGAGGCTGGCGGTGATCTGCGCTTCGCGCTCGAACAGCTTGAGCAAGCGTTTGGCTTCTTCCGGGCCTTGCGAGGAGAGCACACGCGGGCGGATCAGCTTGATGGCGGCGGGCCGTGCCAGCATGTGGTGCTTGGCTTTCCACACCTCGCCCATGCCGCCGATGCCCAGGCGCTTTTCGAGCCGGTAGCTGCCCACCGCGCGCGCGCGCGTGATGTGCTCGGTCAGGCCATAGAGCAGCTTGGAAGAGAGGTACGCGAGGCCCACGCCCGCGGCCGGCGAGAGCAAGAGCAGGACGACGTATTGCGGCTCGGGGCGCTCGCTGGCCGTTTGCGCCAGATAGAGCGCGAGCGGATCGGTCAGCGCCGCCAGCACGCAGGTGGTGAGCACGCGCGCCGGGCGCGCCGGCACCAGCGCGCCGAACATGACGAGCAGCACGGCGACGGGCGACCAGCTGCGCAGCGGCTCACTCGCCGGCCAGACGAACCCGTGGCGCAGCGCGCTCAGCGCGAGTGCGAACAGCACCACGTAGAATGAGCTGAGCTCCAGGATGATCTGCGGGCGGATGCGCCGGGCCCGCGAGATCCAGAGCATGCCCAGGTTGAGCAAGACGGCGGGGATCAAGCAGCCGAGCGCCCGCGGCAGCACGTCGCTGCGGAACTGTGCGTCGTGGCGCGCGACCAGCGTGAGCAGGCCGAGCACGCCGATCAGGCTCGAGGCGGAGACGAGCGCCAGCATGCCGAGGCGCTTCACGCCCGCCTCGATCACATCCGCCGGGAGCTCGCCGCGCGAGGTGCTCTCCAGCGTGGCCTTGCCCGGCCCCATGGTGACGTCCAGGAGGCGGCGATCCGGTTCGGCCCCCGTGGCCGTGGCGACGGCCTTCCCGAGGCCTGCCTTGCCGGCAGGGTCGGCACGGGCCGCGTCACCGGCGCCGAGGGGGAGCTCGGTCACCGTCGGTGCGACCAGGGGGACTTTCGGGAGTACGGGGGTCAAAGGCGACGAGCCAGCATACCCCGGCTCATGTGTCGTGCGCGTGCTCGGCGAAACCCATGGGGGAAGGGGTGGAGGGGGTGGAGGGGGTGGAGGCCTGCCACGCTCGGGAGCCGGTAGCGGGTAACCTGACGGAACCCAGCGAAATCGACCCCGAATGAGCCGGTTGCGCGCGCGTTGAGTAAATTTAACTGCAAAATTCTCATGCCCTCGAGAAAATGCGAGGTTCCGGCAAAACCACAGTACGGGCCCCGACCCCATGCTGAACGGTCGGGGGATTTGACTTGAATCACCTGCCGGACCCGCCCACTTTGACTGGGGAAAATATGCGCTACTCGAGAGGAGCCACTGCATGAGCGAGCTGCCGCAGGCCGATTCCGCAGACACAGACGCCGTACAGATGGCGCTGCAGGCTGCGCAGACGCTGTGGTCGAGGGGCGATACGACCGAGAGTTTGCGCTGGCTCAAGCGCGCCGCGGAGAGCGCGTCCGATGAGGGTGCAGATCTGCGTTCATTGCAGCTGGCCAAGGCGGCGGCCGAGTTGCGCGCGAAGCTCTTCCCCATGGCGTCCGAGGCTCCTCCCGCGCCGGCCTCGGCGGTGCCAGCCCGCGTACCGACGCAGCGCGACCTGAGCGGCATCCGTCCCGCGGCGGAAGCACTGGCGCGCGAGGCAGACGTCGCGGCGGTTTCGGGCGGAGCTCGGAGTGTGGGCTCGGAATTCGAGCCCCGCGCACGGCTCGAGGACAGCCCACCTTCCTCCCGCTCACCGTCGAGCGCGCCGCAATACGTCGTGCATCGGCCGCGCGAAGCGCAGCGGCAGCTGATGGGGCTTTCCTCGTCGACGCTGGAGACCGCGCGCCAGCACAACGGTGGGAGCTATGCCAGCGTGCCCTCGTGGAGCGCGGGTTCGGAGCGCCGAGCCTCGTCGCCCCCGCCGCTGCCGCCGCGCTCGCTCGACGACTACGAAGAGCTCGACGCGGAGCCCGTGGAGGAGGAGTCGGACGCGCACGCTCGAGCGTGGGCAGCCACCGCCGCGCCGACCTGGCGCCCCGCCGATCGCCAGGCGGCCGCCCGTGACGCAGGTTTGAATGCAGTGCGCCGTGAAGAACTGCGTCATGAAGAACGCCGTCATGAAGAACGGCGGCGTGACGAACTGCGGCGCGAGGACTCGTCCCCGCGGATTGCCACCTTGCCGCCACCGAGCTTTCAGCCGTCGCTCTCGTCGAGTCCGCCGCCGTTGCCCCAGCTGAGCGCGTTCGAAGACGACACGGACGCGATTCGCGCCGAGCAACCCACGCAGGTGATCCCGCCTCGCGAGGAGCGCACCGACGACGCCGAGCAGTTGCTGGCGGCCATGTCCGTGCCGAACGGCTCGCGCGCAGAATCCACCTGGGACACGGAATCGCGGATGAACTACTGGGAACAAGCTTCGGCGCCGCAAGAAGCCGTGCCCGCAAAGCTCACGGCGCGCGTCCATCATCAGGCGGTCCGCGTCTCGTTCGCGCCCGATTCGCGTGCTCCGGGCCAGTACGTGGTGCGCCCGTTGCGAGAGGGTGAGCGGCCCCCCGTCGGCGAGCGGGTGGCGCTGCTCGTGGCGCTCGAACCGGGAGTGCCGCTCGTTTGACAGAAATGCTTCGGGCTCCAAAGAAATGAGAGCAGCGCCGAATCAGGGCGCTCTCGCCGGTCCGAGACAGAACAAGAGCGCGACAACCATCGAGAAGTGGACGAGTGCAAGAGCCGGCCGGCGGCCAGGTGGTCGCGATTGCCGTGAGAGTGCTGTATGCTAGTCTCTTCGGTGTGGGTCTAAGTGACACCGGCCGCCGCGTTTCCCGCGAAGGCACCCCGCACCCCGAGTCCACAGGGGGGATTGTGCACGATCATGGCACCCGCAGAGTTCTTCAAGGCAGCGCGGATCCGGATGGTTCCGGGGCCGCGGATGCGCGTGTTGCGCGCTGACGGCATGAGCTGGCTTCCCGCCTGGAGGGCTACTTGACCCATCGTGCGCCTCGCTCGGCCGAGGATGAGTTGGTGGGCGAGCGACCGCCGCCGGAGCGGAGTGCGTCCGGGGTGGTGCCACCCAGCCTGGTGACGGCACTGCCTTCGCCCGAGAGCGTGGCGGAGTCGGACGAGGCGGCTCCCTTCGAGCTCGTGTCGCGCGAGCTGCAGCGGGGGGGCGCGGTGCATCCGCAGGTCGAGCTGCCAACGCAGCCCGATGAAGAACTCGAGTTAGAGGCGATCCCTCTGGAGGGCGATGTTTCAGGCGGCAGTGTTTCAGAGGCCAGTGCTCCAGCGGCCAGTGCCAGCCCCGAGCTCTTGCCGGAGGAGCCTTCGTCCCGCGAGTTCACCGGGGCCGAGCTCGAATCGGAGCAACAGGATGCCCTGGAAGGCGTGGCTGCATCCTCCGTGGGCGAGCCGGCGCCGAGCTCGGAGAGCGAAGAGGTCACGTCCGACCAGTTGCTCCCGGACGGTGAAGCTCCCCCCGTTCCGATCGAGAGCGCGCCCTCGGGTCCCTACGCGCCGATCCATCCGGGGCCCGATCGCCAGCAGCCGTGGGTGGATCAGGTCGCGGATCCGGTCACTCCGTACGAGCAGCGAGTGTCCGAAACGGTGCGCGTCGCTGACCTGCCGCCCGTGGAGCAGCTGCGCGGGCGTGTGCTCGCCAATCGCTACCTGGCCGAAGAGGTGGCGGAGCAGACGTCGGCCTGCCTGAGCTACCGCGCCTATCATCTGGCGCTCGACAGCGCGGTCACGGTCCGCGTCCTCCCTCGCGGTCTGGCGTGCTCGGATGAGCTCTGCCAGGAGGTGCGCAGCGCGGCGCGCCTGGCGACCCAGCTCGAGCACCCCAACGTGGCGGCCACTCTCGATTTTGGCGTGACCACCGATGGTTGGCCCTTCGTCGTCACCGAGAATCTGCAGGGCCGTTCGCTCGCGGGTTTGCTGGCGGAAGAGGGCAAGTTCGTACTGCGCCGCGTGCTGCACATCGGCAAGCAGCTGGCGGCGGGCTTGAGCGCGGCGCATCAGGCCGGGTTGGTGCACGGCCTGCTGAATCCGGACAAGGTGATGGTGATCGAGCCGGGAACGTCCGCGGAGATCGTCACCATCATCGGCTTCGGGGTGCACGCAGCGCGCGGGCCCGCGCCCGCGCCGCCGCGCAGCGCCGTGTTCGGCGTCCCGTTCTATGTCTCGCCCGAGCAGGCCGGTTGCCGCGAGCTCGACGCGCGCGCGGACATCTACGCCGCGGGAGTCTTGCTGTACGAGCTGATGACCGGCGCGCCTCCCTTCATGGAGGGAGACTTCGCTTCGGTGCTCTGCCAACACCTGGATGACGATCCCGAGCCGCCCTCGGCGCGCCTGCCCTCGCCGGGAGCACTGGCCAAGGCCATGGACGCGATCATCGAGCGCTGTTTGCGCAAGGAGCCGGAGCAGCGGTACCAAACAGCGGCGGAGCTCGCCGAGGATTTGATCCGGCTGGAGGCGGCAGCGGCGCGCAACAAGCGCCGCCCCATGCCGGAGATCCAGCGCCCCACGACCACGATCCACAGTCCGCCACCGCGCGCCGATAGCAGTCACGGGGCGCAAGAGCAGAAGGTGATCGTGCACGCACCCGAGGACTCGCCCGTCGCCGAGGCGAGTGACCCCGTGGCGGAATCGCGTGCTTCCTCTCCGGGAGCTGCGCCGGGGTCCACGCCACCCGGCACGGCCACCCCGGGGACTCCAGCCGTCGGGGCTCGGACCGCAGCCACCGCTCCTCCCCGCCGTGCCACGCAGGCCGGGGCGCAGACGGTGATCCGCCGCCCTCCGCGCGTGTCGGTGGACCAGGCCACCATCAAGATTTCCGCGATCGATCGCGAGCTGGCGATGGCGCTCCATCGCAACAAGCAGCAGAACGTGCGGCAGAGCTGGAGTACGGCCGGGCGCGGCATCAGCGCTGCCCTGCTGGCGAGCCTCGCGCTGTGCTGGCAGTGGGTCGTGCGGCTGTTCGGCGGTGGCGAGAAGGCAACGTCGCCTCAGCGCGACTCGAAGCCCTGAACGCCCGCTCGATCGCCTGAACAAAGAGCCTGAAAAAGCACCCGTGGGGGTCGAAGCGCTCGGCCCGAGCGCCGTAGGATTTCCAGGAGTCTCGAGGTAAGCTCCGGGCCCCCTGGAGATCTTTTCTCAAAATGCCAAGTGATGTTCCGCGCTCTCGAAGCCGCTGGTTGCCGCCCTTGCTCTTGAGTGCCGTATCGTATGCCGCTGTATCGCTGTCCGTGATCAGCCTGGCGGGCTGCGGCGAGGCGGACGAAAGCTTCACCTACCGCTCGAAGGTGGCCCCGATCTTCAACAACCGCTGTACGATCTGTCATCGGCCTGGGGGCCCGAGCGGCGTCGACATCCAGAATCCGTTCTCGACCGACGAGAGTCTGGTGAACTCGAAGAACCGGTTCGCCGCGCTGCATCCCAACCTGAACCTGCCCCCGTACAATGTGGTGGCAGGCGATCCGGACAACAGCTTCCTGATGTACAAAATCGATCCCGACGCGAATCGGTTGCCGCCCGATCCCGACGGTGATGGGCCAATGGAGCCGCCCGCTGGCGGGCACATGCCGCTGTAAATCCCGTTGCTCGACTACGTGCAGGTGCACATCATCGAGCAGTGGGTGATCGCTGGAGCGCCGTCCGTCGATACGCCGTTCAATGATCCGGGCGCGCCGGCGACGGCGGCAGTGCCGGCGATGGACGGCAAGGGCGCGATCGAAATGCGCGACGCCATCCCGCCGGCGACTCGCACGTTTGGCCGCGACATTCAGCCGATCATCGGTACGGAAGCCGATCTGAGCAGCACGCTCTCGGCGACCGGCGGTGTCTGTACACCGAGCGCCAGCAAGGTGTGCGCGCGCTGTATCTACTGTCATTACGAGAACGGACCTAACCCGCCCGATCTGACCCAGGTCTTCGACGATGAGAAGGGCCTCGTGAACGCTCCGGCGCGCGGCCGCGCCGACATGAAGCGAGTGGATCCGGGCCATCCCGAGAACAGCCTGCTGATCCAGAAGATCCACTACGAGAACTTCGCGACCTCCGGTGTGGCGCGCAGCGACTATGGCTCGCAGATGCCCTATTCGTTCGACCCGCTCTCGGCTTCCCAGATCGATACCGTCCGGCAGTGGATCCTGGAAGGCGCCAAGCCCTGAGCCAGCGGTGAGCGTATGGGATCGGTGCCGTAGGTGACGATCGACGCGGGCTCTCGCCCGACTCCTCCGCCTTCCCTGGCGGAGCGAGATCTCGTTCCGGATCTGCCGCCGCCCATTCCCCCAGCGCCGATCGAAGGCGGTGGACCCGGTAGCTCTCCCGCCGACAGCTCCGAGGCGCGCGCGGTGCGCGGCGGTGCCCTGGCCCTCGGGGGGCACGTGGCCGTGCAGGGCATGCGCATGGGTGGGCAGATCGTGCTCACGCGCCTGATCCCGCAGGAGGCCTTCGGCTTGATGGCGATCGTGTACACGTTCCGTGGCGCGATCGATCTGTTCAGCGACATCGGCGTCGGCCCCAGCATTATCCAGAATCCGCGCGGTGACGACCCGCGCTTCCTGGACACAGCCTTCACGATCCAGTTCGGGCGCGGCATCGGCTTGTGGTTGTTCACCTGCGCCTGCGCGCTGCCGATGGCCGCGTTCTACGGCCATCGCGAGCTCACGGTGCTGATCCCGGTGGCCTCGTTCTCCGCCGTGATCGCCGGGTCGCGCTCGACCAAGGCGTATCTGGCGGAGCGCCACCTGGATCTCGGCCGCCTGACGCTGATCGAGATGCTGGCGCAGGTCGGTGCGCTGGCGACGATGGTCGTGTTCGCGCTCTGGTCACCTAGCGTGTGGGCGCTGGTCTGGGGCGGGCTGATGGGTGCGGTGGTGGACGTGGGGCTCGGCCACGTGCTCATGCGCGGCTACAGCGGCAAGTTCGGCATCGAGAAGGCGGCGCTGCGCGCGCTCGCGCATTTCGGCAAGTGGGTGTTCCTGAGCACGGTGCTCACCTTCGCCGTGAACGAGGCCGATCGCCTGGTGTTCGGCAAGATGGTCTCGCTCGCCGAGCTCGGCGTGTACAACGTGGCGCGCACCAACGCGAGCATCCCGGTCGCGGCCATGCACTCGCACGCGCAGAAGGTGATATTCCCGCTCTTCATCCGGGTCCAACCGGGGGAGCAGCTGGCGAAGGTGTTCGGGCAAGCGCGGCGCTTGCACCTGGTGATCAGCGGCTGGGCGCTCTCCGGCTTCATCGGCGGCGGACCCGCGGCGATCGGCCTGATCT
>JAICTU010000114.1 GCA_025936205.1 Polyangiaceae bacterium | reverse complement strand
TATCGCGGATGGCCGCATCCAGCGGTGGGTCGAGCCAGGCCAGCGCCTCGTCGAAGTCGGTGAACAGCGAGACCGGGTAGGGTGCCGCGAAGATCTCGTACGAACCGCTCACCACGGCTCCGAGCACGCCTTCTGCGCGAATCACGGCGTGCCGGATCACGCGGCTCGCCAGTGTGGCTCGATGCCGGCTCATGTAGCGACCGATCAGCCCGAAGCTGGCCAGGTCCACGTGCTCCAGCCCGCGGATGTCCAGGAGCGATACATGCTCGCCCGCTTGCTCGATGGTGCGCTCGACCAGAGCGAACAGGCTGGTCAGGTTTTGCTGCTCGGCGCGACCCCAGAGCGTTGCACCCCAGAGCGTCGGGGTGGCACAGAAGTGCAACCAGCCGGGCCCCATCACGTAGCGCCCGAGCGGATCCCTCACAAACGCATCGACGTCCTGTTCGAGCCGCAGCTCGCTCCTCAGCTCCGTGGACGGGCCGGTCCCCGCGTCGCGGGCAAAGCGACGTGCACGATCGCTATCGTCGTGAATCATGCCCGGGCTCAAGCTACCACGTGCAGGAAGGACTCGCTGCAGGTTCGGGGGCGCGACTTGTTCCCGAATAGATCTCCGTATTTATCCGGCACTGTCTCGGGCGTCATTTGAAAACTATTTTGACTGGGGTGCAACGTGGCGTGAAGTGATTGAGCGTTTGGCGCGCACGGGAACGCGCGGTCGATCGGAGGGAGCTAACCTCATCTTCGAGCGCCGGGATGGGTTGCGGCCAGCTCTATGGCTACGGAGCTGTCGCAACCCCCGGTGCCGCTAATTTTTGTTGCGAGGGGTCGACGGCCCTGCGCAGCGCATCCACGATCGGCGCGATGCGATCGTGATGCAGCTTGAAGAGGGCACGATTGGCGACCAGCAAGCTCGAGATGGTGCAGATGGTCTCGCGCTCCTCGAGCCCGTTTTCCCGCAGTGTCGAGCCGGTCTCCACCAGGTCCACGATCAGGTCGGAGAGTCCCGTCACCGGCCCCAGCTCGACAGAACCCTGGACGTAGATCACCTCGGTTTGCATGCCGCGCGCCGCGAAGTGCTTTTGCGCGATGCGCGGGTACTTGGTGGCGACGCGCGGCACCGGTGGGATGCGCGCGCCGACAGGGGCGGCGACCACCATCCGGCACAGCCCGATGCGCAGATCCACCGGCTGATACAGCTCGTAGTTGCGCTCGAGCAAGGTGTCCCGCCCGACCACGCCCAGGTCGGCGCAGCCGTACTCGACGTAGGTCGGGACGTCGTCCGGCTTGAGCAGCAGAAAGCGCACCCGTCGATCCTCGCTCTCGCGCACCAGGCGCCGGTCGTCCCCCAGCAGGCCTTCGGCGCTGATTCCTGCCTGCGCGAGCAGCGGTACCAGCACTTTGGAAATGCGCCCCTTGGGCACGGCCAGGGTCAGGGGACGGGGAGCGGCAGAATTGCTCATGGGGCCCGCACGCGGTACGCCGAGCCGAGGCATGTGGCAAGCCGCGGACGCCGGCCCAGGAGCATTTTATGCCCGAACCGTGCAAAAGTAAGACATGCCCCGGCCTCGGTTCGCCTTCCGGCGCCTTTTGTCTGTCGGGCTCGCCGCGCTCTCCCCGTCGGTTTCACCGGCTCTCGCGCAGGCTGCCCCACCAGCAGCGGCCCGGAGCGCTCGCGCCGACGCTGGTGACACGGATGCCGGCTCGGTGGAGCCGGCATCGCTCAGCAGCCGTTTTGGCATCGAGCGGCTGACGAACGCTCTGTCCGCTCCGCAGGCCACCGACCGGCTCGCCGCGATCCAGCGCCTGGCGGGGCTCGGCACGCGCAGCGCGCTGCACCGGCTGGTGAGCTTTGCGCTCGAGCATCGCGCCCAGCTCGGCGCTCGCGAGTGTCTCACGCTGGCACGCGTGCTCGCGCCCCATGCGGCGGACGATGAGACCCGCGTGCTGCTCAGCGCGCTGATGAATCAGCGCCCCGGCGCCCCCGCCGGACCCGAAGATGCGGCTCTGTTCGAGCTCGGCCGCGGCAGCGCCGCGCTGGCGCTGGCCGCCAGTGGCTCGGACTCGGCCCTGCGCACCTTGGGAGCGAGCTTGCGCGCGGGCGGCGCTTCCGCCGCGCTGGCGGCCGACGCCCTGCTCCAGTATCCGCCGGCGGATCTGCAGGGCTTGCTCTCCGTGCCCGGAGAGCCCAGCGTCGAGCTCGCGCGCTGGCTGGGCGATCTCGGCGACCAGCGAGCCTTCCACACGCTGCGCGACTGGGTTCGCGGCGAGCGTGCCGAGGTGCGCGCGGCCGCCGCGGTGTCCCTCACGCGGCTCGGCGAGCTCGAGACCGTGCCGCTCGCGCGTCAGTGGCTTTCGGTGGGAATTCCGGTGCTGGAGCAGGCGGCGGTCCAGATTCTGATGCTCACGCAGCAGCCCGAGGCGGCGCTGCTCTCCAGCCGGGAGCTGGCGAGCGAAGCGGAGCCGAGTGAGCGCCTGCGTCGCGCGCTCGATTTTCCGAGCCGCGAGCTGCTGCCGCTGGCGAAGCGCGAGCGCGCCGACCCGAGCCTCGCGCAGCAATCCTGGACGTTGCTCGGCCGCATCGGCGGCGCGCCGGCCATCGCTGAGCTCGAGCTGGCGCTCGGTCGCCCGGGGAGCGCGTTCGTCGCCGCGCACGCCTTGTCGCGGCTGCCGGGCGGCGAAGCTCACGCGGCGCTCGCGCGCGCTCTGGACGCGCGCGTCGCGCTCCCGCTCACGTGCCGCGCTGCCGCCTTGCGCAGCGCGCTCTGGCGCGAGCGCTTCGAGGCCTTGCCGGCGCGCCTCGCCGAGCTCGCGGCGTCGAAGGACGAGGGCTCGCGCGCGGCCGCTGCCTGGGCTGCCTCGCTGCTCGACGCGCGCGCCGCGCTGGCCGAGCTGGGCTCCGGGGAGCCCGCGCGGGTCGAGGCGGCGGCAGACAATGCGCTGTGGTTTGACGACTCGCTGTACGAAGCCGCAGCGCAGCGGCTGGAAGCGGCGCCGCGCGGGCGCCTGCGCACGGCGTTCGCGTTCGCGCTGCTGCGCCCCAGCGGGCGCCGCGGCGTCAGCTCCAGCTTGCTCCAGGAGCTGGTGCTCGAGGGAGGGGTGGCCGCGCCGCTGGCCCTGCGCGCGCTCGCGGCGCGCGACGAGCCGCGCTTCGTCGCGTTCGCCGAAGCGTATCTGTCCGATCCGGATCCGATCCTGCGCGCGCATGCGGCGCGAGGCCTGGGCGAGAGCACGCGCAGGACGAGCATCGGCAGCCTGGCCCGGGGTTTCGAGTTTGAAACCGACGAGACGGTGCGCCAGGCGATCGTGCGTGCGCTGAGCGCACAACCCGGAGCGACGGCGCACCGGATCCTGGAGCTCGCGGCGCGTCTGGATCCGAGCGCTCCGGTGCGTTCGGCAGCCCGCCTCGCGCTCGGCGGCGTCCATCTCGCCGACCCGCCGTCAGGGAACGAATTCTTGTGGGCAGAGGTGCGCGCAGCGCCGGCCGAACCACAGGCGCCTCAGGCTGCGGCAGAGCGCCTCGGGGGGCGGGGCGCGTCCGGAGACGATGGGCCACCGAGCGGGGCCGAGGAGGCCGGGCTGCTGCATCTGCTGCCGGGCCAGGCCGTGCCCGTTTTTGCCGACGCGGCAGGGCTTTTGGTGGTGGCCGGTGTGAACTTTCGTCCGCTCGCGCTGCGCTGGCGCTGAGCTCCGCGAGACTTAGCCCTTTGCAAGGCGCTCCCTTCATTCTAGGGTTTTGGGCAGTCGAGTGGCGTCGAGAAAGATGGAACCAGCCGCGTCCGCAGCGAAGCCGCTGTTCGACGGCCAGACGGGGACAGCCGCCAGCCCGAGCGACTCCGCCTCGGACTCGTCGCGCCCGTCGGCGCTCACTCCGCTCAGCTTCGAGCGCGCCATCCAGCGGCTGGGAGAGATCGTCGATCGTCTCGAGGATGGCGATCAGCCGCTCGAGGAGTCGATCGCGCTGTTCGAGGAGGGGATGGCCCTGGCCAAGAACTCTCAGGACATCCTGGATCGCGCGGAGCGCCGGATCGAAGAGTTGCTCGGCGTCGACGTGCAAGGCAAGCCAGTCGTCAGGGAGATCGAGCCCGACTGAAGGCAGAGCGGGGCGAGGTCGAAGCAAGCATGCCTGGGGAGCGCGCCATCACTCATACCGCCGCGGCGCTGCTCATCGGCAACGAGTTGCTCAGCGGCAAGGTCGAGGATCGCAATCTCGCTCCACTCGCCACCAGCCTGCGCGCGCTCGGCATCCGGCTGGAGCGAGCGCTGATCGTCGGAGATGATCGGGCAGCGGTCGCGCGCGACGTGCGCGCGCTCAGCGCGGGGCATGACGTCGTATTCACCAGTGGCGGCGTCGGTCCGACGCACGACGACGTGACGCTCGAGGGAGTGGCGGATGGGTTCGGGGTCGGCATCGAGATTCATCCGCACCTCGCCGGCCTGGTGCAGGCGCACTACGGCACCGCGTGCACGGCCGACCATCTGCTGATGGCGCGCGTGCCGATCGGCGCCGAGCTGCGTGCCAGCGCCGAGGTAGCCTGGCCGACAGTGGTGATGCGCAACGTCTGGGTCATGCCCGGCGTGCCCGAGCTGTTCCGGATGAAGCTGCTGATTGTGCGCGAGCACCTGGTGGGGCCGAGCTCGATCGTGAGCCGGGCGCTGTTCACGCAGATGGAAGAGACGGACCTCAAGCCGCTCCTGGATCGCGCGGTGGCGCTGCATCCGCGCATCGAGATCGGCTCGTACCCCAAGTGGTTCGACGCCAGCTACAAGACCAAGGTGACCTTCGACGGAGTGGTCGAGAGCCAGGTCGAGGCAGCCGTGCAGGAACTGATCGGGCTGCTCCCGGCAGGCGCTGTCCGCCGCTGATCACAGGAGCTGTGTCGCCTGGCCGCCGCCGGCGCCGCGCTGGCGAGCGCCAGCTCGGTGGCCTCTACGCTCCTGCGCTCGCCGCGCATTCGCGGCTGGCATGCGCCGTGCTGTGGGAGCTGGCATGAGCGTGGGAGAACGAGGAGCGCAACCATCCCCGTCGCCGCCGCCGTTCGTGGCGCAGTCCGCGCTGCTCGCGCGCACGCAGCGCGTGCAGTCGCGGCCGGGGCACGCGCGCAACGCCGGAGTCGAGCCCGAGCGGCCGTCGGTGCGCGAGCGAGCGCTGCGCAGCGGCGTGGGCACGCTGTCCGATGAGGAGCTGCTGGCGCTGCTGCTCGGCACGGGGGCGGTGGGGCGTCCTGCCACTTCGATCGCGTGCTCGCTGCTCGCGGACCTGGGCGGGCTCGATCGTCTGGAGCGGGTGGGGCCGTACCGGCTCAGCGAGCAGCACGGCATCGGTCGGGTCAAGGCCACGCGCGTGCTCGCGGCGATCGAGCTCGGGCGGCGCGTCGCGCTGCGCGCGCTCAGCGACGACCGCAGTGTCATGGGGTCGTTCGAATCCGTGGCGGCCTGGGCGCGGCCTCGCCTCGGCGGCCTCGACCACGAGGAGGTCTGGCTCCTGTCGCTCGATGGTAAGAACGGGCTGCGTTCGGCGCGGCGCATCGGGCTCGGCGGATTGCACGGCTGTGCGTTGCGCCCCGCCGACGTGCTGCGCCCCGCACTGGAGGACGCGGCCAGCGGCATCGTCCTGGTGCACAATCACCCCAGCGGCGACCCCACGCCCAGCCTGGCGGACGTCGAGCTCACGCGCACGCTGGTCGAAGCCTGTCAGCTCGTCGGGCTTTACCTGCTGGACCACGTGGTCGTGGCCCGCTCCGGTGCGGAGTCTTTGAGAGAGCTCGAGCTGTTCGAGGATTGACGCACCAGGATGTGCCCCCCGTTCGGCCCCGGGCTGCAACACAGGACACTTGGTGGGCCAGTGGCGCCGGGAGGCGTATAGTTGCTGCCATGAATCGCCGACTCGCCGGGCTGTGCGCGCTGTGCGCGTTGCTGGCGACCCAGCTGCTCGGAGCTGGCCCCGCTGCTGCCGCGCCGACCACCACGGGCTTCGCGCTCAATCGCTACCAGCCGGCGCAACCCGGCAGCGACTGGTTCCAGAGCGAATCCCTGGATCTGCGTGGCAAGGCAAGGCCCGGCGTCAGCCTGGTGGGCGACTTCGCCTATCGGCCGCTGGTGCTGCGGAACGCCGCCGGAGACGAGATCAGCCCGATCGTCCGCTACCAATTTTACTACCACCTGAGCGCGAGCGTGACGCTCGCCGAGCGGGTGCGCCTGTCCGCGAGCCTGCCGTTTCTGCTCTACTCGCTGGGCGGTAGCGGCACGCTATCGGACGTGCAGGGCGTGCCCGATGTCGAGGTCTCCAGCGCCGACGGCACCGGTATCGGTGACGCCCGCTTCGGGCTCGACGTGCGCCTGGTGGGCGAGTACGGCTCGCCCTTCACGCTGGCGCTCGGCGCGCGGGTGTTCGCCGCCACCGGGCAGGAAAAATACTTCGCCAGCGACGGCTTACCGCGCCTCGGCGGCCGCTTGATGGCGGCAGGCCAGGCGGGTCTGTTCGCGTATGCGGTGGAAGCCGGGGTGCTCGCCCATCTGGAGCGCGATGATTTCGTGGGTGTGCCGTTTGGCACGGATCTGACCTTCGGGGCAGCTGCGGGGCTGCGCTTGCTCGACGGCGTCATCCACCTCGGCCCGGAGCTCAGCGGGTCGACCGTGGTGAGTGACTCGGGCGATGGTTTCTTCAAACGCGCCACGACGCCGGTCGAGCTCGCGTTCGGGGCCAAGTTCTTGCTCGGGCAGGGCGTGCGCCTGAGCCCGGCCATCGGCGCCGGGCTCACTTCCGGGCTCGGAGCGCCCAAGATGCGTTGCTTGCTCGCGCTCGACTGGCAGCCTCCGATCGCGACCAGCGTCGAGGAGCAGCTGCCGATCCCACCTCCTTCCCGAGATCTGGACGGGGACGGCGTGGTCGACGAGGCCGACGCCTGCCCCGCCGCAGCGGGCCCCGCGCGTCCGCTGGAGTCCGCGCGCAACGGCTGCCCGGATCCCGCCGACGCGGATGCTGACGGCGTGGCGGACGAGGTCGACTCGTGTCCGCGAGAGCCGGGGGTTGCCGGCAGCGATCCGCGCCAGAATGGCTGCCCCCCGCCGCCCGACAGCGACAGCGATGGCATCAGCGACAGCCTCGACGCCTGCCCCAAGGTGTCCGGCATCCTGCAGGCGGATCCCTCGCAAACTGGCTGTCCGCCGGATGCCGATCGCGACGGCTTCGTCGACGCGATCGACTCTTGCCCGACGCTCGCCGGAGTCGACTACGCGGACTCGAAGCTACGGGGCTGTCCGCGGGCGCAGCTGCAGCAGGGTGCGATTCAGCTCAACGAGCCGGTGCGTTTCATGGCCAACGGCGCCAAGCTCTCCAAGGAGAGCGACGCGCTGCTCGACACCATCGCCGATCTCTTGTTGCAACACAGCGAGATCGATCACGTGGTGGTCGAGGGTCACACGGACAAGAGCGGCTCCGCGCGTGCCAACCTCGAGCTGAGCCGTGCGCGCGCGGCGGCCGTGGTCAAGTGGCTGGTCGCGCACGGTGTCTCGGCGCGGCGGCTCAGCTCGCGTGGCTTCGGATCTTCCCAACCGATCGCCTCGAACGACACGCCGGACGGGCGCGCACGCAATCGGCGCGTCGAATTCCGCCTGCTCGGGCCGAAGGACGAGCCCGTGGTAGCGCCGGAGCGCTGAAGCCAGGCGCGCCGGCGCTGCCGCTCCTCAGCTGGCGTCGTCGAGCATGCGCTCGGCGATCAACTCCAGATCTATGCGCCACATCGAGGCTTCGAGCATGGAGCGCAGACGCTCCACCTTTTCGCCGTTGAAGATCTGCTCACCACGAGCGACGGCGGCGGCCTCCGCCTCTGTGGGGCGAACGGCCCTGAAGTAGGTCCCCGACGTCGCCGCGGCGCTCTGCTCGGGGGCCGAGCTGACCCCGTGAAAATCGGCGCGAAGATTGCGAACAACACCCTTCATTGGACTTTCCACCTTGGTGCCGAGTGTCTCGACGCCCACGAACTACATCGTACGTTTTCCTCAAACCTTGAGGAGAAACGCACTCCGGCCGCCTCCGCACCGTGCACACCCTGACGAGGTGTACCCCAGTGCGATGGCCGGTTGGCCGCCAGTGCCTCGTACTTTCTTTACATGGGAGAAACCCGGCGCGGACTTCGGGTTTCTCTTAGCAGCCCGGGTCTATTCTTCTTCGGTGAGGTAGGTGTAGCTGCCCATGGCCTTCTCGTAGTGACGCATCAGCAGCTTCATCTGCTCCAGCGTCATCCGGCCTCGGCTGAGCGCCGCCTCCGCCTGTTCGCGCACGGATTCGATCATGCTCTCCGGTTGGTGTTCCACGAAGCGCAACACGTCGGCCATGGTGTCGCCCTTGATCACGTGTCCAACGCGATAGCCGTAATCCGTCACGCGCACGTGCACGGCGTGGGTGTCCCCGAACAGGTTGTGTAGATCGCCCAGAATTTCCTGATAGGCACCGTTCAGGAACATGCCCATCACGTACGGTTGATCCGGAATGAGCGAGTGTACGTCGAGCGTGGAGCGCACATCCTCCACATCGATGAAGTGGTCGATCTTGCCGTCGCTGTCGCACGTGAGGTCGGCCAGCGTGGTGCGCACGGTGGGGCGCTCATCCAGCCGGTGGATGGGCATGATCGGGAACAGCTGATTGATCGCCCACGAATCCGGCGCCGACTGGAACACCGAGAAGTTCGAGTAGTAGATCGAGCTGGTCGTCTTCTCGAGGTCGTGCAGCTCTTCCGGCACGAAGCGCAAGCGCTGCAGCGTGGCCTGGATCTTCTCGCAGCAGCTCCAGTACAGCGCCTCGGCCTGCGAGCGCTCGCGCAGCCCCAGATAACCGTAGCGGAACAGGCTCTGCGCCTCTTCCTTGGCCTGGCAGGCGTCGTGCCACGACTCCTGGACGTTCTTGGGCATGATGCCCTGGTATGTCTCGTAGAGCACCTGCAGCACGCTATGTGCATCTTTGCCGGGCGGCGTGGGAACGCCGGACAGCGCCCGCCCCTGTCCCACCACATCGAACAACAGGATGGACTGATGAGCGCACACGGCCCGCCCGCTCTCGCTGATCAGCGTGGGCTCCTTGAGCTCCGCCTTGCGGCAGGCGGCCTGGATGGTGGCCACCACGTCCGCGGCGTACTCGCTGAGCGTGTAGTTGCAGGAGGCGTGGAAGTCCGTCTTCGACCCGTCGTAGTCGATGGCCAGGCCACCGCCGATGTCGAGGTACTGCATGTTGCAGCCCATGCGCGCCATCTCGATGTAGATGTTGGCGGCTTCCTGCATCGCGTTCTTGATCGGGATGATGCTCGAGATCTGGCTGCCGATGTGGAAGTGCAGGAGCTGTAGCTCGTCGAGCCGCTTGGCGGCGCTCAGCCGATCGATCAGCTGCACGAGCTCCGGCATGTTCAGACCGAACTTGGCCCGCTCGCCCGCGGAGTCTGCCCAGCGCCCCATGCCCTTGGTGGCGAGCTTGGCGCGCACGCCGAGGTTGGGCTTGATGCCCAGGCGATCGGACGCCTTGAGCACGATGTCGAGCTCTTCCAGGCGCTCCAGCACGATCAGCACGGTGCTGGAGAAGCGCTGGGCGATCAGCGCCGTCTCGATGTAGGTCGCATCCTTGTAGCCGTTGCAGACGATGAGGCCGCTCTCGCCCTTCATCGACGCGAGCGCGATCAGCAGCTCCGGCTTGGAGCCGACCTCCAGCCCGAAGTTCCACGGGCGCCCCGCCTCGACGACCTCTTCCACTACGTGGCGCTGCTGGTTCACCTTGATCGGGAACACGCCGCGGTAGGCACCCTGATACTCGTACTCCTTCATGGCGCGGCCGAAGGCCTCGTGGATGCGCCGGATGCGGTGCGCCAGGATGTCCGAGAAGCGGACCAGGAGCGGCAGCTCGATCCCGCGCGCGCGCATTTCGAGCGTGAGCTCGTACAGGTTGATGGCGTTCGGCGACGAGGGATCCGGCGTGACTTCGACGTGACCTTTCTCGTTCACCGAGAAATAAGGGTGGCCCCAGTCGCGCACCTGGTAGAGCGCTTCACTGTCCTGGACCGTCCACGCCTTGGGCTCGCTGCTCGGCTGCTGGCGGGTGGAGACGCGGGGCGGGGGCGCGCCGCTGCGCTTCGCGCTGGCCTTGCCGTTCTCTTTGGAGAGGTTCTCTTTGGAGAGGGAAGGGGAGTCCGAATTTGCCATGTGAACAGTCTCTCTCGGCGGCCTAGCCACCGGGCCAGAAAATGTGCGGAAGCGCCTCGCGTTTGTACAACGAAAGCAGGTCCATCCCCACCGCGACGCTGATGTGCAGCAGAAAGCCCGAATAAATGCTGCGCGTGCGCATCGCCAGCGAGCCGAGCACCACGCCGGCCACGATCGCTCCGTGCGCCTCGAGGTAGGGCTTGCCGTAGTGGATCATGCAGTAGGGGACGGCCATCACGAAAATCGCCGACGAGCCGAGGGTACGTCGCAGCGCCCCGACCATCCAGCCTCTGAAGAATAACTCGAGCGAAAAAAACTGCACCCAGTACATGGCCTCCCAGGCCATAAAATCAAAGATGCTGCGCGAGCTCTGCTTGTAAAATGGGTAGTACGAGCCGAAGTCAGGCTGCTGCGCCACGATCAGCATCACCGGAACGACGATCGCGAGGCACGCGCCGTAGATCCACAGGTGGCTGAGGAAGCCGCGACCGCGCAGGCCCATGTCGAGCAGCGAGTCCCGCGGGAAGAGCAGCTTCCACATCGTGAGCGGGAACAGCACGTAGCCGACGGAGCGCGCGAAACACCACCAGCCGTAGGCGTACAGCTCGTCGTATGTGTCAAATTGGAGCCATTTCCAGGACCCGGCGTACAGCGTTTCGAGCTCGGGACGCAGCGTGCTCTGAAAAAATTGGCGCCCGCCATAGTACTCCTGCACGGTCAGCACGACGGCGACGATCACCAGGCAAGCGGCTGGCCTCAGGTCGCGCTCCTGGTGTTCGATGCGGTATTGGCGCGCTTCTTCGTCCAGCTGTCGCCACGTATCTCTGAAGAACCAGATCAGCACCGGAGCGATCGCCGCGAGGATCGGGATCGGCATCAGCGCCTTGATCGGAGGGTACGACAGCAGGGTCTGCGTCCACGACACCGGCTCCAGCTGCAGCGACGGCAACACGAGCGGCTCGAAGTGTGGCGCGGCAAAGACGCCCAGCGAGCTCATCGGTGCTGGCGCCTAACACGCGCGTCCGCGGTAGTCCATTGCGGCGGGGCCGGGCAGCGGCGCGTCTCCGCTCGAGATTTCAGGCACCAGCGCTCGCCGCTGGGGGATTGCTTTGCGGTCACCTCTAGTCTAGACGCAGCTCGGCGTACGAATCTGGCGGCCGAAGGCCCGAGGCGCAAAGTCCTCGCTTGCACGTGCCGAGGTCCATTGCTAGCTTCCCGCGCCCTCGCGGACCCCGCCCGGAGCATTCGATCATGAAATCTTCTTCCTCCTCCCCGTCTTCCTCCCGTGCCTCGACTCCGGTTGGGCGGGTCAAAGGTCAGTTCGAGAGCAAGGCCAAGCTGGTGAGCGCGGTTCAAGCGCTGGCCACGCCCGCGCTCTGGCTCGATCGCGTCAGCGTCGACAAGGGCCTGGCGAAGGTCAGCAACGGCAAGCTGCTGCGCCTGCACGCGGCCCTCAGCCGCGCCAAGGAGCAGTTCGGCAGCCGTGACAAGCTGATCGGTTCGCTCCTCGCGCTCGGCAAGCGCACGGGCGACGAGGGCTACAAGGCCCGCCTGGCGGGGTACCCGCTGCCGCGCTTGCTGGATCTGCACGACTCGCTCGCCAAATCCGGAGCGAAGGCGGCCAGTGCCAAGGCCAAGCCGAAGGCTGAGGCCAAGCGCGTCGCGCGCACCAAGAAGGCCAAGCAAAAGGCCGCCGCCTGAGGCCGGGTTCGATCCGTTCGGCCTGACATTGTCCCGAGGTGACGGGCCGCGCCGTATGGCGCAGGCCCGGACCCCTATTTCAGGCTGTAGCCCGATCTCAGAGCTGGTGTTCTTTGATCCAGCGATTGGTGAACAGCGCCGACTTGGCGTAGCTGCGCTCGATGTCGGCCAGCAGTCGATCTTCGATCATGCCGCCCACGCCGAAGACGCGCGCTTCTGCCCGTGCAATGTAGGTGCGTCGGCAGGAGCGCTCCGCGAGCGGCGTCGTGAACATTTCACCCGAGATGGTCATCTTGCTGGCCAGCGAGCGCGGCGTGACCTGAAGGCGGTAGCGCTGGGCCGCGCGGTCGAGCACTCCGCTCTCCTGATAGGCGGCGCCGTCGCTGAGCAGCTTCTTGATGGCACCGGGTACCTCGCCCATGGGCGGCACGGCCTCGATCACTCGATGCACTTCGGTGCCGCGCTCCTCCTGGCTGAGTACTCGCCAGCTTTCGAAGTGCAACTCCTCGAGAAACAGCTTCCGGTTGTAGGCGTCGTCCAGGAAGATTTTGTTCCAGAACACCTCCGCGCTGCAGTCGTAGACGTGCTCGATGCGTCGCTCTTTCATGCTGCTCCACTCCCACTGAGGCGTGCGCCGCGGACGGCGCGCTCCCGACTCTGCCACAGTCCAGCGCGGAAACGGGCTCCCAGATTCCGCGCCGTCGATTAGGATAGCTGGCTGATGTCTTCGCCGAGCCCCGCCGCTGCGCTGCCGGATCGCCCCGCTGCAGCGCTGCCCCGTCGTGTCAGCTGGGCTGAACAAGCGCTCATGATCTTCGCGAAGGACGTCGCGATCGAGCTGCGCACCGGCGAGGTGGTCACGACCAGCGCGTTCTTCGGCTTCGTGATCGTGATCATGTCGTCGATCTCTTTCTACGACAGCGATCTAGCCAAGGGTCAGCTCGCGGCGGGCGCGATCTGGCTGCCCCTGGCGTTTGCGTCCGTGCTCTCGCTCAGCCGCACCTGGCAGCGCGAGCGGCAGGAGAAAGCCTTCGACGGGCTGCTGGTCTCGCCGCTGTCCCACAGCGCCATCTTCATGGGCAAGGCGCTGGGCATGTTCGTGTTCTTGCTCGCCGTGGAGGCCGTGATCGTGCCGACCGCGGCGGTGCTGTTCAGCTCTCCTGGGCCCACCGCGAGCGGAGTGGATTTGACGCGCCAGGGCCCCATGCTGCTCGCGATCGCGCTCTGCGCCACGCCCGGCATCGCGGCCGCAGGCGCGCTGTTTGGGGTGATGACGGTGCGCACGGCAGCGCGCGATCTGGTGCTCGCGATCGTGCTCTTTCCTCTGCTCTCGCCGACGCTGCTGGCGGCGGTGGGAGCGACGCGCGACCTGTTCGAGAATCAGCCCTTCGAAGTGCTGATCGGCTGGTTCAAGGTGATGTTGATCTTCGACCTGGCGTTCCTGGCGGGCGGGCTCACGCTGTTCGGGCCGCTCGCTGACGGGGGCTGAGGCGTGGCGCGCACCACGGTGGGATTGTTCGGCGGCAGCTTCAATCCGCCGCACGTCGGGCATGTGCTCGCGGCCGCTTACGTGCTGAGCGCAGGCCTGGTCGAGCGCGTGGTCGCCGTGCCCGTGTTTGCGCACGCGCTCGGCAAGTCGCTGGCGCCTTTTCCCGCGCGCGTGGCCATGGCTCGTCTGGCGTTCGAGTGGTTGCCGGGGGTCGAGGTGAGCGAGATCGAGCAGGAGCTGGGCTCTCCCAGCCGGACCCTGCGCACGATCCAGGCACTGTCCGCCCAGCATTCCGACTGGCAGCTGCGCTTGCTCGTCGGCTCGGACATCCTGGGCGAGCTGCACCAGTGGCACGCCTACTCGGAGATCGAACGGCTGGCCCCACCGCTGATCTTGCCTCGCCCCGGGGCGCCCGATCCCTCGCGCCCCGGAGAGGCTGCGCGCATCCTGCCGGACATCTCCTCCACGGAAGTGCGGGCGAGCCTGGAGGCGGCCGCGCAGGGCGACTCGCAGGGAGCTGCCGAGCTGCAGCGCGTCGTGCCGGCGTCGGTGCTGGCCTATATTCGCGAGCAGGGCTTGTACGCGGCTGCCGCGCGCTGAGCGCACCCCGTCAGTGACGGCAGCGCATCTTCGGCCCCTTGTCGACTTCGCGGAAGAAGAAGAACGCGCGGCGCAGCCGCGAGTGCGGCGTACCGAGCTCGGCGTCGTCGCACTCGCGGTGCAGACACGTCACCTGCCGTTGCACACCCTGGTGCAGGTAGGTGATGCGCAGATCGTCAGACTCGTCGTCGTTCACGCGGTGCTTGAACTCGAAATACGGCAAGAGCAACTGCTGGTCCTTCAGCGCCCGGAAGCCCGGGTTGTTGCTGTCGACGATCTCGATCAGGTCGTCCTCGTATGGTTCCAGCGTCATCAGCCGCGGCATGAACAGGTGATTCGAGCGCCCACCTTCGGTGCGCAGATTGCTGAACATGGAGAACGAGAGCTGCGTGCGCAGGCCGAGGTACGGGTTCAGGCCGCTGATCAAGACAAGGGCGGGCAACATCCAGAGCCAGATCGGCGTCCGTGCCATCGGCCTGACCTCCAGCGCGGGCGTGCGCGCCAGCGTGATCAGGTAGGCGGTTGCCACCAGCAGCGCCCAGAGCAGGAAGATCGGAAAGCCCACGCCGAAGGACCAGCGATCGCCGCGGGTGGAGCTGTAGAGCAGGATCGAGATCCAGAGCAGCACGCCGGCGATGCGTACGTACAGCAGATTGCGGCGCCCGGCGCGCGCCCGCAGCCGCTCCAGCTGCTCGCCGGCGGTGTCGACGAAGGTGCCCGGCAAGAGCAGGATGAACAGCGCGTACAGCAGGCCGGTGAAGCTGTAGATGCCGGGCGTCGGATCGAAGCCGAGCAGCAGGTGGAAGGCGAGCGCTGCCAGCAGACCAAAACGCCAGGTGCGGCGGTGCAACAGCAGCGCCGGCACCGACGCTTCCGCCAGCAGCGTGCCCCAGATGGCCAGATGCTCCGCCCAGCGCGCGCGGGGCATGAACGGCAAGAGATCGGAGACGCGCCGGTACATGTACGAGGCGCAGCTCACGTCGGGATCGATGAAGTCGTAGTTGAGCTTGTGCAGCACCGAGAGCCAGTACAGCATCAAGAACGCCGCGCTCAGCGGCAGCAGCGAGCACTGCAGCGGGTGCCGGCCGTTTGCGTCGGCGTCCCAGACGCGGCGCCAGGGCACGCCGCGCAGGCGCGAGGCGCCGGCCTGCAGCGACAGCGTGAAGAGCCACGTGAAACATACGAAGCCCTCGAACATCAGATGGTTCGCGGTCTCCGGCATGCCTTGTTGAATGAACAGGAACTCGATCAGCGCCGCGATCCCCAGCAACTCCGTGCGCGCGGGCCACAACACGAGGCTCGTCGCACACGCGATCAGTGCCCAGCCGAGGGGGCTGTGCGGCCATTTGTCGAAGCTGGCCAGATGCATGAACAAGGCCCAGCCCCAGAGCTCGGTGAAGAGCGTCCAGCGCACCCGGTCGGTGGGCGCAGCCACCGGGACCTGGCTCACGGCCGCGGACGTCGATGGGGGCACAGTCGCAGCGGGCGTGTCTGAAGCGGGCACCGTACAAACGCTAGCGCCGAGGGGCGGCCGGCGTCCATTTTCTGGCCGTCCGCATGGCGCCGGGGTGTCCTCGATGAAAGAAACGCGCTAGTAGCAGCCCGATGTGCGCGCAACCTGAAGTGGACCAGGAAGGGCGGAGGCGGTTTTCACCGTACGCGAATGCTCCGCGTCTGCCCGCTGGCGAAGGCCTGAGCATGGCTCAGATCCTGGCAGCTCCTGCCCCCGGTGACGCTTCGGACCTGGAGCTCGAGATCGGTCCAGGCCGGGGCGGATTCTTGTACGATCGCCTGGCCCAGAGTCCGGATGTGCGCATCGTCGGGTTGGAGATCCGGCTCAAGTGGGCGAGCCTGGTCGATCAGCGGCTGCGCGAGCTCGGCTTCGGGGAACGCGGGCGCGTGTTCGCAGAAGACATTCGCTTCGCGCTGCCCCGCTTCGCGTCGGGCACTCTGTCACGGGTGTTCGTGAATTTCCCGGACCCCTGGTGGAAGAAGAAGCACGCCAAGCGGCGTCTCGCGAGCGGAGGGGTGGTCGGGGAGCTGTCGCGGTTGCTGCGCCCGGGCGGCGAGCTCTTCGTGCAGACGGACGTCGAGGATACGGCCGACGCCTATCGCGGTGCGATCGAAGCGCGGGCGGAGTTTGCTCCGTTCGGTGATGAACCGGGATCCGCGCTGCTCGCCGAGAACCCGTACGGCGCGCGCAGCCCGCGCGAGCGCCGGGTCATCGCGAGCGGCTTGCCCGTGACGCGCCTGCGCTACCGCCGCGCCGAGGCCCATCCGTAGGGCAGGGAAGATGCGCTGGTTCGCCCCGACGCAGATGGTGCTCGCGCTGCTCTTGGCCACCGGCTGCAACGGCGAGCGCGCCGCGCTGCTGCGCGGTCAGGCCTACTACGAAGACAACCAGTATGAGCGCGCGCTCGCGCTGTGGCGGTCGCTGGAGCGGCGAGAGAGCCAGCTCCGTCCGGGCGACTTTGCTCGCTACGCATATCTGCGCGGGATGACGGACTACCGGCTCGGCTTTCATGCCGACGCACGTCACTGGCTGGCGCTCGCCAAGGTCACCGAGCAGCAACGCCCGGGCGGTCTGGACAGAGCATGGCTGCCCAGGCTCGATGGTGCGCTCGCCGATCTGGAGCGCGAAACGTCCGGCACGCCCGCGGGCAACGTGGACTCCGTGCAGTCGATCGAAGCGCCCGTCAGCGAGACGCCAGCGGTCGAGCCCCCCGTCGCGCCTCCTGCCGACGAACTCCCCGCAGCCCCAGCGCCAGCGGCTGAGCCGTCGCTGCCGCCTGCGCCGGCGCCGCTCCCTTCACCGCTCGAGTGATGACTCCGGAGAAGGAGCGCGGCGCCTGCGGGCGGCGTTCGATCAAGCGCGAATCATGCGGCGCAGCGCAGCGATGCGGTCTTTTGCGTCGAGCTTCTTCTTTTTGAGCTCGCGAACGGCCTGTTCTTCCAGCGGGGTCAGGTGGGCATGTCGCAGCAGGGCGTTGAGCTCTGCCGACAGCCCCCGATGCTCGTGTTCCAGTGTCTCGATCTTCAACGCCTGACGTTCCGCCATACCCAACCTTACCTTTCCCTACGCCTAGGTTTGCTACGTTGCTGGCCTGTGCTCTTCTCTGCGCGTCGGTCTAGCCGCGCAGGCATTTCTACCGTTTACCTGCGTGTTCTCGAGCCCCCCCGACCGTCCATTGATAAAGAAACATTCCTCGCGGAGTCAACGGCGCTCCGCTGCGTTATTTCTCGGCGCTGCTCGCCTCGAGCGCTGGTCGTCCGCGGGCGTGTCACGCGCGACCCGGCTGAGTGCGCCAGGAAATCCTTCGGCATCCGCTGCCACCTCTGCGCTCTGCAATGCTCGATCCAAGATGTTGCGGATCATCTCCTACGGATTAACGCTGATGCTCTGGGCATGCACGTCGAGTGTTGCTCGGCAACCCAGCACTCCAGGGCCATCGGCAACCAGCGCGCGAGTGGTGGAGCCCCCCGCAACGCTGCGCATCGCCACGACCGTCGTCACGCCCGAAGCCGCGCTCGACGTTTCCGAGCTTTTCGTGGCTGGTCAGACGAGTCTGCGCCAGGGCGAGCCTGCGTCAGCCGCGCGCAGCTTTGACCGCATCGTGGAGCAGGAGAGTGAAGGGCCCTGGCTGGAGCGGGCCTTGTTTCAAGGAGCCCTGGCCCATGAAGCGAGCGGCGATCTGGACGGCGCGGCCCAGCGCTTCGAACAGCTGGGGCGCAGGCTTCCGAACGCGACGCTCGCCCCGGAAGCGCTGCTGCGCAGCATGCGCGTGCGCCTGCACCAGGACGCCTGGGCAGAAGCAGGGGAGACGGCTCGCACCTACCTGGAGCGCTACCCTGGCGCTGGACCGAGCGGGCTGATCGTGGCCTACGCGGCGCGCGGCCTCGACTTGCTCGCTGCCGGCAGGCAATCAGAGGCGGAGTATTTCATCGCCAAGGGGATGGAGGTCGTCGATCGCCTGGAGCTCGATCGGGCAGGTCGCATTCCGCGGGACCTGGCGCAGCTCTACTTTGCACTCGGTGAAGCTCGGCGGCACCGCGCCGAGGAGGCCCGGCTGAGCCCCGACGTGACAGAATTCTCCGCGCGTCTGGAGCGCCGTTGCGAGCTCTTGCTTCAGGCGCAGAGCGCGTACTCGGACAGCATGCGCGCCTACGACGCCCATTGGTCCACCATGGCGGGCTACCGGGTGGGGGAGCTCTATGAGCGACTGCACGAGGAGCTGATGCAAATCCCACCTCCCAAGGTGGGGACGGTGCGCGAGCAGCAACTCTTCGAGGGGGCCATGCGGCTCCGTTATTCGGTGCTGTTGAACAAGGCTTCGAGCATGCTGGAACACACGCTGGCGATGGCCCAGCGCACCGGTGAGCAATCGGAGTGGGTGCGCCGCACCGAGCAGTCTCGGCATCAGCTGGAAGAAGCTCGGCGGGCCGAGGAGCGCGCGCTGAATCAGCTGCCGTTCTCGCGAGAGGAACTCCAGCGCGCCCTGGACGACCTGGCGTCGCGCAGCGCGCCGTAGCGAGCCAGACCGGGAGCGTTCCGGGACTCCAAACTACTGGACCGCGTCCTGAACAGATGCTACCCATTCCGGCCCGCCAAAACGGCGTCTCCAGCGTGGCAGCCGGCTACATTCGGCGGTGAAAAACGACCAAATCCACGGCTCCTGGGTAGGTGCCGGGGCCAAGCCGGGGCCAAGCCGGGGCCAAGCCGGGATATGGTGCCCGGGCAGCTTCCCGCGTCGGTATGAATTGTGCTTGACAGTGCCGGAGCCGGGGGCTACCAGTGCCCGTCTCTCGGGACGGGTGCGTTCGTGTCTGCGCAGTTCGTCACGGGGGAAAGGCATTCGAAACGGCAGGATGCCTTGCCGGGCGACGAGGGTTCGGTCGATGCCATCGGCCGGATCGAGAGCGGATATCTCCAGAGCAGCGGCTTTCTCCAGAATAGAGCTCGGCGGCTTGAGCGGGGCCGCGAATTTTTATCCCGGCCTGCCGGCGACTTTCGCTGGTGTAGCTCAATCGGTAGAGCACCTGTTTTGTAAACAGAAGGTTAGGGGTTCAAGTCCCCTCCCCAGCTCGAATCCAAGGCTCGAATCCAGACAGCAAGTACGGAGATTCGCGACGCGAGCCTGAAGCATTTGGACTCGACACAGCTAGTTCAGTCAGCTCATCAGCGGTGTTCTTCGGTAACGGCGATACGCGGATGGGGTGAAAAGTTTCCTGGAGGGTTTCCCGAGTGGCCAATGGGAGCAGGCTGTAAACCTGCCGGCTTATGCCTTCGTTGGTTCGAATCCAACACCCTCCACAGCTATCCAGCAGCCAGCTATCCGCAGCCAGTTGTATCCAGCAGCCAGTTGTATCCAGCAGCCAGTTGTGAATGAGACCGGGGCCAGCAGCACTGGCCGAGCCGATGGAGTGAGCGTACCTTCGGCCGAATCGCGAAAAAGTCAGACGAGCCTGGGAAGAATGCCGAGTAGTCAGTTCGAAGGTTTGGTGCGGCGCACGTCATCGTCAGACGCGCCGGCTCGTCGTCCCGCCAGTCGCTCGGCGGACGGGTCGCGTGTGCCCACGGCATCCAGCCTGATTTCCGCGGGAGTAGCTCAGTTGGTAGAGCGTCAGCCTTCCAAGCTGAACGTCGCGAGTTCGAGTCTCGTCTCCCGCTCTGTTTCATTTCTGGTTCGTGGGCGCCCCAGCCCCCGAACGTTTCTGTTTCGGCGGGTCGGGTTCAATGCCTGGTCCAGACGACGATTTTCAGTTCCTGCGGGGGGGCGTAGTGCCTTCCCCGCCTGTTTCGTTTTTTCAGTCAATGCTCGCGGGCACAACCCGCGGGTCTCTCCCGCCCACCTAGCTCAGTTGGTAGAGCACGTCCTTGGTAAGGACGAGGTCATCAGTTCAATCCTGATGGTGGGCTCTTATCGGGGGTGCGGGGTCCCCCCGCAAAAAACGAGCATTGTATCCGCTTGCGGCGTTCTGCGAAGCGCCGCGGCTTAGTCTCCTGAAGAAGAAAGAGCTGCGAGAGAACCATGGCCAAAGAGAAGTTCGTACGCAAGAAGCCACACGTAAACGTCGGAACGATCGGTCACATCGATCACGGCAAGACGACGCTGACCGCGGCGCTACTTCGCGTTCAGGAGAAGGCCGGTCTGGCGAAGGGCATT
>JAICTU010000231.1 GCA_025936205.1 Polyangiaceae bacterium | reverse complement strand
GACCAGCGCGTCTGCCCCCGTGGTCCAGCTCAAGAATGAGGCGCCCTCGACTCCGCCCCCCCCGGCGGCGGGCGCCGGCGCAGCGGGTGGCCCCGCCACGGGCGCCGCCGCCCGGCATCCGGCCGTCGGCGGAGCGGGACTGACGTACGGGCGCTACGGTGGCGCCGCCACGGACACCGACAACGAATGGGGGTTCCGGTATAATGGCTACTTTCGTGCCCCGATGAACATTGGCTTCGGCTCGCGTGTTGCGCCGTTCGTCGGTCAGAGCAAGACCACCATCAGCAACCTGCAGGTGCCCGGGCGCGAGTTCTACAGCTGGCAGTCGACGCCCAACGCGCAGGGGCCGTGGACGGAGATGTTCTTTGGCTATGGCAATGGCGTAGTCGAGAGCAAGATCGCCGTTCAGGCCTTCAATCTCTCCGATCCGTCGTTCAACGACATCGACGAGCAGGGCGCGCAGATCGGCATCTCGCAGGCGTTCGTCAGCCTCACGCCAGACATCAACGACATCATCGAAAACGCCCGCTTCAACTTGCGCGTGGGCGCCTTCTGGAACCAGTACGGCGGCGCGGGTAAATACGATGCAGGCGCGTACGACGCGTACATCATCGGGCGCACTCACATCATCGGCGCCACCTACCGCTTCGACTACGATCTGGACTCGAACACGCTCTGGCTGGAGCAAGGCGTGGGCGTCAAGCAGCCCTCTCCCAGCGTGTCCGAAAACACCAAGTATACGCTCCTCCACCATGTGCACGCGGGCATCAACATGGACAACAGCCTGTTGTTCGGCCTGCACTACATGCACTCGTGGACGCAGGAGCAGGATCACCAGTGCGTCAATGATCCGAACGCAAACGCGCTGCTCGGCGCGTGCCCGTGGAAGGGCAACGTTCTGCTCGAAGACCCGAATGACGGCAGCCTGGATGTGTACGGCGCGGATCTGCGCCTGAACATGGACGCCTGGGGCGAGTTCTTCGTCGGCTACTCGCTGGTGTGGGCGAAATACGCTTCCACGGTCGATGCGGCGATCGAGGTCGCTCACGCCGGCGGCGGCGGCTTCTTCAGCTCCGGCGTGACCGGCATCTACCTGAACGAGCGCGGCAACAACGCCGGCACCATGCAGGGCAACGGTCACATCCACAACATCCAGGCGCAGTACGATTTCAGCCTGTCCACCATCATCGGCCCCGAGGTATTTGGCAACACCACGCTCGATGGCTCGCTCTTTGGCATGTTCAACATGGTGAGCAGCCAGGATGATCCCCAGGCGGACGGTGTGAAGAAGCTGAAGTTCGGCGCCGATTTGGAGTTTGCGCCGCTCTCCTGGTTCGCCGTCGGCTTCCGCGCGGATCACCTGCGGCCGAACAACACGATCAAGGAGCAGAACTTCAGCATTCTGTCCCCGCGCTTGGTGTTCCGTTCAGATTTTGCGAGCCACGAGGAAATCAGCCTGTTGTTCCATCACTACATCTACGCGCAGCGCGTGTGTAAGACGTCGCAGGATCTGTACTGCACGCAGGTGGCCAACGGCCCGAATTTCCCCGATGGGTTTGGTGCGTTCTCGGGCGTCACGCAGCCGGTCAACACTCGCGGCGGCCCGCTCGATCCGACGGCGGAAGGCCTCTACATGCCGCCCCAGGAGAACACGTTGACCTTGCAGGCGACCATTTGGTGGTAGAGGGATCGCCTATACCCTTCACCCGGCTGGTTCAGTGCCGGAGGTTGAGACGATGAACGGAGTTGGAGTTTTTCTGCGGGGACACCTCGCTGTTTCGCGGGTCGTCGCGCTGTTGGCGCTGGCAAGCCTCGGATGTCGCGTCAATCCCACGTCGCCGGACATGGAGAACACGTCGGACGGCAAGGTCTGCCCGCCCGAGGCGAAGATCGACGACGGTGAGGACAACAACAATCAGGTGCTCGTCCAGGACGGGCGCAGCGGCTACGTCTACACCTACGTCGATCCGAACGGCTCCAGCATCGACCCGGCTGCCGGCGCTCAGTTCGCCATGAGCCCAGGCGGCGCAAATGGCAGCCAATACGCTCTGCACATCGGCGGACAGATCGCGAACGCGAGCCTCGTGTACGCGGCGCTCGGCATGAATCTCACCGACCCGAAGGGCCCTTACGACGCCTCAAAGTACAAGGGCATTTCTTTCTTCGCCAAAAAGGGCGCGGGCAGCACCGGCAAGGTGCGCGTCAAAATGCCGGACAAGAACACCGATCCCGACGGCGGCGTGTGCGGGGCCTGTGCGAACGACTTCGGCTTTCAACTGACGCTCAGCGAGGAATGGCAGAAGTACATCGTGCCGTTCAGCGCGCTGCGCCAGGAGTCCGGTTGGGGGAACCCTCGGCCCCGCTCCGTGGCGTCGGAAGCCATCTATGCGATCCAGTTCCAGGTGAATGACAAGGGGCGGCCGTTCGACATCTGGATCGATGATCTGGCATTCACGGGTTGCCCGTAAGCCCCCAGGTTTACCTGTTACCCCAGGCTGTTATCCCAGGCTGGTACTCCAGGCTGGTACTCTAGGCTGGGCAGTCGGAGAAAGCGTCGCTCGCCGGCGTCTCGCTGGACGCGCGGTGGAGCTAGCAGCTCGAAGGAGTGAAAGATGATTAGGCGAGATTCGGCGTATCGAACCGCGACGAGCGGTGGCGGCTCGTCCACACTTTCGATCGCGGGCGTCATTGCTTCGGGCGTCGCCGTTTCGCTGGGCCTGGGCGCTTTGCTGGGCGGTTGCAAGAAGCAAGCGCACGGCGGAGCCCAGTCGGCAAATCACGCGGCGGGGCCCACCGCGATGGCGCCGGCGCCCAGCCCGGCTCACAACCTCGTGAAGAACGCCACGTTCTCGGACGGCAGCAGCTTGCCCTGGCTCACCACGTTCTCGGCACCGGCACGCGGCGGCTCGGACGTAAAGGATGGCGCTCTCTGTCTGACGATCGATGAAAACGGCAAGAACAACTGGGACGCGCAGCTCGCGCACCGCCCGGTGGTGATGGAGCAGGGCCACTCCTACACGGTAGATTTTCGAGCCTGGGCGACCGCACCGACCACGATTCGACCCCACGTCAGCATGTCGGGCCCCCCGTACACCGAGTACTGGGCGGCTCGCTTGCCGCTGACGACCGAGCCGCAGCGCTTCCAGGGTCAGTTCGTGATGGGTGGCGCCACGGACAAGACCGCGGAGTTTTCCTTCCACATGGCGGGCGGTCTCGCCAAGAGCGTGCCGGTCACGATCTGCCTCGACGACCTGTACCTGGATGATCCGGCATTCCAGGCCCCACCCCCGGAGACGCAGGCTCCACCCCCCAAGGTTGCGGTCAACCAGGTCGGCTATCTGCCGAAGGTGCGCAAAGTGGCCGTGCTCGACAGTGATGCCAAGGAGCCGCTGAAGTGGGAGTTGCTCAACGCCTCGGGTGCCGTCGTCGCTGACGGCCAGACCACGGTGTTCGGAGCCGATGCGAACTCGGGTAACTCGGTTCACCAGATCGATTTCTCTTCCTTCGACACCGAGGGCAAAGGCTACGTGCTGCGCGTCGGCGAGGACAAGAGCTACCCCTTTGATATTGGCAAGAACGTCTACAAGAAGCTGAAGTACGACGCGCTCGCGTACTTTTACCAGGATCGCAGCGGCATCGAGATCAAGATGCCTTATGCGGGGGAAGAGCGCTGGGCTCGCCCGGCGGGGCACCTGCCGGACAAGGCTCCCTGCGCCAAAGACCTCGGCTGCAACTACACGCTCGACGTGACCGGCGGCTGGTATGACGCCGGAGACCACGGAAAATACGTCGTCAACGGTGGGTTCTCGGCGTGGGTGCTGCTCAATCAGTGGGAGCGGATCGAGTACCTGGGCAAGTCCGGCAAGGACTTCAGCGACGGGAAGATGAACATTCCCGAGAACCACAACGGCGTGGACGATCTCCTCGATGAGGCTCGCTGGGAGGTCGAGTTCTTGATGGCGATGCAGGCCCCCGATGGCAGCGAGTTCGCCGGGATGGTGCATCACAAGATGCACGACGAGGGCTGGACGGCGCTCGGCCTGCGCCCGGATCAGGACACTCTCAAGCGTACCCTGCGCCCCGTGAGCACCGCCGCCACCTTGAACATGGCCGCCGTTGCGGCGCAGGCCGCGCGCATCTGGAAGGGCAAGGACAAGGCGTTCTCGGCCAAGGCGCTCGCCGCTGCCGAGAAAGCCTACGCGGCCGCCGAGAAGTACCCGAACAAGTACGCCGACCCGAACGACGGCAACAACGGCGGCGGCGCTTACGACGACGACTACGTCAAGGACGAGTTCTTCTGGGCGGCCTCCGAGCTGTTCATCACCACCGGCGACGCGAAGTACGAAAAGGACCTGAAAGCCAACCCGCACTACGAGAAGTTCATCCACGAAGACGGCAAGGGCACGCTGTTGGTCTGGAAGGACGTGGATGCGCTGGGTGCAATCTCGCTGTCCGTGGTGCCGAACAAGCTGAGCAAGGCGGAACGCGATGCCCAACGCGAACGCCTGATCCACATGGCGGACGTGTACCTCGCGCGCCAGGCGAAGGAAGGCTACCGCCCTCCGTTCGAGCCGCCGGGGAACAAGGATGGCAAACCATCATATCCCTGGGGTTCGAACTCCTTCATCGCCGCCAATGCCATGGTGGTCGCGCTGGCCTACGACTTCACCAAGAAGCCGGAGTATCGCGACGCCGTTGCCGCCGGGATGGACTACATCCTGGGCACGAACCCGATGGGCCAGTCCTACGTGACGGGCTACGGCGAAAAGCCGCTGGTCAATCCCCATCACCGTTTCTGGGCACATCAGGCGCGCGCGGACTTTCCGGAGGCGCCGCCCGGCATTCTCTCCGGCGGTCCGAACTCGGATCTGCAAGACCCCTACGTTCAGGCGGCGGGTTTGAAGAAGAAGGGCTGCGCGCCGCAGAAGTGTTTCCTCGACAACATCGAGGCGTGGTCCGTCAACGAGATCACGATCAACTGGAACTCGCCTCTCGCCTGGGTGGCGTCGTTTTTGGATGAACAAGGCGGCTCCGGGGGGACTCCCGCTGCCGCGAAGGGCACCAAGCCCGAAAAAGGGCGCCAAGCCCGAAAAGGGCGCTAAGCCCGAGAAGAGGAAGCATGCGATTCGGTCACTTTGATGACTCGGCCCGTGAATACGTGATCACCACGCCGAGGACCCCCTTTCCCTGGATCAACTACCTGGGCTCGGAGAGCTTCTTCGGTCTCGTCTCGCACATGGGAGGGGGCTACTGCTTCTACCGGGACGCGCGCCTGCGGCGGCTCACCCGTTACCGCTACAACAGCGTCCCCAACGAGCAAGGCGGGCGCTTCTTCTACATTCACGAGAACGGCGAGTACTGGACGCCGACGTACGCGCCGGTCAAAGCGGAGCTCGATTCCTTCGAGTGCCGCCACGGCCTCGGCTACACACGCATCACCGGCTCGCGCAAAGGCATCGAGGCGGAGCTACTGTATCTGGTGCCGCGCGGCTTCAACGCCGAGGTCCATCAGGTCACGCTGCGCAACAAGTCCAGCACTCCGCGCACGCTCAAGCTGTTCTCCTTCGTGGAGTTCTGCCTCTGGAACGCGCACGACGACGCCACGAACCTGCAGCGCAACCTGAGCACCGGCGAAGTGGAAGTGGTGGATTCCACCATCTACCACAAGACGGAGTATCGCGAGCGCCGCAACCATTTTGCGTTCTATCACGTCAACGCTCCCGTGGCCGGGTTCGACACCGATCGCGAGTCGTTCATCGGGCTCTACAACCACCTCGGCGAGCCCGAGGTCGTGCAGCGCGGCGTCCCCAAGAACACGGTGGCCCATGGCTGGGCCCCGATCGCGTCGCACTGCCTGGAGGTCACCCTCGCCCCGGGTGCCGAGCGCAAATTCGTCTTCTTACTCGGCTACGTGGAGAACCCACCGGCGGAGAAGTGGTCCAAGCCGGGCGTGATCGAGAAGCGCCGTGCCACCGCGATGATCGAGCAGTTCTCGAAGCCCGAGCAGGTGGACTCTGCGCTGCAGACCTTACGCCAGCACTGGACGGAGCTGCTCGGTCGCTACAGCGTCAAGTCGCCCGACGAGAAGCTGAACCGCATGGTCAACATCTGGAACCCGTACCAGTGCGTGGTCACGTTCCACATGTCCCGCAGCACGTCCTATTTCGAGACCGGCATCGGCCGCGGCATGGGCTTCCGCGATTCGAACCAGGACCTGCTCGGTTTCGTGCACCTGCTGCCGGAGCTGGCACGGCAGCGCATCATCGACATCGCATCGACGCAGTTCCCGGATGGCAGCGCGTACCACCAGTACCAGCCGCTGACCAAGCGCGGCAATAACGACATCGGCAGCGGCTTCAACGACGACCCGCTGTGGCTGATCCTGGGCGTCGCAGCCTACATCAAAGAGACGGGCGACTACGGCATCCTCGACGAGAGCGTTCCGTTCGACAACAACGAGAACAACCGCGCGTCATTGATGGAGCACCTGACGCGATCCTTCGAGCACGTGCTGAACAACCTCGGTCCGCACGGCTTGCCGCTGATCGGCAGAGCCGATTGGAACGATTGCCTGAATCTGAACTGCTTCAGCGAGACGCCGGACGAGTCCTATCAGACCACCGGCAATCGCGTGGGGCGCACTGCGGAGTCGGTGTTCATCGCCGGCATGTTCTGCCACATCGGTCCCGAATACGCGGCCCTGTGCGATCGCCGCGGGGATGCGGACCGGGCGCAGCGCGCGCGGCGCGAGATCGCGAAGATGGAAAAGGTCGTGCTGGAGCACGGCTGGGACGGCGAGTGGTTCCTGCGCGCCTACGACTTCTTCGGCAACAAGGTCGGCAGCAAGGAGTGCGAGGACGGCAAGATCTTCATCGAGCCGCAGGGCTACTGCGTGATGGCCGGGATCGGCAAAGAGTCCGGTCATGCGCTGAAGGCGCTGGACGCAGTGAAGGAGCGCCTGGACACGCCCTACGGCATCGTGCTCGTGAATCCGGCCTATACGCGCTACCACGTGGAGCTGGGCGAGATCAGCTCCTACCCGCCGGGATACAAGGAGAACGCCGGCATCTTCTGCCACAACAACCCCTGGATCATGATCGCCGAGACGGTCCTGCGCCGGCCGGAGCGCGCCTTCGAGTACTACAAGAAGATCACGCCGGCCTACATCGAGGACATCAGCGAAGTGCACAAGATGGAGCCCTATGTGTACTCGCAGATGATCGCCGGCAAGGACGCGGTGAAGCCGGGCGAAGCCAAGAACTCATGGCTGACGGGTACCGCTGCCTGGAATTTCGTCGCCGTCTCGCAGCACCTGCTCGGTGTGCGGCCGGACTACGACGGCCTGGTCGTGGATCCCTGTCTACCGGCAGAGGTTCCACAGTTCACCATCACCCGCTGGTGCCGCGGCACCACCTTCGTGATCAACGTGAAGAACTCGGGCAAGGGCGGCGCGCCAAAGTTGGTGGTCGACGGCAAGCCCGTGCCCGGCAACCTCGTGCCCTACGGCAAACCGGGCGCGACCGTGCAGGTCGAGTGCAGCGTCTGAGTTAGTGTCCTGTAACGCAAGTTACAGGCACAAATGTAAAGGAAGTGCTAGGCGCGCGTGCGCGGCAGCCCGGCTTGGTGGACCTTGCCGGGCAGCTTGCGCCCCACGACGCGTTCGGCGACCTCGCCCGCCTGTATCAAGGCGGGCAGGTCGATCCCGGTCTCGATACCCATGCCGTGAAGCTGGTAGACGAGGTCTTCGGTGGCGAGATTGCCCGACGCGCCGGGCGCGTAGGGGCAGCCCCCGAGGCCTGCGACCGACGCGTCGAAGGTGCGAATGCCGGCGTCCAGCCCGACCAGGACGTTGCTGAGCGCCGTACCGCGGGTATCGTGGAAGTGCAACGCCAGCTGCTCCTGGGCAAACTCGGCCAGGAACATCCGGCAGATCCGTTGCGTCTGCAGCGGCGTTCCCACGCCGATGGTATCGCCCAGCGACACCTGGTAGACCCCCCAGCGCACCAGATCACGTGCAATGTCGAGCGCGCGCTGCGGGTCCACAGCGCCTTCATACGGGCAGCCCCAGACGGTCGAGATGTATGCGCGAACGCGCATGCCTGCGTCGCGTGCGGCGGGAATCAGCTCCTCGAACACCTCCAGCGACCGCTGGATGGTCTTGTTGGTGTTGCGCTGATTGTGCGCTTCGCTCGCAGACAGGAAGATGGCGACTTCCTTCAGCCCCGCCAGCTTCGCTCGTTCCAGACCGGTAGCGTTCGGGCACAGCGCGCTGAACGTCACGCCCGGCACCGCCGGCAGGGACTGAACGAGTTCCACGGCGTCCGCCAGCTGCGGCACCCAGCGGGGAGAGACGAAGCTCGTCACCTCGATGTTGCGCAACCCGGACCGGACCAGCGCCTCGATCAACTCGCGCTTGGCCTCGATCGATAGGATGTTTGCTTCGTTCTGCAGCCCGTCCCGAGGGGAGACCTCGTAAACAGTCACCGGACCGGACAACGAAGAGAACATTCAGAAATCCAAGAGGCGCATCTGCCGTGGCTTCGGCGAATCCTGGAACGGCACCGGATAGTCACCACTGAAGCAAGCGTGGCAGAAACGATCGATCTCCGCAGCGACGGCGCTGCGCGCGTGCCCATTGAGCAAGGCACCGCCCTCCGCTCCACCCGCGAGCACGGCGGTGCGCGTTTCCTCCAACGACAGATAGGAGAGGGTATCGCTGGTCAGGTAGTGATTGATCTCGTCCACCGTGTGGCTCTGAGCGATCAACTCACTGCGCGTCGGCGTGTCGATGCCGTAGAAGCAGGGCCAGGAGATCTGCGGACTCGAGATGCGCAGATGCACCTCGCGCGCGCCGGCCGCGCGCAGCATCTTGACGATCTTGCGGCTGGTCGTACCGCGCACGATGCTGTCGTCGACGACGACCACGCGCTTGCCGCGCAGCACCTCGTTCACGGCGTTGTGCTTCAGACGGACCCCGAAGTGCCGGATGCTTTGCTCCGGTTCGATGAAGGTACGGCCCACATACGGGCTGCGCACCAGCCCCATCTCGAAGGGCACGCCCGCGGCTTGGGCGTAGCCGATGGCAGCGGGCACCGCGCTATCCGGCACGGGGATCACCAGATCCGCCTGCGTAGTGTCCTTCTTGGCGAGCGCGCGGCCGAGGTTCTTGCGCGCTTCGTAGACGCTGATGCCGTCGATCACGGAGTCGGCGCGGGCAAAGTAGATGTACTCGAAGATGCAGGTCCTGGCCGGCTTGCGCTCGAAGGGGCGGCTGTGGCGCACGCCACCCTCATCGCAAATCAGCATCTCGCCGGGCGCCAGGTTACCTTTGAACTCGGCGCCCACGAGCGCGAAGCTCGACGCTTCGCTCGAGATCACCAGAGCCCCATCGGCGTCGGGAAACGTGCCGTAGCACAAAGGCCGGATCGCCAGCGGGTCGCGCACGGCGATCAGCTTCTTCTCCGACAGGCACAGCAGCGAGTACGCGCCTTGCACGCGCGACAGCGCGTCGGCCACGCGATCCTCCAGCGTGCCCTGCCGGCTCTGCGCCATCAGATGCACGATGACTTCGGTGTCGCTCTCGCTCTGGAAGATCGAGCCGGTTTCCTCCAGCTGATGCCGGACGCTCTCAGCGTTGGTCAGGTTCCCGTTGTGAGCAATGGCGATCGAGCCTCGGGTCGAATCCGCCGCAATCGGCTGTGCATTCTTCAGTGTCGAGCCGCCGGACGTGGAGTAGCGCACATGGCCGATCGCATTGTTCCCCTGCAGCCGCTCGATGTGCTGCGTCGAGAACACATCGATCACCTGGCCCATGCCGCGGTGCAACGAGAGCCGTCGCCCATCGCTGGCGGCGATGCCGGCGCTCTCCTGTCCGCGGTGCTGCAGCGCATGCAGACCGAGATACGTGAGGTTGGCGGCCTCGGGGTGGCCGAAGACTCCGAAGACTCCACACATATGCCAGGGGGACCACTACACGATCGCAGCGGCCTTTGCCGGCGTTTTCGGCCAATTGTTTCGGCGGCTCCGCTGGCCCGCTGGTTGGCTCGGCCAGCACCGAACGTCGGTGCGACGCGCTTGCTGTAGGCATGGCTGCGCGCGCCATCACGGCTTGCACACGACTCCCCGGGAGATGACCCGGCACGTCCCAAAAAAGCGTAAAGCTTCGCCAGAACGGGCCGGCTACTTCTATGTACAAATGCAGGCTCTGGACGAACTGGTTGCACGCTGGCGCAAGAATCCCGATTCGGAATCGACGCTCGCGCTGTGTGCTCATCTCGGCAGATCACCGCAGTCGGAGCTGATGCGTGAAGTAGGCAACACGGCTGAGGCGTGGCACCGCGAAAACGCCGCCGTGATGCTATCCGTCGGCAGAATGTACCTGGACGCAGGGCTCCTGGCCGAGGCCCAAGCTTCATTTGTGCAGGCGGGCAAGCTCGGGCCGTCGGACAGCGCCCCGTATCGTTTTCTGGGAGAAGTGCTGCTGCGCCGAGGCGATGCGCAGCGTGCCGAAAAGGCGTTGGCAAGAGCCATCAAGCTCGGCAGCGCAGACGGAGACACCCGCCTCTGGCACGAGCGCGCGGTGCTCTATAGCGGGCTGCAGCAGCGCAAGGGCCCAGGCGCCGTCGCCGAGCAGGTCGCGAAGATAGTGCCACGGGAACACTCGATCCCGGCGCCGACGCTTTCACCGTTCGAAGATCTGCCGCCCGAAGACTCAGCGCCGGCGCCGGTGGCGGCGCCCCGAGCTTCCGCTCAAAGGGGAGCACGCCGTTCGCGTCCGCCCGCAGGCCCTGCTCGGCCAACAGGCCCACGCCGCTCCTCGCCGCCCGGCGCAGGCCGACGCCGCCCCTCCCAGCCCCCCGCTGCGGTTGAGCCCAAAGCTCCCCAGGAGACCCTGATGATGGGGCGTTCGCCGGTGCCCGTGCCTGCGGTCCAACCGCTCGCGCATCCGCCGTCTCCGTTCGTTCCGAGCGCGAGCGCTTCACCCCATGCACGCGTGAGCCAACCGCTGGGCAGCAAGCTGCCGAACCTGCTGCCCAGAGAAGAGGGGCGCAAGCTCGCGGCCACGGCCAAGAACCCTGTGCTCGAGCCTGCGAAGCGCTTCTTTCCGGATTCGGTGCCCCCACCACCCGAAGAGCCACTGCCCGAAGCTCCGCCGGCCAGGGCCATTCGCTCGGCGCCGGCCAAGATCGTGCCTGCAGCGTCGACCCGCTCTGCCGCTGATCTGACGTTGCGCGAGCTCGAGCCGCCGAGCTCCGAGGCCACGCTGACCGAGACGGAAGCCGCACTGCCGTCGCCCTTGCCGATGGGGCTGCACCAGCGCGCCCAGCACACGGCGAAAGGCCACGACGAGGTCCATCCGAGTCCCGATGCGGTGCTGCGCGCCCTGGCGCAGGTCGGTCTGTACGAGACGCACAGCGGAGTCGTGCCCGCGTGGGAAGCACCGGCACTGGCGCCGCCGCGCCGAGTCTGGGTCATGGCTGCTGGCGTGGCCATCGCGGCGGGCGTGGGCTTCGGCGGTTATCGTTACGCTACCGCGCTGCAGAGCGAGAAACTCGCTCAGGCCCAGGCCATCGGCGCGCATGTCGCCACCATGCTCGACAGCGGGAGCAGCCGGGAGCTCGCTGCCAGCGAGGCCGAGTTTCAGCGCTTGTTCGAGCTCGATTCCCGCGGTCAGGAGGCAGCGCTCCTGTGGCTGAAGAATCGCGCGCTGCACACGCTGATCGCGGATCAAGCTGCACCCGGCGTCGAAAGCGCGCTGGAGCGCGCGAAGTCCGTCGGCGTCGAGGAGTCGCGGCTGGTCTTCGGCCGCATTGCGAGCGCGCTGGCCAACGCGGATTTACCGGGGGCAGGGCAGCTCGTCACGATCTGGGATCAACGCGCCAAGGGCGATGCCTTGTATCAGTTGTTCGTGGGCGCCATGTTCGAGCGTGCCGGCAACTCACAGGCCCTGGAGCGCTTCCAGAGCGCCGCCGCCCTGCAGCCCGATCTCAAGCTGGCGCACCTGATGGCAGCCCGGCTCGCGCTGCTGCAGCTGGGGCCCGAACGAGCCAAGCCCACGCTGGAGCTGGCCACGGCCCATCTCGGGCCAGGACCTGCGACGCAGGTGCTGCAGGCGCTCGCCTGGGCCAGCGCTCCTGCCGGAGCCAGCGCCGCGCCGGAGCTCCCGAGCGCGGAGGCGTTGACCGAGCTGCCGCCCTTCCTGCGCAGCACCGCGGCCGCCATCGAAGGGGTGCGCGCCCACCGCGAGGGACATCCGGATCGGGTCGACGCCGCCTTTCAGCGGGCGCTCGGTCCCGCGACGGAGCCGGTGCTGGCGGCCTGGATTGGCTACCAGGCGCTCGATGCTGGCGACGTACAGGTCGCTCGCAGCGCGGCGCTCCGTGCCATGGAGATCTCCGCGCTGCATTCGGACTCCCAGGCGCTCGCGGCGCGCATCGCGCTCGCCGACGGTCGTCTGCGGGAGGCGCAAGACGCGGCGCGCGGGCTCGATCCCAAGTCGCAGGACGCGCTCTTGATCGAGGTCGTCTCGGCCTACGAAGGCCTGCAGGGCGCGGAGACGCTGCGCCTGGCCAGCTCGCTGCCGAGCGACGCCGCCGGCAACGTCACGCTGCAAGCGCTGCGCGAGAGCGGCAAGGTGATGCTGGGACAGCTGCGCAGCCGCAATAAGGCAGAGGCGGATCTCGCCAAGCAACTCGGCAGCGACGCGCAGGTCTGGGGCGCGCTGATCGCGATCGATCTGGCGCTCGACAACGGCCAGCTGGAGCTCGCCGACCAACTGCTGCAGGCGCATCAGAAGAGCGCCGACCAGCCCAGCTACGCGGCGCGCGCCGTGCGCCTGAAGCGCTACCAGGGCCAGCCGGACGCCGCGCTGGAGCGCGTACGGCCGCTGCTCGACGCGAAGCTGGTCACCCCGCGCGCCGCGGCCGAAGCCGTGCTCGCCTTCCTCGACGCGGGCCGCGCCACGGCGGCTGCGAGCACCCTGGGCCAGGTCGGCGACAGCGCCGGCGCCCTCGGGCCCTGGCTGACGGCGCTGGTCGAAGCCGCGCGCGGCCAGGCCAAGCCCGCCGCCAAGGCGCTCGCGCAGCAACCGCTGCCGCCGAAGTCCGAGCCCTTGCTGGTCCAGACCGTCGCCCTGCGCAGCCTGGTCGCGGTCAAGGACCGTCGCGCCAAGGCCTTCCAGAGCGAGCTCGGCCGCCGGTTCCCCAACCACCCCGAAATCAAGCTGGCCTCGCGCTGAGAGAGCGAATGGGCTCGGCTCCGCACGTGACGGCCGACCCCAGGATGACCCAGCCGGGCGGCGCTCAGCGCGGCGTGCGCTGCACGCCCTCGATCATGGTGCGCAGCTCTTCCTGATCGGGAGAGCGCCCCATCGCTTCTTCCATCGTGATCAGGCGCTTCGACGCCAGAGAGAACAGCGACTGGTTCATCGTCTGCATGCCGTGTTTGCCCTGTCCGACCTGCATCTGCGAGTAGATCTGGTGGACCTTGTCCTCGCGGATCAGGTTGCGAATGGCGGCATTCGGCATCATCACCTCGAGCGCGAGCGCGCGCCCTGCGCCGCCCGCGCGCGGCAGCAAGAGCTGGCTCATGACCCCCTCCAGCACGAACGAGAGCTGGGCTCGGATCTGCGCCTGCTGGTGCGGCGGAAACACGTCGATGATGCGGTTGATGCTCTGCACCGCCGAGTTGGTGTGCAGCGTCGCAAATACCAGGTGGCCCGTCTCGGCAATGGTCAGCGCCGCCTCGATCGTCTCGAGATCCCGCATTTCGCCGACGAGCACGACGTCCGGATCTTGGCGCAGCACGTATTTCAACGCGTACTTGAAGCTCGAAGTGTCGCTACCGACCTCGCGCTGATTCACGATCGATTTTTTGTGCGGGTGCAGATACTCG
>JAICTU010000088.1 GCA_025936205.1 Polyangiaceae bacterium | reverse complement strand
TTCCACCGGCGGATTCTCGGGGGCCGGTGCGGCCGGTTGCTCCGGCGCTCCCGGCTGCTCTTCGGGCGCACCGACAGGTGCCTCTGCCGGGGCCGCTTCCTGTCCGGGCTCGGCAAGTGGGGCTCCGGCGGCCGTAGGCGCGTCCGGAGTGCCGGCGGGCGGCACCACCAGGCGAGCGAACGACGAGCGATCGCCGCTCCGCACCCGCACATACACCGGCTGCGCCGTCTCGAGCTGGCCCACGAAGGCATCCATCCCGAGCTCTTGCCCCGACCACTTGGCAGCGAGCTTGGCCCGCACCTCGTAGAGACCAGGCCGTGCGAAGCTACGCCGCGGGCAGACCTCGAACAGGCGCACGATCGCGCGCTCGGCACCGTGGGGAGGCAGCGTCGCGAAAGAGGCGAAATCGGGCGGTCCCGTCTCCGAGGCGGGGCACTCGAAATAGCCGTCCGGCCCTTGCACGTCGTACTCGAGCACCTCGCGCCGCACGAAGATCTGCTGCGGGCGCGCCTGCGCGTTGAGCAGGCCAAAGGTCACCATCGCGTTGTGCTCGTCCTCGGCGTCGGAGCCTGCCAGCAGCACCAGCTCGAGGTCGTGCGTCGCATCGCGGCGCGCGCTACCCATCCAGCTGGCGTAGGAGTCGGGCAGCTCGAGGCTGGCACCCTGTATGAACTTCAGCCCCTCCTTGGGCGTGTGCCACGAGGCGTCGGCGCCGACGGTCTGCGGTTCGGCATCTCCGTCCTCGGAGCCGCCGGGCTCCGGCGCCGGCGCATCGGTGGGGCTCGCGGCGCTGCCCTCCAGCCGCCATGCGACGAAGGGCGCTTGATCGGCAGCGGATATGGGGCTCCCGGCGGAGGCCGCGCCCTTGCCTGCGCGAGGCTTGGACTTGTTCAGCACCGGCTCCCGCGACCAGCCGAAGCTGGGCGTCACCTTGGCTCCGGGCACCAGCAGCCCCTGGCCGAACTCGGAGAAGCAGAAGAAGCGAGGATCCAAGCGCCGGCTGTATTGCTCCCCGGGATGCAGCACGAGCACGCTCTTGCGCTGCATGGCGCTGGGACGCAGCGGTGCCGGCAAGCGACAGGACTGCGGAGCACGGCCCGGCAACGTCACATCGAACCACAACAAGCCCGGGTCCGCGATGAAGCCGAGCGGCTGGCTGCCGCGGTTGGCGAGCGTGAGCGTCCAGGGCTGATTGGGACCGTCTTCGGTGACGGTCAGGGTGAAGTCGCGCGTCAGCGTGGCCAGCCCGTCTTCGCTGCTCGGGGCCGGGCTGCTGAGGGTGGGGTTGCTGGGAGCGGCGCCACCGGCGGCTGGCTCGTCCGCGGGAGGGCTGGCGAGCTGCTTGGCGGTTCGTCCCTCCGCGCTCGGGCTAGAGGTCAGCCAAAGCGACGCGAAGCCGATCGTGGCTCGGTGGATCCAGCGCTGCATGTGAAAGGGCTAGCACAGGGCCGCAGCCGATTCGACTCTGCTGCGTTCCCGGGGCCGTCGAACTATGCTCGAGGGGTGCGCGGCTTATATGCCATCGTGGATTGCGACTTTTTGGCAGCGCGGAGCTGTGAGCCTCTGGCCTTCCTGGAGCGCGTGCTGGAGGCGCGGCCCGCTGCGATTCAGCTGCGCGCGAAGAGCGCGGGGGCGCGGGTGACACTGGACCTGGCCTGCCTCATGGCAGCTCTGTGCCGGGACGCGGGCGTTCCGTTTTTCGTCAACGATCGTCCCGACCTGGCTCTGCTCGCGGGCAGCCCGGGCGTGCATCTGGGCCAGAGCGATCTGCGGCTCGATGACGTGCGTCGCTTGAGCCCTGATCTGCGGCTCGGGGTTTCGACACATCGCTATGACGAGCTCGAGCAGGCGCTCGCAGAGCGACCGAGCTACGTGGCGTTCGGGCCCGTCTTCGCCACCCGGAGCAAGCGCGACCCGGAGCCCGTGGTGGGGCTCGAAGCCCTCGCGCGCGCGGGCGCGCGCTGCCGGCAGGCGCAGGTACCGCTGGTCGCCATCGGGGGCATCGATGAAGCGCGCGCCCGCGAGGTTGCGGGACGGGCGGACGTCGGCGCGGTCATCTCCGCGCTCCTGCCACCGGGTGGGCTCGCTCAGGTCACCGCGACGGCGCGGCGTCTACATGCTTTGCTCGGGGGTTGAAAGCGAGCTTGGCGCCGTGCGTTGCGCGCAGCGCCCGCTCCTTTCAATCCTTTGGCTCTCGAAGTTTTAGATCCGGCGCAGGCGGGCGATCAGGGCCTCGAGCGCGAGCGCGGGTGGGGCGTTGCGCTCGAGAGCTTGTCGCGCCGCGAGCACCTCGCCGTAGCAATGGGCGGGACGCGCCGCGTCGCGCGCATCGCCGCTAGCCCGGGCACGGGCCTCGAACGCGAAGTGCTGCGCCAGGCCCCGAAGCTGCTCGTGCAGATCCGCGCGCTCGCCGGACGCGGATGCCGCCAGCTCGAGCGCCGCTCCGAGGTCCGGCGCGGCCATGGCGTGCAGCACCGCGGCCACGAACTGCCGCCGCTGCTGCACCCGTTCTGGGTCGCAGAGCTCCAGCGCCTGGCGAGCGCTGCCGGCCGCCAATGCCAGCGTGTCGGCGGTCAGGCTCTGGCCGTGCTTGCGCGCGATCTCCAGCACGTGTTCGTCCGGCAGCGGGCCGAAGCGGATCGGCAGCGTGCGCGAGCGCACGGTGTCGATCAGGCGCCGCGGCTGATCGGTGAGCAGCACGAAATGCACGTTCGGGCGCGGCTCTTCCAGGGTCTTGAGCAGCGCGTTGGCGGCGCTCACGGTGAGCTCGTGCGCGGCGCGGAAGATGAAGAGCAGGCTCCCGGCTTCGTGCGGCGGGTACGCCGCGCGCGAGAGCACGATGCGGCGGATCTGTTCCACGCCGATGCCGGTTGTCTCCGGGCTCGACCGACCGAGCACACTCGCCGGATAAAGGCCTCGCTCGATCAGCACCACGTCGGGGTGCGCAGGCACCTGCGGGGGTTCTTCGGAGAGCGTGATGGCACGGCGGCAGGCCGAGCACGCCCCGCAGCCTTCGCGCGGCCGCTCGGTGCACACCAGCGCCTGCGCGAGCGCGAACGCGCAGGCCTGCTTGCCGACTCCATCAGGGCCCTCGAAGCGGTAGGCATGGTGCAGCCGCCCGCTCCGTAGCGCGCGGCGCAAGGTTTGCACCGCCGTCGCCTGGCCCAGGATATCCCCGAAGTGCATGCGCCCAGAATGCCGCTAGCGAAGAGACTCGCATAGGCCGCGCTCGTGGCAATGCACGAGCGCGGGACGAAAACGGTCAGCTGGCGGGGGCAACTTCAATGCTCGGGCTCGGGGTGCGGGGTGTCCCCGCAGAGGTGTCCCCGAAGCATGGACGCGAGCGCGTGAAGAAGCTGGCTGGACCCCGCGAGCTTCCACTCACTGGGACACGTGAGCTTTCAGCTCACCGGGGCAGAGGGGGAGGGCTGCTGAGTCGAGTTCGAGAGCGTGCTCGGCTGCTTGCCGCCGGCCGCCAGGAGCGCGAGGAACATCTCGTAAGACTTCTGTACCTGGGCGTCGTTGCCTTCCACGTACTCCGAAACGGCCAGCCCGTTCAGCACGCTCATCACCAGCGTGCTCAACGGACGGAGCGGCACATTGTTGGCACCGCTCGGACCGAGCAGGGCGCGCAGGCCGTCTTCAATGACCTTGCGTTTCTCCTCTTGGAGGGCCTGCGCCCGGCGGCGGAGCTCTTCGTCATTGCGCGAAGCGCTCCACACCTCGATGTTCAGGCCTACGTCGCCTTCACCCACCGCGGCCCAGAGCGCACGCATCGCGACATGAGCGGGGTCGCCGCTGCTGCCGGCCGCCTGAATGGCCTCCTTCACGCGATCCAGATACTTCTGGTAGGTGTAGCTCTGAACCTCGTGGATCAGCGCTGCTTTGCTCGCGAAGTAGTAGTGCACGATGCTCTTGCGCAGACCCAGCTCCTTGCCGATCTCCGCCAGCGTCGTCGCGCTGAAGCCCTTGCGTGCAAAGCACTTCGCCGCCGCATCCAAGATGGCTGCCACGCGTGGGTTGTTCCAATCCACGCTGCGCGGCGTCGCGCCGTTGTCCTTGGGTTGCTCGGTCATGGGATGGAACTGCTGGGCAGAGGGATCTACAGTCGTCATAGGTTCTACTGGGCTGGTCTCGACCGGTCGGTCGAGGGTCACATAACTCTCGAGCTCTTTCTCGAGAAGGGAGGTCACGAAGCTATCCGCACGGTTGTTCGGAATATCACCCCCGGTCACGATGTCGTCAACTGTCGTACGCGCAGATCCGGACGGCTCAAAACGTCACTCGAGCCCCATACAACCTTTCCGCGCGCTTGAGAACCCGAACGGTCGGTCGTAGTTGCTAAAAACCCCACACAGCGAATGATTTCGAGGATTTCAATCTCTTAAAATCGTCCGCGGAAGCGTTGCGGCCCTCTGGCAGGGCGCCCTTCGGCTCAATGGCGGGCTACCCGGACCGGCGAGCCAATCGATTTTGCCCAGCCGGCAGTTGCGAACCGCCCCGGCGTCCGTTGTCCGATCAGTGGAGCCTCCAGCTCGGCGGGCTGGCTCGGCACGAGCGGCTCATCGGCGAAGTATCGGGCGGCGGGTCTTGCTGCGGCCGGCCAGTTGCGCCGGCGCTCTCCGCTCCGATGCGGACCAGCTGATGCGTCGGTGGATCAGATCGACGAAGCTTTCGCGCACTGCGTGAGAGCCGCTGCCCCGGATGCGATCGAAGGCTCCGAGCCGAGCGATGGAGCTTCGTGAACGCCGCCAGCCGGGGCGCGCCTTCCCGGAGAGGGACGATGGGCGGTCGTCAAGCAGCGCCGTGGGCGCTAGTCTGACCCCGGCGCGACATGTCCGAGAGCGCATCCTCCACAGACCTTCCCCACAGCCACGAGTTTCCCGAGAGCGATCCGGCGGATAGCGCCGACGAAGAAGCGGAGCTCGGGGCCGAGCCCGGCGAGGATGATGACCTCGGCGAAGGCGGTCTCATGCCCGATGGTCTCGCCGACACAGAGGGCCCGCCCGCCGAACTGTCGTTCCGGACGCCAGCCAGCAGCGAGCCACCTTTTAGCGCGGACGAGCTGGAGGCTCGCCTGGCAGCCCTACCTGCACGGCCTGGCTGCTACATCTTTCGCGACCGACGCGGCGAGGTGCTCTACGTCGGCAAGGCCAAGAGCCTGCGCTCCCGCGTGCGCAGCTATTTTCAGGCGGGTTCGAGCGACGACCGCGCGTTCCTGCCGTTTTTGCGCAGCGCGTTCGGCCGCTTCGAGACCCTGGTCACGGAGACCGAGAAAGAAGCGGCGATCCTCGAGAACAGCCTGATCAAGGAGCAGCGGCCGCGCTTCAACGTCAAGCTACGCGACGACAAAGAGTTCCTGACGCTGCGCCTCGACCCAGCGCAGAACTGGCCCCGCCTCGACCTGACTCGGCGTCCCGAGCCGGACAAGGCGCGCTATTTTGGTCCCTATCACTCGGCGACGGCGGCTCGCCGCACGCTGCACCTCGTGGAGAAGCACTTTCAGCTCCGGACCTGCACCGACCGGGACTTCGAGAGCCGCAAGCGCCCCTGCCTGCAGTACCAGATCAAACGCTGCTCGGGGCCGTGCGTCTTCGACGTCGACCGCAAATTATACGACGAGCAGGTGCGCGCGGTCAGCTTGTTCCTGGAGGGCCGGCACGATGAGCTCAGCCGGCAGCTGGATGAGCGAATGCGCTCTGCCAGCGAGCAGCTCGAGTTCGAGCTGGCGGCGCTGTATCGAGACCAGCGGCAGGCGATCGAGAGCGTGCGCCAGCAGCAGCGCGTGGTCGCGGTCACGGACAAGGATCAAGACGTGATCGGCCTGTACCGGGAGGGGGAGCTGGTCGAGCTCGCGGTTCTGTATGTGCGATCCGGGCGGGTGATCGAGGCGGCCACATTCTCGCAGCCGCGCGTCGAGGTGCCGGACCGCGAGGTGATCGCCAGTTATCTGCGCGATCACTACGGGGAAGACGGGCTCGATCTGTTGATCCCGGACGAGGTCATCGTACCCGAGCTGCCCGATGGCGCAGCGGGGGTCGCGGAGTGGCTCAGCGAGCGCCGTGCAGCCAGCGCGGAGCAAACCGGCAGGCGGCCGCGCAAGACGCAGCTGTTCGCTCCGGAGCGCGGGGTGCGCCGGCAGCTGCTCGAGCTGGCACAGGAAAACGCGCGTCACGCCTTCGAGGAGAAGCGTCGCGCGGAGCAGGACATCGAGGAGCGGCTCGGACGTCTGCAGGCACGCTTGCGCTTGCCCGCGCTGCCGCGGCACATCGAGTGCATCGATATCTCGCACCTGGCCGGGCAGGACACGTACGGCTCGATCGTGGCGTTGAAAGACGGGCTGCCCAACAAGCGAGACTATCGCTCGTATCGGGTGAAGACGGCCGCCGCGGGCGATGACTACGCGGCCATTTACGAGGTGCTGTCTCGGCGCTTCCTGCGCGGTCAGCGCGCACGCCAGAGCGCCAACGAAGAAGAAGCTGGGCCCGCGAGCGCGCGCGCAGCGACGGATGCCTCCGAGAGTCGCCCCGCGTGGGCGCTGCCAGACTTGCTCGTGGTGGACGGTGGCAGAGGTCAGCTGGCGGTGGCGCTGGCGGCGGCCCACGACCTCGGGCTGCGCGATCTCAGCATCGTCGGCCTGGCAAAGGAAAAAGAGAACGTCCAGGGCGAAAAATTGATCGATCGCGTGTACCTGCCCGGTCAGAAGAACCCGCTCGGGCTCAAGCCGAACGCGCCGGAGCTGTTCTGGCTGGCGCGCGCGCGCGACGAAGCGCATCGCTTTGCCAACCGCATGCGCAGTAAGGCCGGCAAGCGCAGGCGTTTCGCGTCCGCTCTGGACGGCGTCGCGGGGATCGGCCCGAAGACTCGCCAGCTGCTGTTGCAGCACATCGGGGGACCCGAGCGGCTCCAATCAGCGAGCGATGCGGAACTACTCGCCGTGGAGGGCGTCGGGCCGCGTCACGTTCGTGCCTTGCGCGCCCACTTCGCTGCCCCGCCGCCGGTCGAACGTGCGATCGCAGAGGGCGGCGCGACAGCCGAGGGGCCCGCAGCGGGGGAGCTCCCCGCCGCCGAGGGCGCTGCGTCGAGGATCGACACAACTGGCGTCGCACAGGGCCCAGACGGCACACCGCCAGTGTAGGGGCGCGTGGATTCGCAGGGTTGAAGCAGTTCGGGACGGGTCCTGGCTGGAACGCGCGCGTCTGGTTCAGAGCGCCTCACCCCCGCGGTAAATGTCCCTGCGGGGAGCTTGCGCGGTGCAACGCGCTGCGCCGAAATTGCTCGCCCAGGTGTGCGCCGTAGACCCGACACCCGTGCGGCGTCGGCGGGGCGCGTAAACTAAACATAGCTGCCGAGAATTCGCCGGGTTGCCTACACGCAAAAGCCCGGCGCGGAGGTTGCTCCGGCTTTGTGGAGATGTTAATCCGAGGAGCGGGTACGACAGTATGCAAATAACTTCTGAGCGCGGTTTCGGACGCTGGGCTTCACGCCCTACCACTGCGGGGAGACCCCGCACCTCGTTCTCCAGAGCGCGGTTCTCGCGCGCGCGGGTGTGGGCGGCTTCGTTGTGGGTCGGCGCGGGCATCGCCATGGCGGCCCTGGCCTGTCTCGATCGTCCGATCGGTTCGCCGCCGCCGGTGACGACGAACATCTTCATCGACAAGATCACGCAGACGTCCGTCGATAAGATCGACCTGCTCTTCATGATCGATAACTCGATCTCCATGAGCGACAAGCAGGCCATTCTGCGCGCTGCCGTGCCGGACCTCGTGAGCCGCCTGGTGAATCCGATCTGCGTCGATGCGCAGGGTGGCCAGCATGCCGCTCCGCCCGAGGGCTCCACGACCTGTCCCGAGGGGCAGAGTCAGGAGTTCAACCCGATCAAGAACATCAACATCGGTATCGTGTCGTCGAGCTTGGGTGACGTGGGCGCCAACGTGGCTTGCCCGGCGGATACCAATGCCTCCAAGTACAAGCCCGACCAGGTCGACATGGCCCACCTGATGGGCAGCCTGGCGCGCGGCACGAACACCGGCGCCAACAAGCAGGGCTTTCTGGAGTGGCGCGCGAGCGGCCCGAATCCGACGGACCTCAGCACCTTCAACCTGAACTTCCAGCGCCAGGTGACGGCGGTGGGCGAGAACGGTTGCGGCTGGGAAGCCTCGCTGGAGAGCTGGTATCGATTCTTGGTCGACCCGGTCCCGTACAAGCAGCTGGCGCGCGTGCAGTGCCGCGGCAGCCAGTCGACCGCGCTCAACTGCGTGCAGCCCTCGACGGGTCCGGACAACCGTATCCTGCTCGACGATACACTGCTCGCGCAGCGCGAGGCCTTCCTCCGCCCTGACTCGCTGGTCGCGATCATCATGCTGACCGACGAGAACGACTGCTCCGCGCAGGTCGGCAACCAGACCTGGGTGGTGTTCAACATCGAAGATACGCGGCCCATGTTCAAGGGCTCGTCCAAGTGCGCGGACGACCCGAATGACAAGTGCTGTTATTCGTGCCCGCTGACGCCGCCCGCGGGCTGCACGCCGGATCCTGCTTGCAAGTCCGACGCAGCGAATGAGAACCGGCTCCCGCCGGAGCAGGACGGGCAGAACCTGCGTTGCTATCAGCAGAAGCGTCGCTTCGGTGTCGACTTCCTGTACCCGACGCAGCGCTACGTGAATGCGCTCACGCAGTTTGAGCTGTGCTGGAACGCGCTGGACCTGTCCACGGATGGCTGCGATCAGGCTGACATTCGCACCAACCCGCTGTTCGAAGGCGGCCGCCTGCCGTCCCTGGTGTTCCTCGGCGGCATCGTGGGTGTTCCGTGGCAAGCGATCGAGGCCAAGAAGGACGCCAATGGGCGCGACATCGCTGCCAACAACCTGCGCTTCAAGACCTACAAGGAGCTGACCGCGGATAACGTCTGGGATCAGATCCTGGGCAATCCCGGCAGGCCCTGGCGCGCTGCCAGCGGCTCGCAGCCGGAGGTCACGAGCCAGCCGGGAACTCCGCCGACCCTGCCGCAGATGGTCGAGAGCCCGCAGTACCCGCGCCCGGGCATCACGCCGGGCAACACCATCAACGGGCGCGACTACGACACGACGCAGGGTACCGCCACGCAGATGGGCGCGGCGCCGCGCGCCGACGACCTGCAGTACGCCTGTATCTTTCCGCTGGAGCCGACGCGCGACTGCTCGAAGCTCGATCCGAACAAGGACAACTGCGACTGCTACGTGGGCGTGCTCGATCGCCCGCTCTGCGAGCAGACGCCGGGCGCGAGCCAGGCCGGCACGACCCAGTACTGGGCCAAGGCCTACCCCGGAACGCGCGAGCTGCAGGTGCTCAAGGACTTCGGCGAGAAGTCGACGAACTCCATCGTCGCGTCGATCTGCGCGCGCAACGTCACGCGCACCGACGATCCGGACTACGGCTATCGTCCGGCCATCGCCGCCATCGTCGACCGCTTGAAGGAGCAGCTGGGCAACCGCTGCCTGCCGCGCGCGCTGACGGTGAGCGAGGACGGCTCGGTGCCCTGCACGCTGGTGGAGACCACTCCCCAGCCGCCGAAGGATGCGAACACGGGCGCAACGCTGGCCTGCCCGCCTTGCGAGGCGCAGTTCGCGCGCAGGGTGCCCAGCGATCGGCTGGACGCGATCGTCCGCGGCCAGCTGGCGAATGAAGTGGGCAAGCCGTGCGGCGCGGACGATCCGAGCTGCAGCCGCGCGTGCCTGTGCGAGGTGCAGCAGGTCTCGCAAGTGGACCGTCCGGACGCAGCCAAGGCTCTGCAGGTCTGCAAGAACGATACGGACGCGGCGGGAGTCGAGGGCTGGTGCTACGTGGATGACGATCCGCGCACCAGCAACCCGGAGCTGGTCGCTGCCTGCCCGGCCACGCAAAAGCGCCTGCTGCGCTTCGTGGGCCGCGGGCTCGGTGCCAACACCACGACCTTCGTGGCCTGCACCGGGTCCTCGTTCGCTGCTCGCGAGTAGCGCCCTGGGGGGGAAGCCCCTCACAACGAACGGGTGAGTATGAATCCCGCCGCTGGCCTCAGCGGCGGGATTCAGTGCTTTCAGGGGTGCCGAGCCCACCGCCGCCTGCTCCGGCGGGCGGCGGAGAAGCAGGCAAGCCTTCAACCGGTGGTCGAGGGAGCCGCTTCCGCGGGCGGCGCGGCGGCAGGGGGCGCAGCCTCGGTCGGTGAAGAGTTGGAGCCCGCGTCCGCGAGGAGCTCGCGCGCCTGGCGATAGAGCATGCGCGCACCCACCAGCAGCCAGACCAGCAGCGGACCGAGCGAGCCTCCGCGCACCACGCCGAACTCGATGCCCAGGTTGGAAGCGCCGCTGAGCGCCGAGAGCTTGCCGGCCGCCAGGCGCTGGTAGACGAAATCCCGCAGCACGTCGCCGTGCTCGGGCGCTTCCAGGCCGACCGCGCTGAAACCGATCATGTTGAACAGCGACACCAGGGCCAGCGCTCCGCACGCGTAGCGCAGCCAGGTCCGCTCCCAGAGCCAGGGCACGCCGAGCGCCAGCAGACCCAGCGCAGGCACCAGGTGGCGAGGGCCCGCGGCGGCGCCGCCCCACCACATGTAGTAGCTGGAATTGACGAGCAGCAGCGCCAGGAACGCGCCGAGCCCGGCCAGCGCAGCGCGGTCGCGGGAGCGAGCCCGTGCGAGCAGCCCGACCAGCATGGCGAGCGCCAGCGGTGCGATGTAGAAAAGGCCGCGCAAGCGCCCAAACGTGAGCCCCCAGAGTCCAGCCGCGGTCGGCAGGCGTATGCCGAGCAGACCGCTCGCGTGTCCGGCGGCGAACTTGGGATCGACGACGAAGGAGTAGCCCGTGCGCCACGGTGCGCCGAAACAGGCCCAGTGATAGCTCGCGATGATCAGCACGGGAACGAGCGCGCCCGCGGCCATCGGCAAGAGGAGCTCCGAGGCGCAGCGCAGCGCCGCACGGCGTCGATCCGGAGCGTGCAGCACGAATCCGAGCCCAAACACCAGCGACACGACGACGGCTGGTACGGTGCTCAGATATTCGCAACCCATGCTGGTGCCCAGGCAAGCCCCCGCCAGGAGCGCGCGACGACGCGAGGGTAGCTCCAGCGAGCCCATCGGAGAGGCGCCCCAGGTATCCAGCAGGGCTACCGCCACTGTCACGAGGCCGGCCGCCATCGCATGGCCGTAGAAGCTGGTGGCATAGGGAAAGAACGGCGTTGCGAGCACGGCTACGGCGGAGCCCGCCAGCGCCGTGGGCGTCGACAGGCGGCGCCGCAACAGCTCGAACAGTGCGAGGCCCGCCGCCACTCCAGCGAGTGCAGCGGTCGAGAGCGAGCATACATACAGCGCCCTCTGGAAGGAGCGGTTCACGTTGACCCGCTGCGGCGCCTCACCCGGTTTACCGACGACTTCATACGACGGCGACTTGCCGCGCGAATGTTCCATCCAGTGGTACGCTTGATAGGCAGGCACGGCGAGGAGCGCGGCGAGGGGAGCTTTGTCGCTGTACCAGTGCTCGCCCCGGTGCGCGCGGTCGCCGGTGTTGTCGACGTAGGCGTCGATGGCGAACGTTCCATGCTCCACGACCGAACGGGTCAGATCGAAGCGCGACACCGGATTCCAGGTGGCGGCTGGCAGGAAGTAGCAGAAGATCCCGAAGAGCCAGGCGGCATAGCCGATGCGCAGGCGATGAAGTGGATGTTCCAAAGCGTTGGAGAGCGAGTCCCTCCAGCGCGCGGGGGCAGACAGGAGCTGTTCCATAGAGGCCTTCACGCGCCTCCGAGCTGCGGGGGCGCCGCATCGTGACAGCGAGCGTTCAGCTTCAGCGCCTACCATTTGCACAGCGCGACAGCCAGATCAGGGCGCGACAGGCGGCGCGCCCGGAATTGGCGGGATTTTGCCACCCGGCCCCGTTCCTGCTGGAAGGAACGTCGGTGTGCCGCCTGGGTGATGCCCCAGCCTCATCCCGGAAGAATCTACGTGCGCCTGCAGCCGAACCTCGAGCAAATGTCCTGGCCCGATGCACCGGGTCAGATCAGACTCTGTGCGACCTTCTCGGTTCACCGCCTGCACAGCCTCAGGGGTGAAGCGCGCGTCGCTCCGAGTTGCTCATCAAAACTTGGGTCCGAGTGGAGGACGCCCTAAACTGCTTCCACCACACGCCGTTCTGGAGACGCTGCCGACTGTTGGGAGCCGACTCACCTACAGTCGAAGCACGGTACGTGTACGGGGAGGAGCACGCGCGTCCGACCCGCCTCGAGAGACTCTGAAATAGACCGGAAATCATAACTCGCGAGAGTCTCCGGGCTGCAGGGCGATGCCCGGGTGACGTTCCTCTCCAGTGACTTTTAGCGATCCGCCGACGATGCAACCAACCCAGCTGCTCCCCTCGACCGCGACATCGTACGAACCGATCGTGCGATCCTCCTTCGCTCGGGCGATGGGGCTCGGCGGAAACAACTGTGTGTGTTGCAGCGCGCGTGCGCACGTCGCCTTCGTACGTGCTTCGATGAGCGAGCGCGTTGTCACGGCGAAGCGCAACTCATACCGAAGCATGTGAACAAGGTTCTGTTGCTGTAAATTTCGTTGACCCCTCTGCTGCGTGGGCTGATAATAAAGACAGGTATTTATGGCTAAGCGTTCTTCCTTTGGTCCTATGGTGCTCGTGATGGCAGCGCTCAGCTGCTCCTTCTACGTCGCTTGCGGTGACGATGACGTCATCATCGGCACGGGCGGTGGCGGTGGCAGCGGCGGCAGCGGCGCTAGCGGCGGCTCGTCGGGGGGTTCCTCCGAGGCTGACAGCGGTCCGGCGGGCAGCAGCGGCGCCAGCCAGGGTGGTTCGGCCGGCAGTGCTGGGAGTGCAGGCAGCGCAGGTACTGCGGGCGAAGGCGGCAGTGCGGGCGAGCAGGGCGACGGTGGTCCGGACGGCGGCGACAGCGGGCCGACCTCGAACGGCTGAGGCATCGATCGGATACCTCTCGGCGCGGCTTTAGCGCGTCGAGAGGTAAGCGTGCGCTCGGAGCTCACAGGGGGTTCGCTTCCTGTGGCAGAGCTCGAACGACGAGCGCCGGTGGCGCACGCAGACGCAGAGGGGCCGGATCGCTTAGCCCTGAGCGGCCCTGATTGTAGAGCAGCAGGGTGGAGTCGGCAGGAAGAGCAAAGCAGAGCTGAGCTCTGCCTGGTGGCTCCACATTCAGAATGAAGCAACCGGCGCGGTGATGTTCGCCGCGCTGGTGGCTCTGGGATCGTTGGGAGATCCCGCTGGAATCCGAAGCGCGCTTTCGAGCGTGCTTCGGATTTTGCATTTCATCCCCCGCCGGTGTCCCCCCGAGCGATGGATGCGCCGCGAGCGCAGTTGATTCCGCGCCTCCATACGCGGATGGTTGCGTCCGGTGAGCGGCATTCGGCAGCTGACGAGCAAGGCCCGCGCCCTGTTGAGGTGCTCTCGTCCCCGCTTGTTCCAGGGCGCGTTGCTCGTGGTCTGCGTTTCGGTTCTCGCGTACGGACCGAGCGCGGATCACGGCTTCATCTACGACGACTACTGGACCATCGTCAGCAACCGGCACCTCGACAAGGCGCTGCCCGAGTTGCTCCGCGCAGCGGCGTCCGGTCGCAGCGTGGAATGGAAGATGCCGGATGCCACGCGCCCGTTGATGGGGCTCTCGCTCTGGTGGGATCGGCAGCTGTTTGGTCTCTCGTCCGCCGGGTACCACCTGGATTCGCTGGCGCTGTATGCGTTGGTGAGTGTGCTGGCCTTCTTGCTCGCGTTTGCGTTGTTTCGCAGCCTCTCTGCGGCGCTGGGTGCGGGGCTGGCGTTCGCGCTGATGCCGTTGCACTCGGAGGTCGTGTCCGCGGTGAACTACCGGGAGGATCTGCTCTCGACGGCTGGCGTCTTCGCGGCGGCGGCGGTGTGTTTCTGGCCTGCTGCGCGCCCGAGCAGGTGGCGTCCTCACGCCGTCGCGGCGCTCTGGTTCCTGGCGCTCGCCAGCAAGGAGAGCGCGTTGATCGCACCGCTCTGCATCGGCTCTCTGGTGTTGATCCGGCGCCCGCCCCGCTGGATCAGGCAAGGCGCTCTCGCGCTCGACGCAGCGGTGGTGGCGCTGCTGTGGCTGAACTGGCGCTTCGGGCTGTCGGCTCTGGGCGAGCAGATCCCGCGCGCCGACTATGCTTCGTGGACGGAACGCTTGCTGCGCAGCGCGCGCTTCGAGCTCTGGAGCGTGTGGGAGTCGCTGCTGCCGTTGCGCACGCGGCCTGAATACGCTCCGTTGCCGGACGCGAGCTGGCTCTGGGCGCTGGGCCTCGTGCCGCTGTTGGCGCTGTGTGTGTGCGCATGGCGCCGCGAAAGCACGCGAGCCGGCGCAGGGCTGCTGGCGTGGGCGCTCGCGGCACCCCTGATGACGGCTCCGCTGTTCGCGCCGACCAACGAGCTCGCCGATCGCTACTGGTTCACCGGCAGCCTGGCGGCGGCGCTCGCCGTGGGTTGGCTGTTCCGCGAGCTGGCACGTCGCCAGGCTGCCGCCGCTCTGGCAGCGCTGCTCGGGCTCTGCGCGCTGGGTGTGCCGCTGTGCTGGTCGGCAACCTCCGTCTGGGCCTCCGAAGCGAGCTTGTGGACGTTCGCCGCGCTGACAGCGCCCGCTTCACCCAGATCCTGGACCTCGCTTTCGCGCGTACACCGCATGGCGGACCAGCCCGAGCTGGCGGAGCGCACCATTCAGCGAGCGCTCTCGCTCAAACCCGACTACGTCCCGGGTCAGGTCGCACAGGCGCTCAATCTGTGCTGGAAGGGAGATCGCAGCGGCGCGCAGCGGGTGCTCGCTGCGGTGGAGCCCAAGAGCGACCTGCACCGCGACGCGCTGAACGTTGCCTCGCACTGTGCCTTCTTGCCGACGGACGAGGCAGCGATCGCGTGCGCGAAACGCGCCGTGCCCAGGGGCATGGTGCTGGGTGATCGGGAGCAGCTCCGCGCGCGGTCGGAGCGCGCGCTGAGCCGCGCTCAGTAGCGGTGACTCCAGAGCAGATCGAAGGCCGCGCCCGTCGTGCCGAGCTCGGTGCGTAGCGACCAGCTCCGCGCGATCTGGTAGTCGAGCGAGCCGGTCAGATCGCTAGTGTTTTCCTCGCGCTTGTTCTCGGACGAGGGGGGGCGAAAGCTGCCCTGGAACGACAAGCGGTCCGACAGGCGCACGCTGGCGCTGTAGCTGGCGCGGTCGTCGGCGGTGGTACCGACGCTGACCGCGACGTTGCCGACGGACTGGCGGAGTACCTGATTGATGCCGAGCGAAAACGTCTGCCCGAGGGCGGCTTCGCCCCGGCCGGTCTCCGCCAGGCTATTGCCTGTCGCCGCTGAAGCGGCGGTGGCGCCGCCCGTGAGCAGATAGAAGCGGTCGACGTCCTGCAACCCGCGATCGTCGCGCGTCAGCACGCTCGCGTCTTTGGCGCGGCCCGTCACGTCCACAAACACCGTCGTACCATCGGGTGCCCGCCAGCTCGCGGTGACATCCACCTGGGGGTTGTCGGGGGCGTCCGGGTCGAAACGTACGATGCCGTGATCGATGCTGAAGTTCTGGTCGAACAGCGTCAGGCGCCCGCCGGGGCGCGCGGTGATGCTGCCGGAGGGGCGCACGTCGTCCCGCAAGTCGAGCTCGGGAGTGCCGGCGAGCGGGATGCTGAGATCGGCGCGCTCGATGCGCACGCCGTTGCCGAGCTCGAAGTTCATTTTCCAGAGCAGGGCATCCGATGCGCGCGGCGTCCGCGGCGCGCTCTCCTGGCCCACATGGATCTCGGCGTTGGGGTCGAGGTCGATCAGGGAGCGCGTGGACGCCGCGGGGAGCTGGACGCGCAGATCGGGAACCTTGACCTGCAGAGCCATGTAATCGGGTTTGCGTTCCATCTGACCCTGGAGGCGACCGCGCGCGGTGCCGCGCACCATGCTCTTGACGCTCAGCGGCACATCCTCGAGCTCCAGCTCCGCCTCGCCATTGACGACTCGCACTCCCTCCAGCCAGAGCTCCGCCTGGCCGTGCACGTTGTCGGAGCGCGAGCGGGACTTGGCCTCCACCGGGTCGATCACGAGTACGGTGTACTGCGGGGTGCTGCGCGCCTGGACGTGAGCTGCGAGGTCTCGCAACTGGAGCCCGAACAGATCGAGCTGCGCGCTCGCGGCGCGCAGCTCAGCCTCACCGTTGATACCGAGGTACCAGTCCTTGCCCTCCGGGCGCTTCAACTGGACGCGAGCGTTCGCATCCAGCGTGCCGTCGAGATGACTCAAGATCCCGCTGACCAGTGGCGAGAGGCTGGCCACTTCGAAGTCGTTCGCCTGGACGGAGCCTTCGAGCCCCGGGTTGGGTTCCTCCGCGGTCGCGGCAGCTCCCGTCAGATGCGCTGCGAGCCGGTGGTCGCCGCTGCCGAGCTGAAGCTCCGCGCGGCTGCCAGCCGCGTCGCTGAGCAGCGTGAGACGGCCATTGCCCAGGGCATGTCCGCTGACGCTCAGGTCACCGATCTCGATCTGCGCGCTCCGCCGCTGTTCGGCGCCGCGCTGCTCCAGCGAAACGCTGCCGTACAGCCGGGCTTCGGCCCGCTCCCGGGCTGCTGCCGGCCAGAGCTCGAGGGGCACGCCGTTGAGCATCGCGGCCGCGCGCAGCTCGCTGGGTTTCCAGCTGGCGATGGAGAGCAGATCGTCCGCTCGCTCGCCGGCGGGCGCGCGCAGCCGGCCTTCCAGGCGCGCGCTGACCAGGCTCCTGTTGCCCCGGGTCGCCTCGGCGCGCCCGCTGAGCTGGCCCCCGCCGGGGGTGAAGTGCAAGAGCCCGGTCAGATCGAGCGGCTCCGCTCCCGCGCTGGAGCCGTTCAACAGATCGCGTCCGGCGAAGGCGAGCTCCAGGGCCGGCTGCGCCAAGCTGCCGCTGAGCTGAAGGCTGCCCTCGACGCTGCCGCCCACGCCCGCTACCGAAAATGGCCCCGGCAACTGCGACAGCGGACGAGCGTGCAAGCGCATCAGCGCGTCCAGCGGCGCGCGCCAGAGTTGCTCCAGCGCCCCGTGTGGGTTGGCGAGCAACTGCGCCAGGTCGAGTTGCAGCGAGCCGCTGGTGGTCACCAGCGCGCCGTGCGGATCCGTCAGCAGTACAGTGGCGGCGCCGTGTCCGCTCGGCCCGTCCAGGCTGGCGCTGGCGTGCAGCGTGAATTGATCAAACGTGGTCTGAGTGCGGGCCTCGGCCACGCTGAAGCTCAGCTCGTGCGTGCTCGCCTGCAGAAACGCGCTGGGCAGAGCCTTGGCTTCGCTGCGTTCCAGCTGCAGCGCCACGTCGAGCTGGCCCGCGAGATCGCGCACGGGACCCTGCTTGGGCAGCGCCAACCCCACGGGCCACAGCGGCAGCTGCTTCCAGCTGACGGAGGCCTGACCGATCGCGCGCCTCCAGGCGGCAGCATCGAGCGCAGCGCCATCGAGCACCCCGGTCGCGCGCGCCTCCAGCTGTCCGAGCGCGGACTGCCGGGTGACGACGCTGGCGACCAGGCGCCGGTCCTGCAGGGAACCGTGCAGGTCGAAGCTGCCGAGTGCCACATCCCGGATCCCGAGCTGATCGAGTGCGAGGTCGACGTTGCCGCGCGTGTCGCGGGCCAGTGTGCTCAGCGCGAGGTGACCCGTCACGCGTCCGCCGAGCCCAGCGCTGGCGGCGCCGAACGTCCGAGACAGTCGCCCGATATCGAGCCCCTCGGCATCCAGCCGAACATCCACCGAGCCCGGCTCGATCACGCCGGCTCCACGCAGCTTGCCGACCGCTCCCGAGATCTGAAAGCTCTGGATGCGCAGCTGCCGTTGCGCGGGCGCGAAGTAGCTCAGCTCGGCTGCGAGCTCGAGGTCGCGCTCGCTCCAACGCGCGCTCAGGTCGCGGAACGCGATGACGTCGGCCAGCGCGAGCTTGCCGCGCAGCGTGCTCCGTGCGCCCGAGCGCGTCTGAAGCGCTGCTTCGAAGCTCGATTGCAGAGCTGAGCCGCGGGCGCTCCAGGTCGCCGCCGCGAAGTTCAGGGGCCCCAGCCACAGATCCTGAGCGGTCAGTGAGGCGCGCAGCTCCAGGCCAGCCACATCGCCGAGCGCTCCGCTGACACTGCCGTCCAGACGTCCCGCTGCAGCGCGCACCTCGCCCGCGTCGAGCTGTGTCCACTGGCCGCGCACCGTGCCGGCGAGCCGTCCTCCGTTCAGATCGGCACGTGCGTCCAGGTCCGCGCGACCGCGCACTCGCCCACGTAGCTCGGGCCAGTCCGCCAGATCCAGCTGGCTCGCATGCAGCTCCAGGTGCACACCGCCGGCCGCGCCGCGGGAGAGGCGAGCGCTCAGGTGTCCGCGTGCGTCTCCCAGCTCCAGCGTCGCCTCGGGTTCGGGGGTGAGCTGAGCCGAGAATTTGCTGGCGGGCAGCGCCACGTCGGCGACGCGCGTCGGTTGCGTGCTGCCGGTCAGCTCTGCGAGCAACCCCGTCGGCCCCCTGCGCAGCTGCAGGGTGGCCTGCGCTTCGACCTCGGTCGCGGGAGCGTCGGGCGCGAGCAGGCGCGCGTCGAACGCATGGACTCGAAGCTCGAGCCGCGCCCCGGGCTGATGGGTGAGGGCGACCTCGCCCTTGGCATCGAGGCGGCTCGCGCTCGCGCTCAGGTGGGCTTCCACCTGCAGGGCACGCGGTGGACCGCTCGCGGAGATCTCCGCGCTCAGGTCGCTCTGCAGAGGCCAGCTCGGCCAGCGCCGCCGCAGTTGCTCCGGGCGAGCGCGGGGTACGGCGACGCGCAGCTGGAGCTCGCTGTCGGCGGGCGTGACGGGCGGATTCGCGGCCCTGGCAGCGTCAAAGGTCGCCGCCGCGTCGAGCTCCGTACCATCGACGAAGCCGTGAAAGGTGCCCTCCGCACGGCCGTGGGGCAAGAGCCGCAGCGATCCCGTGCCCGTGAGCGGCACGTCGCCGGCCGCCAGCAAGCGCAGCCCAAAGCGTTGCACGCTGATGCTCGTATCGGCGCCGGCGATCTCGGCGCTGCCCTGCAGGTGCTGCACGCTGGCTGAGATGCGCCCGACGCTCGGGTGCTCCACGGTCAGATCGACGTCTCCCAGCTCCACCTCGTTCAGCGCGAAGCGCAGCGGGGGGCGCTGGGGCTTGCCGCTCGGAGGGCGCGGGCTCTCCAGCGCGCGCTCCAGCGTCCATTTACCGGTCTCGGCATCGCTCGCCAGCAGCACCCGTGCGTGCTCCACGCGCACATGCTGGAGCCGCAACGGGGCGTGCGAGCCGAACAGCAGCGGCCCGAGCCACTGCCAGACGTGATAACCCAAGCTGACCCCCTGCAGCGATAGCACGGAGGTGCCTCGCTCATCGCGCAGCTCCAGCCCGCTGAAGCGCGCGCGCGCCGCGCCCAGATGCTCCACGCCGCCGAGCGAGAGCTGACCGCGGAACTTGCCTTCCAGATTGCGGTTCAGCGTCTGGGCGAGCGCAGCTCGGAATGCGGGCACGTCCGCGTGCAAGATCAGTCCGAGCAGCAGCGCGATCAGGAAGACGCAGCACCAACCGAGGGCCTGCACGGCGCGCAGCCAGCGCGGCGAGGGCGGGGTTGAGGCGTTTTTCCGTTGCATCAGAAGGCCTGTCCGACCGCGAGCTGCAGGCTCACGGGCGCGCCGAACAAGGTCGGCGAAGCCTGGTTCGGCGGTTCCTTGCCCAGAGCTTCCAGCACGCGCAGGCCGGCGTCGAGCCGGATGGGGCCGATCGGGGTCGGATAGCGCAGGCCCACCCCGGGCGACAGGTGCGGTGAAGCGAGGGAGTACTCGGCTCGCCCGAGCCGCACGTCGCTCGAGTCCAGAAACAAGACGGCGCCGAGCGGGGAGAGAAACTGGATGGGGAAACGCAGCTCGATCGATGCTTCCCACGAGGTGAGGCTCCCCACGGGGCGCAAGCAGCGCGGATCGACGAGCCCGGCGAGCATCTCTGCGTTACTGCAAGGCACACCGGCATCATTGGACGGTAAAAAAGGCTGGCGGCGGCCTACGCCTTGAAAAGCGTAGCCGCGATTCGAGAAGGGACCACCCGAGAAGAAACCCCGAAACAACAGCACCTGCTGGTCGGCCGTGGGCACGAGGCCGTTGTTGTTTGTCACGGTGTCTGCCGGAAAGTAGTCGAGCGGGAACAGCAGTCCGGTCGCGGCACGGAAGGCCAGCGTGAGCTTGGTCTTCGTGATGTAAAAGCGCGCTTCCGGATACAGGCGGATGTCGGCGACGCTGCCGCCCAGGGCCGGCAGCGCCACTTGCAGCGAGTTCGAGAGCAGCAGACCGTTCTTGGGATCGAGCGGGTCGTCGCGCAGATCGAAGCGCGTCAGCAGTTCCGGATACGCGATGTACAGATCGCGGATCGCCCCCGGCGCCGCAGGCGGGCTGTTGCCACCCAGCGTGAGCCGCCCGTAGTCGAGCGGTAGCTCGGCGAGCCAGTTCATCGACAGTGTGAGGAAGAACCGGTGGGACAGGAAAGGACGCTCGAGCCCCGCTCGCGTCGCCACTTCCAGGAAGCCGATCAGCGGGGCATTCACCGGCGTGTCGGAATAGAGCAGCGGCTGCACCTCCAGTGATACGCTGGAGAACCCCTTGGTCCGACCTTCGAGAAACGAGGGTTGAACCAGCCGAGCTTCGATCGCGCCCTGCAACAGCACGCGGTCGGGTGTGGCCAGGTTGGGAAAGTCCGCCATCCGGGTCGGGAACAGCACCACGCCGGGTCGGGCCTCCAGCGAGAAGTGCCGCAGGCCGCCCAGGAAGTTGCGGTGCTCCCAGCTGGCGGTGAGGCTGCCCGCCAGCTCGATGGCGTCCAGCCGGGCGCCTCCGCCCAGCCGTAGCACGCGAGGCGCCGCTTCGAGCAAGGTGAACTTCACCGGCACCACTGCGGAAGCGCGCTGGCTGGTATCGGCTTCCACGCTCACCGAGGAGAACACCCCGAGGTTCACCAGCGCGCGCCGCGCATCTTCGAGCGCTGCTGCCGAGTACTCGTCGCCGGCAGCGATCAGCAAGCTGTCGCGCACCTTGCCTTCCGGCACTTGCTCGAGCCCCGCGATCGTGATGGGGCCGAACACCGACTTGGGGCCCGCCTCCAGATCGAAGCGCACCACGGCCTGGTGCTGCCCCAGGTCGACATCCGCCCGACCCGAGACGCTGGCGAAAGCATAACCGTGGTCGGCCAGGATGCGCCGCATCTTGCTCTTTGCGCGCTCGTACTCGGCCTCGTCGAAGACATCGTCCGGGCGCGGACTCGCAGCGATCAACCGAGCGATGGTGCCCGAGTCCACCACGGACTCGAGGCCGGTGAGTTGCACCGAGATGCGGCCCGCGCCAGCTGGCGCGATGTGCACCGGCAGTCCCTCGCTGACCACGATCTGCACGCGCACCCGGTCGGTGTCGGTCCAGATCACGCGGGCGCCCACCACCTTGGCTTCGTAAAAGCCGCGCGCGCGGTAGAAACGCTCGACCCGCTCCAGATCGCGTTCGAGCAGCGCCTCATCGAGGAACTCGTATTCGCCGCTCCGCGCGACCAGCGGCCAGCTCGGAGACGAGCGGGTCGCCAAACCTTCGAGCAGCTGATCGCTGTCGACCGAGTCAGCGCCGAGGATTTCGACCGCGTCGATGCGCGGACCCGTCGCGGGCAGGGAGCGTCCAGACCAGCAGCCCGTCGGGGCCAGGCAACTGCACAGCAGCAGCCAGCGCCGGACGCGGGTCGCGTTCAGCCGGGAGCGCCGCTCACGCTCAAACCGGAGCTCCATCGGCCGTCTTTGCGGTTCGCGGCACGCCGGTCACGGCTCTGCGCTCGATGGCGCTCGATGGCTCCAGGATCGATGGCTCCAGGAGCGCAGGCTCTCGAGCGCAGCAAGCGCCGCTCGATCTCAAGGCTTCATGCCGGGGAGCGTGGCAAGCTCCGGCGGCGGTTCGAGATATTGAATCTCGTCGTAGGTCAAAATGCCCATGATCGGGTCGGCTTCGGTGCCGCTCGTGGCACGGGTGAACGCGGTCGAGTAATTGCCCGTGACGACAACCTTCGCGCCGGGACCCGGCAGCGGATTCGGCAGTTTCACGCCCCAGAAGTTATCGCTCAACGGCTCGCCCTCTTTCTTGCGGGCACGGCGCTTGCGGTACTCGTTCACCGCATCGTAGAGCTGCGCGAAGTTGGAGGCCCAGCCTTCCACCTTGATCGAATCCTGCGGCTTGGCGTCCTTGGTGTCCGCCAACCAGAAGGTGGGGATCGGCGCCTGACAGTCGGCGGGATCTTCCTTGCCGGTGGGATGGATCGCGCACTTCGGCGCTTCGGCGAGGTTGGTCGCCACGATGTAGCCGGTGATCTTGAGATCCTTGCCAGCCACGTCAGCGTGATGCACGCGGCTGCGCAAGTAGTAGCTCGCGCCCCAGACGGTATACGCCTCCCCATCTTTGATGGGCTGCTTCTCGATCGACGGCACCGGGGGCAAGCTGGCCTTGACCCCGGCGGGGGGCACCTTCGGCTGATAGGGCTCGCCCTCATCTCCGCAACCCACACCCAGCGCAACGAGCAGACCGAGGAGGACGGAGCGTGGAATTGAAGGCAGCATCGCGATCTTCATCTCAGCCGTAACGGCTATCATGCGCGGCGCCCCTGCCGCAAGAACCACAGAGCGCTGGGCCAGCGCTCCAGCATGCGGGGGGGTTCCGCGCAGACCCGACACGGGGCGTCTTGCCAACGGCAGCCTGACGGAGTTCCGGCCCTCGGGGCGGTGGGCGCCGCGACCCAGGCAGGTGACCCCCGTCGAGACGGCGAGTAAGCTGGTGGGTTGATGGGGCGCACCCTGATCGTCGGTGACGTCCACGGTTGCATCGCGGAGCTCACGAGTCTGCTGGACTCGCTCGCGGCAGGGCCCAGTGATCGCGTGCTGTTCGTGGGAGATCTGCTCGCCCGCGGCCCCGACAGTCGTGCCGTGCTCCAGCTGTTCCGGCAGATCGGCGGGCGCTCCGTGCTGGGCAATCACGAGGCGCGCTTGCTGGAGGCGCGGCGCGCCCGCCTCGGGGGGAACAAGCGGCCCCGCCGGGCTCCACCGG
>JAICTU010000457.1 GCA_025936205.1 Polyangiaceae bacterium | reverse complement strand
GCTGCAGCAGGGCCCACATCCCGAGCAGGCCGGCAGCGGAGAAAATGACGAGCGCCACGCTCACCGCCGCTTTGACGGAGCCGGAGAGCAGGTACACGCCGGCGGCCGCGACGTAGAAGAGCTTGTGATACAGCACCGGCGCGGGCGCGCCCAGCCCAAGCGCCGCGGACTCGGACCAGATCGGCAGCAGATCGAAGCGGCGGAAGTGCTGCACGTAGACGAGGAGGCGGTACTTCCAGCTCAGGCCCTCGTGGTTGAGCGGCCAGCCCTCGCGGCCGAGCACGGGCCAGAGCATGACCACGAGCACGACGGCGCAGAAGACCACAGCAGCAGCACGCCCGAGCGCCCGCTGATGACGTGCTTGGCTCTGTGACATCTCGCCCTGGGGTCAGCGGGTGAGCTTCAAACGGCGCAGCGCCAGCCCAAGCTGGCGCGCGTCGTCACTGTCCCCGCGTGCCTTTGGGCTCGACGGAGACGCGATCTCGAAGCGCACGGAGAGCCACAGGGTGGCGCCTGCGGGTTGCAGCGCCTGCGGAGGCACGCGCAGCTCACGCCAGCCGGGGGTGGCCTCGAGCTGCCATACCGCCGATGAGACACCGTTGATCCAGACCTCCACGCGCTGCTCGGAGCGATCCAAGGGCACAAAGGCGCCGACTTCGCAGGCCAGCCCCAGCTCCATCCGCCCCCTGGGATCCACCGGTAAGCTGAGCTCAGCACGCGGACCATCGGACCAGACGCCCCAGGCCTCCGGCGCCGACCAGCCGTTGCCCAGGTACGCCACGCCCGTGCCGCCCGCGTCAAAGCGGACCTCGCTCTCGAGGGGTAGCCCGGGCACGATGTCCCGCAGCGTGAGCGCCTGCTGCTCGACGGGGCTCTCGTGATCGCGCGTCAGCCAGCCCGGAGCCAGCACGTAGTAGCCGTCAGCCCGGGTGAGCAAATCGGCTCCAGGATCGAGGGTCTGGGCGGCCTGCGAGGCGTGCGCGCCGTCCAGCACATACAGCGTGTCCGGCTCGAAGGCTCCGGCCGCGAGCTCCTGTCTCACGCGCTCTTCTGCGTCCTCGGACGCGGTGGCGTCCACACGGGCCAGGTAGGCAGCGTTGGTGGCCATGCGGTGAGATGCCGCATAGTAGGCGAAGGCGCTGTAGCCCGCCGCGCTGTTGCCTCCCGGGACGCAGCGCAGCACGTGATATTCGTCGCCGGCGGCGCTCCAGAAGGGCGCCTTCAACGGCGAGAGCCAGGATGTCGCTCGCGTGCCCCTGAAATGCGTGTGCAGGTGATTCCACCAACCCCGGCTGCTGTCGGCCACCTGCACACTGGTCGCGAGCGCCAGCATCACGCAAGCGGCGCGCTGGCCATAGGCGCGCACCACGAGCAGCACTACCGCGATCAGCAACGCATAGTGCACGGGCCAGTACATGCGTCCCGAGCTCCGCAGCGTGCCGGCTGCTCGCACCAGAGCGTCGGGGAGCGGCAACGTGAAACTCCAGCGGCCCAAGCCCACGTGGTTCGTGACGGCGAACAGCGCGAGCGCGCCCAGCACCAGCAGTAGGGGCCAGTGTCCTCGAATCCCGGCGAGCAGGCGCGAGCACCGCAGGAGCAGCGGAATCAGCACGCTGGCCGAGAGCAACAGGGCTCCGAGACCGGCAAAGTCATAACCCTCGTGAAAACCGAGGAACGGCGGGGCCACCGGCGGCAACAACCACGAGTAGAGATCGGGGTTGAAGGGAGCGAGCAGGTTCATGCCGAACTGCCCGTACCCGACTTCGGGCGAGACCCGGACCAGGAAGAAGCCTGCCTGCCACAGACCGAGCAGCGCCGCTCCGGCAACGGCGGCCGCATCGATCAGCGTTCCTTTCACGTCGCGTGCCCCTCCCGGCTTCCAGCGCTGCAGCAGGTCCGCAGACCACACCGCCGACACCATCACGAACAGGTAGGAATGCACGAGCGCCGCCGAGAGCACCAAGAGCGGCCAGGCGAGCCGACGCACCCGCGGGCCGGGCCTCAGGTAGAGTGAAAATGCAGCCAGAATCAGCCAGTGCCCAACGAGCGCGCTGTGACCGCCGACGCGAATCATCAGCGGCGGCGAGAACAGGAACAGACCGAGCGCCGCCAGCCGGACGTCGAAGGGGCGTGTCTCGCCCAGCGCGCCGAGCACCCGCCAGGCAAACCAGCCCTGCAAGACCAGGCACAGACAGACCCAGAGCCCGAAATACTGAAAGGGAGTCGGCAGCCACGCCGCAAACGGCTTGAAGCCGATCGCGAGCAGCGGGATCGAGTCAGAATAGAAGACCGAGCTGCCGATCTCGAGCCCGTAGTCGGGGTTGGCGCCGAGCGGAAAATGCCAAGGGGAGTTCCGAAAGAACCACCAGCCCAGGTAGTGCGTGGCAGCGTCACCGTTGGCGTTCCAGCCGATGTTCGTGGGGTCCATGCCGGACCAACCCACCATGCAGAGAGCGGCGACCAGGCCCAGCGCGACCGGGGGCGCAACCTCACGCAGCAGGTAGGCCAGCACGGCGCGACCCCGGAGGTGGGGCGCCGTGCGCCGAAGCCGGGTGCTGACATCCACGATGCTTCGGGGTAATCCGAAAGCTGGGAGTAGAGAACCTGGAAACCTCCAAAATCGGCGGGCTCGGCAGCCTCCGCTCGCTCCCGTTCACGTCCCGCGCGCAAACGCTTGGCCACGACGCTCCCCCGGGCTAGGAAACCGCAGTGGACCTGAGCGAACGAACTGGCTCCGCCGCCCGCCGTCACCCGTGGGAGACGGCGCGCTTGCAGGCGATCCGGCAGATCGTGGACGGGCTGGGGCTGCGGGCGCCGCGGGTGCTCGATGTCGGCGCTGGGGACGGCTTTCTGATCCATGCTCTGCACTCGGCGCTCGGCTTTCAGCAGTCGGTGGCGCAGGACATTCACCTGACCGACGGCCTGGCGCGCGAGCTGAGCAAGGCCGGCGTGGAGTTCGTGCGCGAGCTCAGCGACCCGGCCTACCGCGCCGAGCTGATCCTGCTCCTGGATGTGATCGAGCACGTCGAGGATCCGGTCGCGATGCTCGCGCAGCTGAGGCGGGAGCGGCTCGCTCCGGGGGGGCGGGTGCTGATCACCGTGCCGGCATTTCAGCGCCTGTATACCGAGCATGATCGGGCGTTGAAGCACTTCCGCCGTTATTCGCGCGCACAGCTGCTGGCCGAGGTGCGCAGCGCTGGCCTCGAGGTGCTCGATTCGGGGTACCTGTTCGCTTCCTTGCTCCTGCCACGAGCTGCGCAGGCGCTGCGCGAGCGGCTGCTGCCGAAGCCCAGCGAACCCTCCGAGCAGGGCGTCGGAGGCTGGCAGCGGGGCGCCTTCGTCACACAATTGATCCACTCCGGGTTGGTGCTCGATAACCGCCTGTGTCTGGCGGCCAGCGAGCGCGGCTTGAGGGTGCCTGGGCTCACCGTTTGGTTGACGTGCAAAACATCATCGTAGTCGTCCCCTGCTACAACGAGGCGGAGCGCTTCGACGCGCAGCGCTTTGCGGGCGCCGCACAGAGCGATCCCAGCCTTTCGTTTCTGCTGGTGGATGACGGGTCGCGGGATGCGACGCGCTCGATCTTGCAGCAGCTGAGCAATCAGCTGCCCGCGCAGATCAGTGTGCTCGGCCTCGACCAGAACGCGGGCAAGGCGGAAGCCGTCCGGCGCGGGCTGCAGGCTGCGTTCCAGCGCTCGCCCGCCATCGTGGCCTACTTCGATGCGGACCTGGCCACGCCGCTGGAGGAGATCGGGCCGATGCGCGCGCTGTTCGCTGAACGGCCGGAGTTGCAGGCGGTGCTGGGCTCGCGCGTCGGGCTGCTCGGTCGCGATGTGGTGCGCACGCCGACGCGGCACTATCTGGGGCGCATCTTCGCCAGCCTGGCCAGCGTGCTGCTGGATCTGAACGTGTACGACACGCAGTGCGGCGCCAAGCTGTTCCGCAACTCGGCGCCGGTGCGCGACATCTTCGCCCAGCCCTTCAACGTGAGCTGGACCTTCGACGTGGAGCTGCTAGCGCGCCTCGCGAAGCTCGCGCGAGAAGGCGCGGTCGCGCCGCTGGCGCGCTCGGCGATGGAGTACCCATTGCGCCGCTGGCGCGACGTCTCGGGCTCGAAGCTCAAGCCTACCGCGGCGCTGAAGGCCGGCGCCGAGCTGGCCACGCTCTGGCTCGAGTACGGGCAGAGGTACGGGCGCCGGTAGCGCGAGCACCGGACGTCAGCGGGCACATGCTGGTGGGCTCCGCGCCGCGCGGCGCCGAGCCCAGCCGAAGTCAGCGCTTTTCTTCGCTGCGGTCGTGCGCCGGCGCCGGCGTGGGCGAGAGCTGCCTCACGCGATCGCGCATTTCCGCCGTCATGCCCACGTCGAGCGCCTTCAGTGACGGCTCGAGTTGTTCGAGGTTGCGCGCGCCCAGGATCGGGGCCGTGATGCCGGGGTGGGTCGCCACCCATGCGACGGCCACGCTCGCAGGATGGTGGCCGAGCTCGCGCGCCAGCGCGTTCAAACCGACCGCGATGTCGTGGTTGACGCGCTCGCCGTAGCGTACCTTGTACATGGCGTTCGTCTTCAGTCGGCCCTGCGCCTCTTCGCTCTGGTACTTGCCGGTGAGCAAGCCGCCGGCGAGCGGGCTGTAGCTGCACACGCCGAGCCCCATCTCGATCGCCATCGGCAGGATTTCGACCTCTGCCTGGCGCTTGGCCAGGTTGTACATCGGCTGCAAGCAGGCGAGCGGCGCCCAGCCGTTGCGCTCGGCGATGCCCAGCGCGCGCATGGTCTGCCACGCGGAGAAGTTGCTGGCGGCGGGGTAGAGGATCTTGCCCTGCGCGATCAGTAGCTCGAGCGACTTGAGCGAGTCGTCGAGCGCCGTGCTCTGGTCGAAGTGGTGCAGATACAGGATGTCGATGCGATCGGTGGCGAGCCGCTTCAAGCTCGCTTCTACCGCGCGCACCAGGTGGTAGCGGTTCGAGCCCCGCGAGGTGGGCGCCGGCCCCGTGCCGAAGTGTGCCTTGGTGGCGATCACCAGCTCGTCGCGTGAGCCTGCCATGAATTTGCCGAGCAGCGTCTCCGACTTTCCGCCGGCGTACACGTCGGCGCAGTCGAAGAAGTTGATGCCCGCCTCCCGGCAGCGCTGAAACATGCTGCGCGAGGTGGCTTCATCCGCGTCGCCACCGAAGGACATGGTGCCGAAGCAGAGCCGAGAGACCTGAACACCCGTGCGACCCAGAGCGCGATATTCCATGCCCGGGTCCTATCACGCTTCAGAAGCTGCCCGTGAGCTGCAACGTACCCCCGCCGGGGGCCGGGGCCACTCCGACGTCCATGCGGACGGACGGGGGAGGGAAGGCGATCTGATAACCCTTCTCCGTGTTGGAGGGCACCAGCAGCGTGATGACGCCGCCCAGCGTGAGCACCCCGCCTGCAACGAAGCAGCCGACGCTCCAACCCACCCGATCGCTGTGGCTCATGTCGCCGGCGCCGCCCGCGAGCAAGGAGCCCGCGGTGATGCCCGCGGCGCCCAGGCCCAGATTGGTGATGCCCGCGACGTGGCGCATCGTGCGCTCCCCGTCGGCTTTGGCCTTCCATGCGGCGTCCAGCGCGGCGGGTGAGTAGTTCGGCGTCCGCCCGCCAGATTCGCTCTCCAGCCGCTCCAGCTCACCGGGGATGAACAGCTGCGCGAACCCGCCCAGCAGCGAGACGCCGCCCGAGATCCAGACCAGATGCCCCCAGCTCTCATGGTCGCCCGCGACGGTGATCAGACCCGACGCGACGAGCAGTGCTCCGCCGCCCATCGTCCACCAGGCGTTGGTGACGCGAGTGTCGTGCTCGTCGCGCGCGAAGCGCTCGAGTACGCCGGCGGGGTGGTCGAGCCCTGCGCCGGACGCCAGCTCGGGAGCTGGCGCTTCCTCCGCGGCGAGCAGGGCGGGGGAAAGGAAGCTCGCCGCGAGCACCAGGCCGGTGGAGAGCAGGACACGGGGGCTGGACAGGTCGTTCATCTCGACGCTGTATCGTCCACTCGCGGCGCGCCGTTGTCCGCAAAATCCGGCGACCGTCGCATGCCGATCGCTGGTGCCCGCCGCCCCACCGCTTCCAACCTTTTTGCCCCAGGGTGGCTCAGGGACGCTCTTCAGGGACGCTCTTCAGGGACGCTCTTCAGGGACGCTGCACGCCGTTCGCGTTCACAAACAGCGAGTACAGCGACGTGGTCGCGGTGATGAACAAGCGGTTTCGCTTCGGGCCGCCAAAGGTCAGATTGGCTACCGCTTCGGGGACGCGGATCTTCCCGAGCATTTCACCTTCGGGCGCGTACACGTTGATGCCCGCGCGGGTGCTGGCCCAGAGATTGCCGTCGGTATCGAACCGGAAACCGTCGAAGATGCCGGCGTCGCACTCCGCAAACACGCGGCTATTGGCGAGCGACTTGCCGTCCTTCACATCGAAGACGCGCATGTGGTGCGGCCGCCCCGAGTCGGCCACGAACAGCTGGCGCTCGTCCGGCGTGAAGGCGATGCCATTCGGCTTGTCGAAATCATCCGCCACGACGCTGAGCGCGCCGCTCGGGTCCAGGCGGAACACGTAGTTGCCGCCGAGCTCGCTCGGCGATTTCTTGCCTTCGTAGTCGCTCAGGATGCCGTAGGGAGGATCCGTGAACCAGATGCTGCCATCGCTCTTCACCACGACGTCGTTGGGTGAATTCAGTCGCCGCCCTTCGTAGCGATCCGCGAGCACCGTGATGGTGCCGTCATACTCGGTCCGGGTGACCCGCCGGGTGAGGTGCTCACAAGTGACGAGCCGCCCCTCGCGATCGCGCGTGTTCCCATTCGAGCAGTTGGCTGGATTCCGGAACACTTCGACGCCGAGCCCATCGGTCCAGCGCAGCATGCGATTGTTGGGGATGTCGCTCCAGATCAGGTAGTTCCCGTCGGCAAAGTAGCAGGGCCCTTCCGCCCAGCGCGTGCCGCTGTAGAGCTTCTCCAGACGGCAGTTGCCGAGGAGCAGGGAGCTGAAGCGGGGCTGCAGGATCTCAGGGCCGCTTTGGATGGAGTCGCTTTGCATGACGCAGGGAGACTACCTGCCCGCGTGCGGCCTGTCTCGCGCGATGCGTTGAGTGAAATTCGATCGCGTAGCCAGCAGCGGCGTATTAATCTGACGCTGACATCCCAGGTATGACGATCGCGACGCAGCAGGCCGCGGGCGCACCCCGCACGCCGGAACGCACGGCGGAAGAAGTCCTCCAGTTTTGGTTCTCCGAGCTCAAGCCCGCACAATGGTGGAAGAAGGACGGGGAGCTCGACCGCAAGATCGCTGAGCGTTTTGGCAGTGTCCACGCGGCAGCTGCCCGCGTGGAGCTGTTTCACTGGCGCACGACCGGTGAAGGTCGTTTGGCCGAAATCATCGTTTTGGACCAGTTTT
>JAICTU010000371.1 GCA_025936205.1 Polyangiaceae bacterium | reverse complement strand
GCCACCGCGCTGCTCCCAGGGGAAAAACGACCGCCGCTCGGTCTTGCGCGCCACAAATGCTCGAGCCACGGCTGCCTCACTGTACCATCTGGTTCATCTGCACGAGCGGCATGATGATCGACATGGCGATGAATGCCACCATGCCGCCCATCACCACGATGATCAGCGGCTCGAGCAGGCTGGTCAGAGTGGTCACCTTGGTTTCGACGTCCGCCTCGTAGGTGCGGCTCACGTTCGTCAGCATTTGTTCCAGCTGGCCGCTGCGCTCGCCGACCGCGATCATGTGCGTCACCATGGGCGGGAAGTAGCCGCTGCGGCGCAGCGGATCCGCGATGCTCTCGCCTTCGCGGATCGAGCTGATCGCGTCCTTCACGACGGCCTCGAGCTGGGCGTTGCCGAGCACGCTCTTCACGATGTCCATCGCCGAGAGCAAGGCCACGCCGCTCGCCAGCAGCGTCGAGAGCGTGCGCGAAAAACGCGCGACGGCCACCAGCAGATTCAGGCGCCCGAAGATCGGCACCTGCAGCATGAACTTGTCCCAGGCGAGCCGCCCCGCCGGCGTGCTACGCCAGCGGCGGAAGCCATAGACCCCCGCAGCGATGCTGCCGAACAAGAGCCACCAGTAGGCTCGGAGCGAGTCCGAGATGAAGATCAGGAGCGACGTGTACCAGGGCAGCTCCTGCTGCAAGCTCTCGAACATGCTCGTAACTTTGGGCACCACGCCCACCATCAACGCGCCCACCAGTGCAGTCGCGATCAGCGTCATCAGCACCGGGTACGCCAGTGCGGAGACCAGCTTGCCCTTCAGGCGGGCCTGCCCCTCCATGAAGTCCGCCAAACGCTCGAGCACGGTCTCCAGAGTGCCCGAGGCCTCACCGGCCGCGACCATGTTGATGTAAAGCGGCGGAAAAACCTTCGGGTGCTGCGCCAGGCAGGTGGCGAACGCCGTACCTTCCTTGAGCGACTCGCCGAGCGCGGTGAGCACCCGCACCAGCGACTCCTTCTCCACCTGATCGACCAGCGCGCCGATCGACTCGACCAGCGGCACGCCGGCGCGCACCAACGTCGCGAGCTGCCGCGTCATCACCGCGACGTCGGCCGCCGAGGGCCGCTTCATGAACGCGAGCAGCTGAATGTCGCGTTGAGACTTCGCCTTGCGCTCGCTCTCGGGCGTGGCGAGCGTGAGCAGGACGCCCTCGCGACGCAGGATACCACGCAGGGCCTTCGGGCTATCCGCGTCTCGGTAGCCCTTGACCGCCTTGCCCGAGGCGACCTCGATGCCCTTGTATTCGAAGACGGCCATCAGCGGCGCTCCGCTGCAGCGAGCAAGGCGCCGTCTTTCGAAGCCCAGACAACCGAGGCACGCTCACTCATCGAACATGTCGTCCTGAGTTGCGGCCACCACCTCTTCCACGGTCGTGATACCCGCGAGCGCCTTGCGCGCTCCATCGTCGCGCAGCGTATCCATGCCCCGCGACTGTGCCACACGCCGGATGCTCTGCGCGTCCGAGCTCTGCAGGACCGCCTCGCCCACGGCGTCGTCAGCCATCAGCAGCTCGTAGATGCCGAGGCGCCCCGTGAAGCCCTTGTTGTCGCAGACTGCGCAGCCCTTGGGTCGGTACAGGCGCGGCATACCGGCTCGCCGCCAGCCCACGGGCTCATAGGGCGCGATCCCGTCGTTCGTCCGCGCGATGTAAGACGCCGCGAGCCGGCGCTCGTCTCGACGGCGGGTGCGCACTGGATCGATGCCGAGCTGTTCCAGCTCGTAAGGAGTTGCCTCGTACGGCTCCTTGCACTGCTGGCAGAGCACGCGAACCAGGCGCTGAGCGAGCACGCCCACCACGGTCGAGCGCACACGAAATGCCTCGATCTCCATCTGGATCAGGCGAGTGAACGCGCTGGCCGCGTCGTTCGTGTGGATGGTGCTGAGCACCAGGTGACCGGTCATGGAGGCGTGCATGGCGATCTCGGCCGTCTCCTTGTCGCGGATTTCGCCCACCATGATCACATCCGGATCCTGGCGCAAGAACGCGCGCAGCGCGCTGGCGAAGGTCAGCCCGATCTTGGGTTGCACGGGCACCTGATGAATCCCGGAGATCTCGTACTCGACGGGATCTTCTGCCGTGAGGATGTTGATATTGGGGTGATTGATGCGGTTGACGCAGGCGTACAGCGTGGTCGTCTTGCCGCTACCGGTGGGGCCAGTGACCAGGATGATGCCGTCGGGCTTGTGGATCAGCCCGTCCATCAGCAAGAAGTCGCGCTGGCTGAAGCCCAGGTCGGGCAGATCCAAGAGCACGCTGGTCTTGTTCAACAGGCGCATCACGATCCGCTCGTGATCGCGGCTCGTCGGCACGGTGGACACGCGCACATCGATCGCGCGGCCGGCGATGCGCAGGGAGATGCGGCCGTCTTGCGGCAGGCGCTTCTCCGCGATGTTCAGGCCCGCCATGATCTTCACGCGAGCGATCACCGAGCTCATGAACTGCCGGCGCGCCCGGCGTGCCACGTAGAGCTCGCCGTCGACGCGATAGCGGACGAGCACCTCTTTCTCTTCCGGCTCGATGTGAATATCGCTGGCCCGCTCCTTGGCGGCCTGAGCGAACAGGCTGTTCACCCAGCGGATGATCGGAGCATCGTCGTCCGACTCCAGGATGTCGATCGCGTCTGCGTCCTGGACGTCCTCCTTGCCCTCCAGATCACCGGTCGTGTCCTGCCGTTCGTAGACGCGGTTGATGGCCTCGTTCACCACGGCCGGAGCGGCCACGTGCACGATCAGGCGCTTGCCGAAGGTCGCGCGCACGTCGTCGAGCGCGGCAGTGTCCAGCGGATCTCCGCACACCACCGAAACGCTGTCCTCGTCCTCCTTCAGCACCAACAGCCGGTGCGAACGCGCGTAGCCCAGCGGTAGCCGCATGGCGTCTGTGAGCGCGATCGCTTCGTCATCGATGCTCTCCAGAAAGCCGTAGCCGCACTCGCGCGCCAGCGCGGCGGCCACGGCGGCGTCCGTCGCCAGGCGGTTTTGAACCACCAGGTCGAACAGCTCGATCGGCTTCTCCCGCTGCTCGGCGTACAGCGGTTCCAGCGCCTCCGGCGTGACCACGCCGTGGCGCATCAAAATGTCGCCGAGCGCCCGCTGTTCCTGCATTACTCCACCCGCTCCACGGCAGCCGCGGTGGGAGCCGCCGCCACGCTGCGCACGCCGGGGTTGATCACCAGCGGTACGTCCGCCCGGCGCGTCACGGGCGGAGCGCCGGAGTCGTTCTGGGAGCGCTGCCGGCGCGAGCGTGGTGCGGCGGGAGCCTTGGGTGCGGCAGGAGCCCCAGCGGGCGCCGCGCCACCCTTCGACGGCCCGACGTCGACGGGCAGATCGAGCGGCTCGGTGGGCTCGTGCGCCTTCGCTTCGCTGGGCTTGCCCTCGAGCTCGAGCCGGTGCCGCTCGGCCATGTCCGCGAACGCCTTGCGGATCACCTCGACCAGGCCGCTGGTGCGCGTGTAGTCGCGCGGCGGCTGCCAGTCGGAATTGAAGACGAAATAGCGATCGAGAAACTCCTGACGCTCGTTCATCTTGCGCGTGAAGACCTTGCGCAGATCATCTTGCGACTCGATCACGTACGGCGTCAGGATCAGCAGCAGATTGGCCTTCTGTGTCGTGGTCGTGCTGTTGCGGAACAAGAAGCCCAGCACCGGCAGGTCACCCAGCAGAGGGATCTTCTGGTGACTGACCAGCTTGGTGTCGCGCATCAGACCGCCAATCACGACCGTTTGCTGATCGTCGACCACCACGGTGGTCTTGGCGGAGCGCTGCGTGATCGAGACCGTGCCCAGGGTTCCGGACGGACCGCCCGCGCCCTGCTCGCTGATCTCTTCCTGGATCTCCAGGCGGACCTGGTTGTTCTTGTTGATGTGCGGCGTGAGCTTGATCTTGGTACCCACGTCCTGGCGTGGTGCGCTGCCCAGCGCGCCCAGGGCACCGAGCGCGCCCAAGCCGCCGACGCCCTGCGTCGCTTGACCGCCGGCTGCGCCGAGCAACGGCGCCAGGCTGGAGAGGTTGGTGCCCGCGGAGTTGGTCTGTAGCGGGATGTTCTCGCCGACGTTGATCTCCGCCTCGGTGTTGTCCATCGCGATGATATGCGGCGTGGACAGCACGTTGGAATCCGAGCTGGTCGCCACGGCGTTGAGCGCCACGCCGAACGCGGGAATGCTCACGCCCGGTGGCAGCGTGGGGATGCGGCCTTCCGTGCCCTGCAGGTCGGGACCGCGCACGCCGAGCGCCAGCGCCTGCAACTGCGTCGGGCCGGCGATCGACTCGATCGGGTTGAAGCCGCCGAGGATGATCGACTTGTCGCTGCCGCCGAGGTCGGCGGTGGCGCCGCCGTGGTAGGCGAGACCGAGCGTGTTGATGCGGTGCGCAGCCAGATCCATGATCACGGCTTCGATGAAGACCTGGCGCCGTTCGCGATCGAGGCTGTCGATCACCATCCGAAGCTGCGCGTAGTCCCGGCTGGACGAGGTGATCACGAGCGAGTTCGTCGCCTTGTCGGCGGTCACGCGTACGGCGCCCTCGAACAGGCCTTCGGCGGCTGCGGCGCCTGCGGCTGGCGCGGCCGGCGCTGGCGCGCGCGCGCTGCCCCGGCCGGTTGCCGCAGCGCCTGCGGTCCCGGAGAGCATGCGCGTCAGGGTCTGCGCCAGCTCCTCCGCCACGGCGTGCTGCAGTTGCAGCACATGGATCCGGCCCTCCGCGGCCGGCGCCGTGTCCACGCGTTTCAAGAACTCGAGCAGCCGGAGGTAACCGTCGTTCGAGCCCACGATGATCAGCGAGTTGGTGAGCTCGTCGGCGAGCACGCGCACCAGGCCGCCACCGGCAGAGCCCTTGTCGAGCTGGTAGATGTCGTTGATCTGCTTGGCGTAGTCGCGGGCGTCGCCGTAATGGATCGGCTCGATCCACATGCGCGAGCTGGCAGAGCCGACGTCCACTTCTTCGATCAGGCGGATCAAGCGCCGGATGTGTGCCCCCGTGTCGGTGATGATCAGGAGCCCGCTCGGCTCGTAGACGGTGATGTCGCCCTCTTTGCTCTTGAACTTGCCGAGCAGGTTCGCGACCTCGGTGGCGCTCACGCTCTTGAGGCGATAGAGCCGGGTCACGTAGGCATCCGTCTCTGGCACGGGTGCGGCGCGCGAGTACAGGGGCGGCACCGACTGGGCGGCGCCCGCGCTGTCCACGATCTTCAAAAACTCTCCCTGCGGCACCACGGTGAGGCCGTTTGCCTGCAGGATGGAGAGGAATGCCTCGTAAGCCTCGGCCAGAGTCACCGGCTCGGGGGAGACGACGGTGATGCTGACCTTGCGCACCTTCGATCCGTAGATGAAGCGCTTGCCGGTGAGACCGCTGATGTGTTGCACCAACTCGGCCAGATCCGCGTCCTCGAGATTGAACTTGACTCGGTGACTGTCCGGCTTGGGCCGGTACGGCGTGTCCACCGCTTTGGCGATGGAATCCATGCTCTGGGGCAGCGGACCCCGCGCGCCGGGCATGTCCTCGGCGCCGCCGGCCGCACCCTTCTTGTCGGCGGGCGTGGGTTCCGGCGTCTGAGCAACGGCTGCGGGAACGCCCCGCCAACCCAACGCAGACGGATCGGTGCTGAGCCCCAGGAAGGCGATGCCGCCGGAGACCCAACACGTGACACGGCGGAGCCTCGCTATCGGACGCCACACCAAAAAGGAAGCACGAGGTCGAAGTGACATGAAAATCAATTGATGTTGATATCGAGAGTGGTGCCTTTGCCGCGACGGTTCAGCTGAACCGTGAGCTTGGGCGCCGTGCGCAGGTGAGCGAAGGCCTCCAGAGCTTTCTCCGGGTTGGCCACGTCAAAGCCGTTGATCGATTCCAGACGGTCGCCATTCTGCAGCCCGAGGCTGCCCAGCAGCGTATCCGGACGGATGCCGAACAGGCGAATTCCGACCGTCTTTCCGTCCTTCTGCTCGGGCACGATGCGCGCCGAGCGCATCAGCTGTGCCTGATTCTCCAGAATTCCGTCCACCACGCTGCGATCGACGTTGAACTCCGTCTCGCTGACCTTGTGGATCTTCGACGCGATTTCGGGCGGTATCGCGCCCGCCCCGCCGGTGCTGGCGCGCGCGGCGCGGCGAGCCGCGCGATCCTCGGCGGGCGGCGCAGCCGCAGGCGCCGCTTCCCCCGAGCTCGCTTGCTCCGCCTTCTCTTTCTTCTCACTGAAGAGCAGCGACTGGCACAGCTTCTCGCTGCTCAGCAGCCAGACGGCGGGGCTGCCCTTCTCGGCGTTGTAGCCGATATAAGCGACCTTCATCTTGCCGACGGCATCCCCCCCCCGACGCGGGGCGGCATCAGGGTCGCCGGGGCCCTTGAGCTGGGCCAGCGACCACGCCGGATCGGGTGACTCCGTGACGATGTTCACCGCCACGTCGTCGCACTCGGGGGCATGGAGCGGGTCGGTGATGTCCGCGGCATCCTTCTGCTGCTCGGGCAGCTCCGCCGTGATCGGGTTGCGATCGAGTGGGCCCGTCACCGAGTCGAAGGGATTGCGAGCCAAAATGGCGTCGCCATTGGTGGTAGAGCCTTTCGCCAATGGCGCCGGCGCCTTGCGCCTTGCGCGGCGACCCTTGCCCGCCGGCGCGGGCGCCGCGGCGAGCGCGCTGGAGGCGACGAGCTCCACCGTTCCCGCTGCCTGAAAGTAGATGGCCAGACCCAGCAGCAGCACCACCACGAAGCCGAACGATTTTCTCGCAAAGCGTTCTACACCCATGGCGTTTCAGCGGACCTCCACAGCTCTGAAAGCGAGACTCATGCCAAGCGCCCAACTAGCCCATTCCACGGTCTTTTTCAGCCTGAAATCGCGGCTCCTCTGCTCCGCTTCGAGTGCGGCGCAGACAACTTGTCGAGCCGGAGCCGCGCAGGAGCGACGGCATGACAAACTGACAACCGGACTTGGGCGCGCGCGGCGGGCGCAGGTTCGAACTCGAGCGCGAACTGACGCGCCGCTTCAGGCCGGGCCCCCCGACCCTTCGTCCAGCTTGCGGTAGATGGTTCGAGTGGAGATGCCGAGCAACTGAGCCGCGAGTGACTTGTCGCCTTCGGTGCGCTTGAGTGTCTCCCGGATCATGCGCTGCTCGACTTCTGCCAAGGGCGTCCCGACCTCGAACACCAGGCTCGAAGGGGCCGGAGCGCTCGCACGTGTGACCGCATCGGGCAAATCCGTGAGGCTCAGCACGTCCGACGGGCACAGGACCGCCGCGCGCTCGATCACGTTCTCCAGCTCCCGCACATTGCCCGGCCAGGAGTAGTCGAGCAGTTTCCCGAGCGCATCGCTGGCGACGCTGAGCCGTGGGCGACCGTTCTTTGCGCAGTAGATGCCCAAGAAGTGGTCCACCAGCAGCGGCACGTCGTCGCGACGAGAGCGCAAGGGCGGCGCGGTGATCGCGATCACGTTCAGGCGATAGTAGAGATCCTCGCGAAATCGCCCTGCCTCGACCTCTTGCTGCAGATTGCGGTTCGTCGCAGCGATGATCCTTACGTCCGCCTTGACGGTGTCGCCGCCCAGAGGCTCGTACTCTCCCTCCTGGAGGACGCGCAACAGCTTCACCTGAACCGCCGGAGTCAGCTCCCCGATCTCGTCGAGAAACAGCGAGCCGCCTGCGGCGCGCGCAAAGCGGCCGTCGCGGCGGGCAACGGCGCCGGTGAACGCACCGCGCTCGTGACCGAACAGCTCTCCCTCCAGGATCGATTCGGGAATGGCCGAGCAATTGACGGCGACGAAGGGGCCGCTCGCGCGCGAGCTTCGGCCGTGGATGTGCCGGGCGATCAGCTCCTTGCCCGTGCCGCTCTCGCCCAGCAGCAGCACCGTCGCGCTGGAAGGAGCCGCTTGATTGCTCACGTCGAGCACGCGCCGCAGCGCAGAGCTCTGCCCGACGATTTCGCGATGAGTGAGCATGCGCAGCTCGCGGCGCAGCGAGCGGTTCTCCGCGAGCAGCAACTGCCGCTCGGCGGCCTTGCGCACGCTCTTGACGATATTCATGCGCTTGAGCGGCTTTTCCACGAAGTCGTACGCGCCATCGCGCATGGCCTGTACGGCATTCTCCACCGTGCCGTAGGCCGTCATCAGCACCGCCTCGGTATCGGGTGAGACCTCCTTCAGCGCACGGAGCAGCTCGGCGCCGGAGGTGCCCGGCATCATCAGATCGATGAGCGCCACCTGGATCCGGTGCCGGCGCACCAGGTCGAGCGCGGACTTGGCGTCCTCCGCCGTGAGGACCCGCATCTGCTCGCGCTCGAAGATCTTGCGCAGCGAGCTCAGATTGCTCGGCTCGTCGTCCACCACCAGAACGGTGAGCTGGCCGTCCTCTACCGGAGAGTCCGGAGAGGGCTCACCTACATCTCTCGCTGCCGTCATGTCATCGATCGCCAGGTTGTCATGCTGGATGACATTTTTTCCGGTCCATGCGTTTTGTCAAGTTGGTTGTCAATTTGTCTTCGGCGCCTCGGGGCCGAGAGATCGTCCGAAACCCCCCGATCCCCGATCCCGGGACCTGGACCCCTTCTTTGGCCCGGCTCGAAATGCTACGCGCAATCCTCCGCTCGTCCGGGGGGCTGGAGACGCTGAATGAGCTACGTAGTCCTTGCTCGCAAGTGGCGCCCGATGAAGTTTCGGGACCTGATCGGCCAGGAGCATGTGGCGCGCAGTCTGGCCAACGCCATCGAGCAAGACCGCGTCGCACACGCGTTCCTGTTCACCGGCGTACGTGGCGTGGGCAAGACCACGAGCGCGCGCATCCTGGCCAAGGCCTTGAACTGCCTGCAGCGAGGCGCTACTGCCGCGGGGGCACCCGGCACCCCGAGTCCAGCGGGGGCACCCGCCAGCCCGACGTCCGCCGAGCGCATCGAGCCGTGCCTGGCCTGCGCGGCGTGTCGGGAGATCGCCGAGGGCGTGGACGTCGACGTCCGCGAGATCGACGGCGCGAGCTACACCGGCGTGGACGAGATCCGAAAGCTCCAGGAGTCGCTGCCCTACCGTCCGGCGCGCGATCGCTACAAAATCTTCATCGTGGACGAGGTCCACATGTTGTCGCAGAACGCCTGGAACGCGCTGCTGAAGACGCTCGAGGAGCCACCGCCCCACGTCAAGTTCATCCTGGCCACGACGGAAGTGCACAAGGTGCCCGT
>JAICTU010000644.1 GCA_025936205.1 Polyangiaceae bacterium | reverse complement strand
GCCCGCGAGACTCTGAGCGCGAGCCAGGACCTGCAGCGCAGACGCAGGCCCGTGTGCCTCCCAGTGCAGCGTCGCGGGGCTCTCGAGCGGCCAAGCAGGCCAGAGCGCGCGCACGGCTGCGGGCAGCGCCGCGGGGATGTCCAGCGTCCAGTCGAGACGACCTGCGCCGAATTCAACGGCGGTGCTGACGGCAATCTGGCCCAGAGCGCCCCGGAAACGGGCTCCGGCATGTCCGCCGGGTGCCAGCCGGAGCGACCCTTCTCCCTCGAGCTGGAGACCGTCCCCCGCGTTGGCTGTCACGTGGAAGGGCTCGACGTCGAGTTGCGAACGTTCGCCGGCGAGCATTCCGCTCGCCGATAGCTGTTGCAGCCGTGCGTGCAGCGGGCCAGATCCCGGCAGCTCGCCCGCGAGCTCGAGCGCGGCCACCGTCAAGCGGCTGATCGCAATGGGACGCGTGGGACGCCCGCTCGACGGGCGCGGCGCCGCACGGCTCTCGAACGCGCGGGCAAGGGTCCAGCGCCCGCGAGCGTCTTGCCGCAACTCGACCTGGGCGCGCTGCACGCTGACTCGCTCGATGGCGAACGGCGCGCTCGCTCCCGAGATCCAAGCGGTGAGCCAATGGACCGGTCGAACATCGAGCTGCACGCCCTGCAGCGAAAGCACGCGGACACCGTCCTCGTCGTCCACCACGAGTTCGCGCAGCCGCACGCGCGTCGCCCCCACCTGGTCCAGGCCGATCAGCGTGACCTTGCCGCGAAACCTGGCGGCGAGCGCGTCATCGAGGGCCGTGGCGATCGCGCCGCGAACGGCGGGAACGTTCGCGTGTAACACCAGACCGAGAGCGCAGGCGCACAGAAAGATGAGCAGCCAGGGCGCGGCCCTGATGGACCGAACGAAGCGCGAACGACGCGCAGCGGGGGCTCGATCGAGATCCATCAGAACGCCTGCCCAATGGCGAGCTGCAAGGTCAGGGGAGCACCAAACAGGGTAGGGGGGGTGCCTTGGGGCTGCTCCGTACCGAGAGCTTGGAGCACGCGGAAACCGAGATCCAGGCGCACCGGGCCAATCGGCGTTGGATAGCGCAGCCCGAGCCCCGGCGCGAGGTGCGGATTGCCGATTCGATACCGAGCTCGACCTAGCTCGACGTCGCTCGCGTCAACGAATGCAACGGCGCCCAGAGGCGAGAGAAAGGTGAGCGGAAACCGCAGCTCCGCGGAGAGCTCCCAGGAGGTCAGTCCGCCGAGCGGGCGTAGACAGCGCGGGTCCGTGTCCGAGCCGGGCGTCTGCCCGCTGCACGGCACTCCCGGATCATTCGAGAGCAAGACGGGCTGCCGCGGGTTGACGCCCTGGTAAGCGTAGCCACGATTCGAGAACGGACCGCCGGAGAACAGCCCGCGAAACAACAGGATTTGCTGATCTACGGTCGGCAGAGGATTGGTCGAGGTGTCCCGGGCGTAGTTGCGTGGGAAGAGCAAGCCCGTTGCGGCACGTATCGCCAGTGTGAGCCGTGACTTGGTCGCATAGAAGCGCAGCTCGGGAGTGATGCGCAGATCGCCCACGCTGTTGCCCAACACCGGCAGCGCGACTTGCAATGAGTTGGCGAGTAACAGGCCGTGCTTTGGATCGAGAGGATCATCGCGCAGGTCGAGCCGCGCGGTCAGATCCGGATACAGCATATACAGGCGCTCGACGGCGCTCGCTTGCGCGGGCGGGCTCTGCTGGCCAAGCGTCAGCTGCCGGTAGTCCAAGGGGAGCTCGGCGAGCCAGTTGAGCGTGGTCGTAATGAACAGTTGATGATCGAAGAATGCGCGCTCCAGGCCCGCGCGCGTCGCCAGCTCCAAGAAGCCGATCAGCACCGCGTTCTCTGGCGTGTCGGCATCGAGCAACGGCTGGATTTCCAGCGCCGCGCTCGCGAAGCCCTTGGTTCGCCCTTCCAGAAACGAGGGCTGCGCCAAGCGAGCTTCCAGCGCGCCCTGAAAGAGCGCGCGATTGGGCGCGGCCAGGTTGGGAAAATCCGCCATGCGCGTGGGGAACAGGACCAGCCCCGGGCGCGCCTCGAGCGTGAAATGGCGAAGCCCTCCCAGGAAGTTCCTGTGCTCCCAGCTCGCCGTCAGGTTGCCCGAGAGCTCGATGGCGTCGAGGCGCGCGCCGCCCCCGAGACGGATGGTGCGCGGCGCGGCCTCGTGCACCGTAAAACGCACCGGCACCTGACCTGTCTCCGGATGGTGCGTGTCGGCATCGAGTGCGACCGTGGAGAAGACGCCCAAGTTGACCAGCGCCCGGCGCGCGTCCTCGAGGCTGGCAGCGGAGTAGGTTTCGCCCGGCGCGATCAGAAGGGTCTGGCGGACCTTGTCCTCGGAAATCGATGTCAATCCGACGATCGAGATGGGGCCCAGCACGGCTCGGGGACCCGCCGCGACGTCCAAGCGGATCTGCGCCGCGTGGCGGGCGCGCTCGACGTCGACGCGGCCGGTGACGCGCACGAAGGCGTAGCCATGATCCGCGAGCAGTTTGCGAATGGTCGCTTTGGCGCGCTCATACGTCTCTTCATCCAGACGTTCCCCCGACTGAGGGCAAGCCGCGATGATCTTCGCCACGAGGCCGGGCTCGCCGATGGACTCGAGTCCGCTCACCTGCACGGCGCGCCCGCCGTCAGGCCCTGCCTCGATAGCGACGGGTGTGCCCTCGGACACCACGATCTCGATGCGCACGCTGTGCTCACCGGTCCAGATCACTCGGGCGCCAGTGACCTTGGCTTCGTAGTAGCCGCGCGCCCGGTAAAAGCGCTCCACGCGCTCCAGATCGCGGGCCAGCAAGGCTTCATCTAGCCCGCGCTCGCCGCGATTCAAGGGCCAGATGGCGGGCAGCTTGGAAGGAACCTCGGTGGCGAGCCCCTGCTCGAGTTCGTCCGTGTCGACGGAGTACGCGCCGACGAAATCGAGGCTATCGATGTGTGGGCCGACGGCTGGACGGCGAGCGGCACATCCGGATACGACGAGGACGCTGCTGGCTACCCATGGCGCCCAGGCGCGGGCCCAAGACGCCGTGGCCAGAGCGGGAAGCAATCCTCGGCGCCCTCGTCGAGGCGGCGAGGCAGGCACGGGTCGGCGTGGCCGCTCCCACCCACGCAACGGCGCGAGGGGTGGGCGCATCTGCGCACGCTCTCAGGGACGCATGCCGGGAAGTGTGGCAAGCTCCGCGGGCGGTTCAAGGTACGTGATCTCGTCGTACGTCAGAATGCCCATGATCGGATCGGCCTCGGTTCCGCTGGTCGCTCGCGTGAACGCCGTCGAGTAATTGCCGCTCACGGTTACCTTGGCACCCGGCCCCGGCAAGGGATTGGGCAGCTTGACGCCCCAGAAGTTATCGGTGAGCGGATCCCCGTCCTTCTTGCGCACGCGCCGCTTCCTGTACTCGTTCACCGCATCATACAGCTGCGCGAAGTTTGACGCCCAGCCGAGCACTTTGATGGCATCCTTCTTGTCGGCATCCTTGCTGTCCGCGAGCCAGAATGTCGGGATGGGGGCCTGACAATCCGCGGGATCTTCCTTGCCCGTCGGGTGAATGGCGCACTTGGGTGCGTCCGCCAAGTTGGTCGCGATGATGTAGCCCGTGATCTTGATATCGCGGTCCGACACGTCGGCATGGTGGACGCGGCTACGCAGGCTGTAGCTCGCTCCCCAGACGGTGTAAGCGTCCCCGTCCTTGACCGGCTTTTTGGCGATGGTCGGCACGGCAGGTAAATTTGCCTTCACGCCTGCCGGTGGCTGCTTCGGCTGATAGGGCTCGCCCTGATCGCCGCAGCCGAGAGTGGCGAGTTGCGGGATCAAGAGCGAAACGATGAGCGGGGCGGAGACCCAAGAGCGCGTCGCGCGGAGGTTCTGCATAGGCGCTGCTACGGCTATCATGCGCCGAGGCCCGGCCGCAAGGGCGGGGCTGCGCGTGAGATACCGATCTGTCGGGCGGCGGCTTCCGACCCGTGCTCCCCAGCCGCCCGGCCCCAGTCGAAGGCGGCTGCGCACTGCGGCGGAGCGGCACGAGGGCAACTGCGGCGGAGCGGCACGAGGGCACCTGCGGCGGAGCGGCACGAGGGCACTGCGGCGGAGCAGCACGAGGGCACCTGCGGCGGAGCGGCACGAGGGCACCTGCGGCGGAGCGGCACACCGATGGGGCCCCCGGGGGTCGCTGGCAGTCCGGAGCGCCCATGATAAATCTAGCTGCCGCCGGGCGCTGTAGAACCAGTGTCGATGGACACGGATTCACACGGCAGTAGAGTCGATTT
>JAICTU010000282.1 GCA_025936205.1 Polyangiaceae bacterium | reverse complement strand
TTGACCCCTCTTCCCTTGACCCCTTGACCCCTCGACCCCTTGATCCCTTCTGAATGTCCTCTCTCTTCCAGCCCTTCCGCCTCCGTGGCGTCAACCTCCGGAACCGCATCGGCGTCTCGCCGATGTGCCAGTACAGCTCCACCGATGGCTTTGCGAGCGACTGGCACCTGGTGCACCTGGGCAGCCGCGCGGTGGGAGGAGCCGGTCTGGTTCTGACGGAGGCGTCCGCGGTGGAAGCGCGCGGGCGCATCTCGCCGGAAGATCTGGGTATCTGGGATGATGCGCAGATCGACCAGCTGACGCGCATCGTGCAGCACGTGCACGCGCAGGGAGCGGTCGCCGGGATGCAGCTGGCACATGCCGGGCGCAAGGCGGGCACGGCTCGGCCCTGGCAGGGGGGGCAGCCGCTATCGGACGAGCAGGGGGGCTGGCAGCCGATCGGGGCGAGCCCGATCGCATTCCACACCGGCTACCGGGTCCCGACGGCCGCGAGCCTCGACGACCTCGCCACGATCCGGGCCGCGTTCCGCGACGCCGCACGGCGCTGCGTGCACGCCGGCTTCCGCTGGATCGAGCTGCACGCGGCCCATGGCTACCTGTTGCACAGCTTCCTCTCACCGCTCTCCAACCAGCGCAGAGATGCCTACGGCGGCAGCTTTGATGGGCGGATTCGCTTGCTGCTCGAGGTCGCGCGCGACGTGCGCGCCGTCTGGCCCGAATCCCTGCCGCTCACCGTGCGCCTCTCCTGCTCGGACTGGGTCGAGGGAGGCTGGACGCCCGAAGAGACCGTGGAGCTCGCGCGCCGTTTGCAGCCGGAGGGCGTCGACCTGATCGACTGCAGCTCCGGCGGCAGCTCGCCCCACGCCAAGGTTCCGGTGCAGCCGGGCTATCAGGTGCCGTTCGCCCGCGCGGTGCGCAAAGCGGGCATTCCTAGCGCCGCCGTCGGGCTCATCACCGAGCCCAAACAAGCCGAATCCATCATCGCCGAGGGTGACGCCGACCTGGTGATGCTGGGCCGCGCCTTCCTGCGCGACCCCTACTGGGCCCTGCACGCAGCCCGGACGCTCGGCGTCGCTCCAACGATCCCTTCGCAGTATCTCCGGGCCTTCTGAACCCCTAACCAGGGTAAGGGGGGCCTATGCTCGCCCTCGGGGCGGCCGATGTCTCGTTGTGGGCTCGAATGTGGAACAGACAACAGCAACAGGCAACAGAGAATGAGGGCGACGACAGCGCGCAGCGCCCGCTTCACTTCGCGATCACGAGCTAGCAACGCGCGATGGCGCTCCCGCCATTCTCGGTTCGTATTCCTATTGCCTGTTCCACATTCTCGAACTTGCGTGCCAATCTCGAACGATATCTGCTTCCGGCGAGGAGCCCCTAGACCCCTGGACCCCTGGACCCCTGCTTCTGAACGTGGGCAAGGTACCACTCGAAGAACCGCTGGGTTCCCTCCGCCACGCTCACCTGGGGCTCATAGCCGAGCAGTCGCCGCGCCTTGCTGATGTCGGCAAACGTGTACTCCACGTCGGCGCTGAGCATGGGCTGATCGATCAGCTTCGGCTTTTTGCCTGCCAGTCGCTCCAGTGACTCGACGAAATGCGCGAGCAGCACGGGCTCACCACGGCCCAGGTTGATCACCTCGTAGCCGAGCCGGCGATCCGCCGCCGCGACCACTCCGGAGACGATGTCGTCCACGAAGGTCCAGTCGCGATGCATTTGGCCGTTATTGTAATACGGCACGGCAGTACCCCCGTACGCGCTGTCGAGCACCTTGTACGCCATCATGTCGGGGCGGCCGCGCGGGCCATACACCGTGAAGAAGCGCAACGCCGTGAAGTCGAGCCCGTGCAGGTGGTGATACGTGAAGCCGAGCATCTCCGCTGCGCGCTTGCTGGCCGCGTACGGCGCAAGGGGGCGGTCGGCGCTCTCGGTTTCCGCGAAGGGCAGCGTCCCGGTCGCGCCATACGCCGACGAGGTCGAGGCCAGCACGAACGTCGCGCGCGTGCTCTGGGCACGCACCGCCTCCAGCAGGTTGAGCGTGCCGGTCAGATTCACGTCGTAGTAGAGCCAGGGGTCGTCCACCGATACGCGCACGCCGGCCATCGCAGCCAGGTGGATCACGGCTCGCACGTCAAACTGGCGAAATACTCGCGCGAGCAGCGGGCGGTCCCGGATATCGCCTTCGATGAACTCGAACTGATGCTGGGTTCTCGCGTGTTGTCCGACCTCTCGCACGTTGCTGCGCTTGCGTTCCGGCGGATAGTAGTCGTTCAGGTTGTCGAGCCCGATGACCTGGTCGCCTCGCTGCAGCAAACGTATAGCGGTGTGGCTACCGATGAAACCAGCTGCCCCAGTGACGAGTACGCTCACGTTACTCGTCTCACACACTTGTCTGGGCGTGTCGACTCTCTTCGCATTTTCAATGGCGGCGCAGCGCACGCTGGCGATTGCTCGGAAGGGAAACAGCTCAACCCCGAGGGGTGAACCCGGCGGGCCGGGTCCGGTACACAAGGGTGCTCTCGGGGCTGGCCCCACCGCGCGGTTTGTGGTCCGCTGGAGGTGTGCGACCCGGCGCTGTCCCCAGTGTATTCCCGAGCGCATCCGCCCTGGCGCCCGAGCTCGTCGAGCTGGGCCCGCTGCGTAACGGCCTGGGCTCGGTGCGCAATCTGCAGCTGATCCTCAGCTCGATCAAGGTGGGTCAGAAGGGGCTCTTCTCGGCGGTCGCGGCCGTGCACGAAGATTGCGACGAGATGATCGGCAGCCTGGGCGCGCTGAACGAGGCGCTCGTGCGGCGCGGGACCACCGCCGAGGCGGCTCAGCCGGTCATCGAGGCGCTGCGCTCGACGCTCATGCGCTTGCAGGCGGCGCTCCAGCGAGCAGTGGAGTCCGGGCGGCTCTCTGCGGCCCGGCGCCTCGCGCTCGAGCAAGCGCTGCCCGGGCTCGTCGAAGAGTTGAGCGGCACGTTACCGCTGGTTGCACTGCTGGATCGGGCTGCGCGCCCGCGCCCGATCGAGGCGACGCCGGTGGAGTGGATTCACACCAACAGCAGCGACGCCCCCGGAACAGAGGCCATCCCCGCCATCTTCGTGGCCCCGGCGGACGTGCCCGAGGGCGGGCTCGGCGTGGATCTCGCCGCCGCCAAGACCCTGCTGGTGCTGGGCGTCGCCCTGGTCGCGCGGCGCAGTGCGGCGCGGCCGCTGCAACTCCGCTATGTTGTCCGGCGCGGGGCGGCCGCGCAGACGTGGATCGGCTTTCATACGCAGTCCACGATGGGAGCCGCGGTGCAAATCGCGGCCTTGCCCCTGGTCGAGGCCACGCTGCCGTGCGCCGAGGTGGCGGCGCGCCGGCTCGGCGGCGGCTTCGAGTTCTCGCTCGAGCCGCTCAGGGTGTGCATTTCCTGGCCATTGTCGTAAAGAGGCGCCCATGTCGGAAGCAGATCTCCGCCCGCTGATCGAAGCCGCTTTTGCCGATCGGCAGCTCCTGAAGGATGCCAAGCACAAGGCCGCCGTGGCAGCCACCGTCGCTGCGCTCGACAAGGGTGAGCTGCGCGTCGCCAGCCAGCGCGCGCCCGGGCAGTGGGAAACGCATGCCTGGCTGAAGCAGGCGGTGCTGCTCTACTTCGCGATCTCGGAGATGGCACCGAGCGCCGCGGGCCCGATTCATTTCTACGACAAGATCCCGCTCAAGGGCGACCTGGAGCAGGCCGGCGTGCGCGTGGTGCCGCCGGGCACGATTCGCTACGGCGCGTTCGTGGAAGCGGGCGCGATTGTGATGCCTGGCTACGTCAACATCGGCGCCTACGTGGGCGCGGGCACCATGGTCGACACCTGGGCCACGGTCGGCTCTTGCGCGCAGATCGGCAAGCGCTGCCACCTGTCCGGCGGCGTCGGCATCGGCGGCGTGCTCGAGCCGCCGGGAGCGCAGCCCGTGATCGTGGAGGACGACTGCTTCGTGGGGTCGCGGGCGATCATCGTCGAAGGCGTGCTGGTCGAGCGCGGCGCGGTGATCGGCGCCGGCGTGACGCTCACCGCCTCCACGCCGATCGTGGACGTCAGCGGCAGCGAGCCGAAGGAGCTGCGCGGCCGCGTGCCGGCGCGCAGCGTGGTGATCCCGGGCATGCGCCCCAAGCGCTTCCCGGCGGGCGAGTACATGGTGCCGACGGCGCTGATCATCGGTCAGCGCAAGGAAAGCACGGATCAAAAGACCAGCCTCAACGACGCGCTGCGAGATTTCGGCGTCCCCGTCTGAGTCCAGGGGGGCTCGGCACCGTCCGAGCCCCAGCTCACCAGGAATGCCCACTGGTCCCAGGCCCCCCGGTCGGCCCTGGGGCGTGACCAACAGTGTTGGACGCGTACAACAGTGTTGTCCGTCGTGGTATGGGCGAGGCCGAAAACATGCGTTATCGCCGAGCTCTACTCCCCACCGTGAAAGAGGCGCCTTCGGACGCCACCACGGCCAGCCACTCCCTGTTGCTGCGCGCCGGCTACGTGCGCCGCGTGGGTGCGGGCATCTACAGCTTCCTGCCGCTCGGGCTCCGGGTGCTCAAGAAGATCGAACGGCTCGTGGTCGAGGAGATGGATCGCTCGGGCGCCGAGCAGGTGCTGCTGCCGGCCCTGCTGCCCGCGGAGTACTTCAAGGAGAGCGGGCGCTGGGACGTGTTCGGGCCGGAGCTGTTCCGGCTGAAGGATCGCAAGGACGCCGACTACCACCTGGGGCCGACGCACGAGGAGATCATCACCGATCTCGCGCGCCGCGAGATCCGCAGCTATCGCGATCTGCCCAAGAACCTGTACCAGGTGCAGACCAAGTTCCGCGATGAGCCGCGCCCGCGCGCCGGCCTGCTGCGCTGCCGCGAGTTCCTGATGAAGGACGCCTACTCCTTCGACGCGGACGCGGCGGGCGCGGAAGCCAGCTATCGCGCCATGCGCGACGCCTACACGCGCATCTTCGATCGCACCGGGCTCACCTATCGCCGCGTCGCGGCCGACGCCGGCAGCATGGGCGGCTCCAAGAACGAAGAGTTCCAGGTGCTGGTGCAGAGCGGCGAGGACATCATCGTCGCCTGCGAGAAGTGTGAATACGCCGCCAATCTGGAGGTGGCGGTGAGCCGCGTGTCGCCGCCGCCCGCGGCCGCGGGCAGCCCGCCTGCCGCGACGCCGGTGGCGACCCCCAACCAGAAGAGCATCGAGGAGGTGTCGGCGTTCCTGAAGGTACAGCCGAGCCAGCTGCTCAAGAGCCTGGTCTACCGCGCCGGCAAGCGCGTGGTGCTGGCAGTGCTGCGCGGCGATCACGATCTGAACGAGGACAAGCTCGCGCGCGCGCTGGGCGTGAAGGAGCTGGAGCTCGCCGACGCCGCCACGGTGAAGGAGCTCACCTCTGCGCCGGTCGGTTTCGCGGGACCGGTGGGCGTCAAAGGCGAGATCTTCGTCGATCTGGCGGCCAGCCAGGTCCCGGACGCGGTGTGCGGCGCGAACGCGGCCGATCAACACCTGCAGCACGTGGTGTACGGCCGTGACTACACGGGCCAGGTGCTCGACCTGCGCAGCGTGGTCGACGGCGACGCCTGCAGTGAGTGCGGCTCGCAGCTCAAGCGTTATCGCGGCATCGAAGCGGGCCACATCTTCGTGCTGGGCACGCACTACAGCCAGAAGATGGGCGCCACCTACCTCGACCAGGAGCAGAAGAAGCAGACCCTGGTGATGGGCTGCTACGGCATCGGCGTGTCGCGCCTGGTGGCCGCCGCCATCGAGCAGCACCACGACGATTTCGGTATCGCCTGGCCGATCAGCATCGCGCCCTACCAGGTGCACCTGGTGCAGCTGGGCGACGGCGAGCGGGTGGAGAAAGCGGTGCGCGAGATCGAGCTGGGGCTGGAAGCCAAGGGGCTCGAGGTGCTGGTCGACGATCGCGAGGAGCGCCCGGGCGTGAAGTTCAAGGACGCCGATCTGATCGGCATCCCGCTGCGCGTCACCGTGGGCGACCGCGGGCTCGACAAGGGCCAGGTGGAGCTCAAGCGGCGCACGGTGAAGGAGAGCCGCAACATCGAGGTCACCGGCGCCGTGGAAGCGATCTGGAAAGAGGTCGAGCTGCTCCGTTCCCTCGATCAGAGGGCAGCGAAGTGAGCGAGCCGACGCGACCCAAAGGAGAGCCAGCGTCCAGCTCGACCGAAGCGGTGCACGCCGGTACGCCGCACCACCGCGCGCACAACACGCTCGCTCCGGGCATCGCCCAGACCGCGACCTTTACCTTCCGCGACACCGCGGATCTGGAGCGCTACATGCGCGGCCAGGATCCGGACCTCGATCGCGAAGAGTACGGCCGCTACGGCAACCCGACCGTGCGCGAGCTGGAGACGCGCGTCGCCGCGCTCGAAGGCGCGGATGACGCGCTGGCCTTCGCGAGCGGCATGGCCGCCGTCACCAGCACGCTGTTTGCCCTGACCAAGGCCGGCGACCACGTCGTGCTGTTCAACGACTGTTACCGGCGCACGCGCCAGTTCGTGGTGCAGACGCTGGCGCGCTTCGGCGTGGAGCACACCATGGTGGCTCCCGGTGACCTGGCGGGGCTGCAGGCCGCGCTGCGCCCGAGCACGCGCTGCGTGATCACCGAGTCGCCCACCAACCCCTATCTGCACTGCGTGGATCTGGAGCAGATCGCCGAGATCGTGCGCCGCCACGGGCGCGTCCGCACGCTGGTCGATTCCACGTTTGCGACTCCGGTCAACTGTCGCCCGCTGCGCTTCGGCATCGATCTGGTCGTGCACAGCGCCACCAAGTACCTGGCGGGCCACAACGACGTGCTCGGTGGCATCGTGGCGGGGCCGCAGCACATCATCTCGCTGCTGCGCGAGGCGCGCGGCGTGCTGGGTGGCGTGCTCGATCCGCACGCGGCGTTTCTGATCGCGCGCGGCCTCAAGACGCTCAACCTGCGCGTCGAGCGCCAGAACCGCACCGCGCACGCCGTTGCCCTGGAGCTGGAGCGCCACCCGCAGGTGAAGCAGGTGTTCTATCCCGCGCTGGAGAGCCACTCCTCGCACGCGGTGGCGCGCGCGCAGATGCGCGGCTTCGGCGGCGTGGTCAGCTTCATCGTCGAGGGCGGGCGCGCGGCTGCGGCCCAGGTCGTCGATGGCTGCCGGCTGGCAAAGATCGCGCCCTCGCTCGGCGGCGTGGAGACCCTGATCGAGCAGCCCTGCTTGATGAGCTTCTCCGAGCTCTCGGACGAAGACCTGAAGCGCGTCGGCATCGACCCTGCGCTGATCCGGCTCGCAGTCGGCATCGAGGATACCGCTGACATCGTCGAAGACGTGATGCGTGCGCTCGCACAGCTGTCGCTGCCCGAGGCGGCTTCCAAATAGGGCTGACTCTCAAATTTCTGGTCAGCCGAGGTCGAAGACCAGCGCTTCGCCGCCGCTCGTGCCTTCGAGTGACAGCTGCGCTTCGTCCGAGAGCGCCGCGCCGTCGCCGGCGACCAGCTCCTGGCCCTGCACGCGCAGCGCGCCGCGCGTCAGCTGGACCCAGGCGTGACGGCCCTTGCCGAGATCCAGCGACTGCTGCTGCCCGGCGCCGAAGCTGCCGACGTACAGCCGCGCGTCGCAGTGGATGGTGAGGCTGCCGCTGCTGCCGTCCGGCGAGGCCACGAGCTCCAGCTTGCCTGCCTTGCCCTCGGCGCTGAACGTCTTCTGCTCGTAGCTGGGCGCTAGCCCACGCTGGTTCGGGATCAGCCAGATCTGGAGGAAGTGCACCAGCTCCTGATCGGAGGCGTTGAACTCGCTGTGGGTCACGCCGCGGCCCGCGCTCATGCGCTGCACGTCGCCGGGGCGGATCACCGAGCCCGTGCCGATCGAGTCCTTGTGCCGCAGGCCTCCCTCCAGCACGTAGGAGATGATCTCCATGTCGCGGTGCGAGTGCGCGCCGAAGCCCCGCCCGGGCTGCACGCGGTCCTCGTTGATCACGCGCAGCGCGCGGAACCCCATGTGCCGCGGGTCGTGATAATCCGCGAACGAAAACGTGTGGTAGGACTTCAACCAACCGTGGTCGGCGAGGCCGCGCTCCGAAGCAGGGCGAAGGAGGAACATGGGGACGATGTGAGGCCGTCGTCAGTATGTGGGAAGCCTCTAGCGAAAGTCAGCAGGTGACCGTGCTAAGTTCCTGGCGTGGCCGTCCGGTTTGTGGAGATTTTCAGCCTGCTGCTGGCGGGAGCGGCGGTGTGCGGCGGCTGTCGGGACGACGCCAAACCGCGGGCCGAGGCGAGCTCCGGGGCCGCGCAAGCAGGGCCGCCGCGAGCGGTGGAGCTGGAGCCCGTCGCTCTGGAGGAGCTGGATCAGGTGATCGCGATCTCCGGCACACTGGCCGCGGACGCGCAGGTCAGCCTGGCCGCCAAGGTCCCGGGACGACTGGCGAGCGTCCTGGTGGACCTGAGCAGCCCGGTGAAACAGGGGCAGATGGTGGCCCAGATCGAGCCAACCGACTACGAGATCGGGGTGCGTCAGGCGGAGGCCGCGCTGGCGCAGGCGCGCGCCCAGCTCGGGCTGTGGGGGCAGAACGCGAACAGCCGCGTCGACCTGGAGAGCACGGCGGTCGTGCGGCAGGCCCAGGCCACGCTGGAGGAGGCGCGTGCCAACGCCCGCCGCCTGGAGGCCTTGTCGGCGCAGGGCGTGGCACCGGAAGCGGACCTCACCACGGCGCGAGCTACGCTCGCGCGCGCGGAGGCGGCGCTGCAGACGGCGCGCCAGGAGGCGCAGCTGCGCCAGGCGGAGCTGGCGCAGCGTGAGAGTGAGCTCTCGATCGCGCGCCAGCGCCTGGCCGACACCGCGATCCGTTCGCCGATCGACGGTTTCGTGCAGACGCGCTGGGTCAATCGCGGGGAATACCTCGCGGCGGGCGCGCGCGTCGTGGACGTGGTGCGCGTCGACCCGTTGCGGCTGCGCGTGGCGATCCCGGAGCGCGATGCGCAGCGCGTGGCGCAGGGGCAGCCGGTGGAGGTCACGCTCGACGCCGCCGATCCGAGCGCGCCCGCGCGCGGCGTGGTGGCGCGCGTGGCGCCCGGGCTGGACGCGGAGAGCCGCAGCCTGCTGATCGAGGCGGATATTCCCAATCCCGGCAATCTGCGGCCCGGGCACTTCGTGAGCGCGCGCATCCGCACCGGCACGCGCCGCGTGCCCACCGTGCCGCGCGACGCGGTGGTCAGCTTCGCGGGCATCGCCAAGGTGCTGACCGTGCAGGACGGCAAGGCGCTGGAGGTGCCGGTGACCGTCGGCGACAGCAGCGGCGATCGACTGGAGATCGTGAGCGGTCTGGAGCCCGGTCAAGCGGTGGTGCGCAGGCCCGGATCGCTGCAGCAAGGGCAGCCGGTGCAGCTGGCCTCCAGCGCGCCTGCCGCGGGGCAGTAGGCAGCGGCATGCAGCGGTTAGCGGAGATCTGCATCAAGCGGCCGGTGTTTGCCGCCATGCTGATCCTGGCGCTGGTCGTGGTCGGAGCGACGGCGCGCTCCTCGCTCGGCGTCGATCGCTTCCCCTCCGTCGACGTGCCGATCGTGATGGTGCGCACCACCCTGCCGGGAGGCGCACCCGAAGACGTCGAGACGGAGATCACCGAGCAAATCGAGCGCGCAGTGAACACCGTCGAGGGTATCCGTGAGCTGCGCTCGATCACCAGCACCGGGGTGTCGCTGGTGATGGCCACCTTCGAGCTGTCGCGTGACATCGACGTCGCCGCGGCGGACGTGCGCGCGCGCGTGCAGACCGTGCTGCGCAACCTGCCGCCGGGCACCGATCCGCCGATCGTCACCAAGCAGGACAACGACGCGGCGCCGGTGCTCAGCATCGCGCTCTCCGCCGATCGCAGCCAGCGCGAGCTGACCGAGTTGGCGGACAAGGTCGTCAAGGTACAGCTCGAGCGCTCCAGCGGGGTGGGGGAGGTGCGACTGGTCGGCGGCCAGAACCGCGCCGTCAAGATCTGGGTCGACGCCGATCGCCTGGCGGCCTACGGGCTGCCGATCACGGCCGTGCGCGACGCGGTGCTGGCCGAGAACGCCAGCGTTCCAGCGGGCAACGTCACGCGCGACCAGGGCGAACGCACCTTGCGCACTCTGGGCCGTTTCGACACCGCCAAGGCCTTCGAGGAGCTGCTGATCTCGCGCATCCAGGGCCAGCCGGTGCGCCTGCGCGACATCGGGCGCGTCGAGGACGGCAGCTTCGAGCAGCGCACGCTGGCACGCCTGAACGGCACGCCCACCGTGATGCTGGAACTGGTGCGGCAGTCGGGCTCGAACACCGTGGCCGTGATCGAAGCCGCCAAGGCCAACCTGGAGCGGGTGCGCGGGCTCTTGCCCTCGGACGTGCGCCTGGAGGTGATCCGCGACCAGTCGCGCTACATCTACGCGGCCCTGCATGAGATCAACCTGCACCTGATCATGGGCAGCTTCCTCGCCTGCCTGGTGGTGCTGGCGTTCATGCGCTCCTGGCGCTCCACCCTGATCGCGGGCGTGGCCATTCCGGCTTCCGTGGTCTCCACCTTCGGCATGATGTGGTGGCTGGGCTTCACGCTGAACAGCGTCACCATGCTGGCGCTGGTGCTGATGGTCGGCATCGTGATCGATGACGCGATCGTCGTGCTGGAGAACATCTTCCGCTTTGTCGAGGAGAAGGCTCTCGGCCCCTTTGACGCCGCGCGCGAGGCCACGCGCGAGATCGGGCTGGCCGTGCTCGCCACCACCTTCTCGCTGGTCGTGATCTTCGTGCCCGTGTCCTTCATGTCCTCGATCTCGGGCCGCTTCCTGTTCCAGTTCGGCCTGACGGCAGCGGTGGCGGTGCTGGTCAGCTTGCTCGTCTCCTTCACGCTCACGCCGATGATGAGCGCGCGGTTGCTGGGCGGGCATACGCACGCGGCGGACAGCGCCTCACGCGGCGGCATCTACGGCGCCCTGGACCGCGCTTACGCCGCCGCGCTCGCCTGGTCGCTGCGGCGGCGCGCGCTGGTGGCGCTCTTCGGTCTGGGAGTGGCGCTCTCGTCGGTGCCTCTGTATCGGCTGGTGAAGCAGGAGTACATCCCCTCCGACGTGGACGAGTCCGAGTTCGAGGTCCGCGTCTCGGCGCCGCTCAACTCCAGCATCGCCGCCATGGATCAGGTGATGCGCCAGCTGGACCGCGAAGTGCGCAGCGTGCGGGGCGTGCAGACGGTGCTGGCCGACGCCGGCGGTGGCGGCCTCGGCGGTGTGAGCTCCGGCAACCTGTTCGTGCGCATCGCCCCACACGAGGAGCGTGTGTTCTCGCTGCCCCGGCTGGCGCGCGAGCTGCTCGCCGGCCACCCGCTGCGCGCCTTTCAGGGCAACTACAGCCAGCGCGAGGTGATGCAGGAGGTGCGCCGCAAGCTGAAGAAGCACCCCGAGCTGCGCTGCACGGTGCGCAACGCGCCGTCCTTCAACATCGGCAACGGCAACTTCGAGATCGACTTCGCGATCCAGGGACCCGACCTGCTCGCCCTGGAGCGCTACACGAACGAGCTGCGCGAGCGCGCCGGGCAGCTGGGTGGCATCGTCGATGCCGACACCACGCTCAAGCTCGACCGCTCCGAGTTGCGCGCGCACATCGACCGCGAGCGCGCCGCCGATCTGGGCGTGCGCGTGGAGGATATCGCGACCAGCCTGCGGCTGATGGTGGGCGGCGACGAGAAGCTGTCGCGCTTCTTCGACCCGGCCACGAACGAGGCCTACGAGGTGCAGCTGCGCCTGAACCAGCCGGACCGCGACCGTGTAGACGCCATCCAGCGGTTGCTCGTGCCGCGCTCCGCGACGCGCCTGTCGGCGGGAGCCGCGGCCACGAGCGGAGGGGCTCCGGCGGCGAGCGCCAGCACCGTGTCGAGGAGCTTGCCACTGAACCTGATCCCGCTGGCCAGCGTCGTGAGCATCGACGAGGCCAGCACCGCCTC
>JAICTU010000455.1 GCA_025936205.1 Polyangiaceae bacterium | reverse complement strand
TGCTGAACCAGTCGCAAAGCCAGACGGCGGCGCAGCGGTCAACCGTCCCGGTCAAGGTGCCGTACTTGTCCTGCTACGACGAGTACGTCGACTCGGTCGAGACCTGCCATCGCTACGACGCGGGCGCGGACAACGACGAGATCGTGAACAGCCTCGTCACGGGCTACCAGCAGTACTACGTGTTCAACAACTTCCAGCGCGACCGCGTGGGCTTCGACCCGTTCCAGGTCGCTCTGCGGACGGCGCAGCGGTACTTCCTGCCGCTGACGAACATGTACCAGCACTGGCTGTGGGGTCGCGTCATCACCGGGCTCACCCCCGGCGGTACGCCCCGCGGCGACCTCGGTCTGATCGCGACGGGCACGGGTCTCGACGTGTTGCGCGGCGTGATGTCGACGCCCGAGTACGGGCCTCACGTCTACAATCCGACCACGGGTGAATACGTGCCGGTGAGCGGCGAGTGCCCGGAGACCGGCGACGTCTACGTGCCGAACGAGGGCGTGCTGAACGGAGCCGCGCCGAGCTTCGGCGGCGCGCTGACGAGCATGCCGATGTGCGTGGACGTGCCCCGCGGCGTCGGGCGCTCGTTCTTCTCGCAGTACGACAGCTCGGGCTACGACGTGTTCCGGCGCATCCTCGAGTCCGGTCATTACTATGACCAGCTCGCGGCGATGGCGGCTCTGCAGGCGTCCAACGCCTCGGTGGTCGGTATCGGCAGCGACGTGAACGCAGACGCCCGCACCTTCCGCATTCCGTACAACCTGGCCTTCCCCGAGCCGCTGGAGACGTTGTTCGCGGACATCTACCGCGAGGACGACAGCGGATATGCGGCTCACATGCAGATGGGCAACGGTAAAGCGCAGGTCGTTCAGCGCAGCATCTTCGACGATCCGGACGCCCCGAGCACCGCGCCCGTCATCGCTCCCGGCCGCAGCTACACGACCCGCGTGCAGTCGCTGGTCGCCGGCATGAACCTGCTGGACGGCAGCCTGAACCCGGCGTTCGCTCGCCAGGGCCAGGTGTCGCTGGTCGGCAGCGGCGAGTCGCGTACCGCCCCGGATGGGTTCACGGCGGTGCAGGTGTCGGATCCGGCGAGCGGGCGTATCTTCGTCGCCTTCCGCGGCAACGATCCGGCGAGCGGTCCCTGGTACGGCGCTGACCTGCTCGAGCAGGCGCAGAAGATCAAGGACGACCCGAACCTGAGCGAGGACGATCGCGCGAGCCAGCTCGCCAACGTCTTCGGCGACATCGAGCTGGTCCGGACGGCGTTCAATATTTTAGGCCAGTAAGCTCAAAGGGAGGGGCTGGCGCAGCCCCTCCCCCCCGCTTGCGTTCCCAGTCGCGGGGTGTTGCAGCGAATGAGAGAGCCAGCCTTCGGGTTGGCTCTTTCGTTTTGTGCCCGGATGGCTCGCTGCGTTTTGTGCTCGATGTTGAGGGCTGGGCTGCCGATCAGGGAAGCAGACGGGGGAGGTGCGTGGGGGCTTGCGGGGTTGATCGCACTTCGTCGCACATCGCAAAGGTTGCGGCTCTGACGCCAATTCGTTGACGTTCGGCTCGGCGTAGGCGCGCTCATCGCTCGCGCTTGCTGGTTGGCATGCCCTTCGCTCCAGTGGCGCTCGGGTGGACGCCACAGCAGCCAAGAATCCCTCGACGCATTGGCTGACCGATCTCGCGGTGCCGGTCGGCATCGTCGCCATCGTGCTGATGATGGTGCTGCCGATCCCCGCGATCCTGATCGACATGCTGCTGGCGATCAGCCTGGCAGTCGCGATCGGGGTGTTCCTGATCGGGTTGTTCATGGAGCAGCCGCTGGAGTTCAGCGCCTTTCCGGCGGTGGTGCTGGTCGCCACCCTGCTGCGCTTGAGCGTGAACGTAGCCAGCACGCGCCTGATTCTGCTGCACGGCGCCGAGGGGCATGGAGCCGCCGGGCAGGTGATCGAGACCTTCGGCCGCTTCGTGGTGGGCGGCAATGTGGTCGTGGGTCTGGTGGTGTTCCTGATCCTGGTGGTGATCAACTTCGTGGTGATCACCAAAGGTGCCGGGCGCGTCGCGGAAGTGGCTGCCCGCTTCGCCTTGGACGGCATGCCCGGCAAGCAGATGGCCATCGACGCGGACTTGAACGCGGGCCTGCTGAACGCCGAGCAAGCCCGCGAGCGCCGCCGCAACCTGGAGCGCGAGGCGGACTTCTTCGGTGCCATGGACGGTGCCAGCAAGTTCGTCAAAGGCGACGCCGTCGCCGGCTTGCTGATCACGGGTATCAACCTGATCGGCGGTCTCTTGCTGGGCGTCGCCGCCGGCCTGGACATCGGCAACGCGGCGGAGACGTTCTCCATTCTGTCCGTCGGCGATGCGCTGGTGTCGCAGATGCCCGCACTCCTGATGTCCACCGCCGCCGGTGTGGTGGTCACCCGTTCGGCGACCGGTGAACAGCTCGGTCACGCCCTGCGCAACCAGCTGCTCGGCAGTCGACGCGCTGTCGCCCTGACTGCTGGCGTGATGACACTCATGGCGTTCGTGCCGGGCATGCCGGCACTTCCGTTCCTGGCGCTGGGGGGCGGGCTAGCCTACGCCGTGCGCAAGTCGAGTCAGAAGGCCGCTGCCATTCAAGCCAGCGCGGTCAAAGAGGAACGCAAGCCCACCGAAGAAGGCGACGGCGTGGAATCCGCGCTGCCGCTCGACGTACTCAGCCTCGAAGTGGGTTACGAGCTGATTCGCGCGGTGGATCCCAGCATGGGCGGCACGCTGGTCGAGCGCATCACGGGCCTGCGCAAGCAGATCGCGTCCGAGCTCGGCATCGTCATCCCGCCTGTTCACATCCGGGACAATCTGCGGCTGGAGCCGGGCAAGTACCGCTTCCTGCTGCTGGGCACCGAGATCGCCTTCGGCATGACTCGCGCCGGCAAACTCTTGGCGATGGATCCGACGGGCAACGCGCCGAGCATCGCGGGTGAGGCCACCAAGGACCCGACCTTCGGCACGCCCGCGCGCTGGATCGCCAGCAGGGACCGCGAGCTGGCGGAGGCCCTCGGCTACACGGTGGTCGATCACGCGACCATCATCGCCACGCATCTGGCGGAGGTGGCGCGCGCCAACGCGGACCAGATCCTGGGTCGCGCCGAGCTGCAGGCGCTCCTGGACGTGTTCTCCAAGACCACGCCCAAGCTCTCCGATGACTTGGTCCCAAACTTGCTCTCCTTTGGCGAGGTGCTGAAGGTCATGCGTAATCTGCTCCGCGAAAGCGTTTCGATTCGGGACCTTCGCACGCTGCTGGAAGCGCTGCTCGAGGCGGCGCCCAGCACGCGCGACCCGGAGCAACTGACGGAGCTCGTGCGCCAGAAGCTCGCGCGTCAGCTCACGTCCGCCTACCGCGGACCCGACGGCACCGTGGCCACGCTGATCCTCGATCCGACGGTGGAGGCGATGTTCCGCCGTTCGCTCTCGGAGATCGCCGCGGGTACCGGCGGCGCGCTGGACCCGCGCAAGGCGCAGGAGCTGGGCGACAAGCTGGAGCAGGGCGTGGCTCGCATGCAGGCGCAGGGGCTGATGCCCTGCCTGATCACCAGCCCCGAGCTGCGGCGCTACATTCGCGCCTTTGCCGAGCGGCGCTGCCCGCAGCTCGGGGTGCTCTCTTTCCGTGAGATGGAGCCCAGTGTCGGCATCCGTCCGGTGGAATCGATCTCTTTTGGAGCGCAAGCGGCCTGAGCTGGCCGCGGATTCTTGACGCATGCAATATCAGACGTTCCGCGGCGCCGATGTGCAAGAGGCCCTGTTCAACGTGCGCGAAGCGCTCGGGGCCGATGCACTGATCGAGTCCACGCGACATGTGCAAGCGGGCGTGAAGGGGCGGCTGATGGTCGAGATCGTGGCGGCGCCCAGCCTCGCGCCCGCAGCGCCGAATCGCGAGGCCTCCGGCGCCCGGAGCGCGGCCGCCATCGCTCGCGCCTCGCGGCTGGCGGAGCGCGCCCGCGCTCAGCAGGCGGCGCGCGCCCGCGCTCAGGCGCCCAGCGAGGAGCTCGGTGAGACCGCGCTGGGGCGCGAGATCGCGCAGCTGCGACTGATGCTGGACGAGCTGAGCCAGGGCCGCCCTCCGCGCGATCGTACGCGCGCGCTGCTGCACGCGGCGGGCTTCGAGGGCTCGCTGGCGCGCACGCTGGGCAGCGGCACCGCCCGCGGCATGAAGGGCAACGGCCGTGAGCTGCGGCACTGGCTGCGCGAGCGCGTGGGGGAGAAGCTGTCGTGCCGATCTGGGCTGGTGGAAGCGCCGGGGCGGCGCGTGATTGCCTGTGTGGGACCGAGCGGTGTAGGTAAAACGACTACGCTGGCCAAACTGGCCGCGCGCGCCACCTTCTCCTGCAAGCGGCGCGTGCGCGTGATTACCTTGGACAATTTCCGGGTGGGCGCCGTGGAACAGTGGCGCCGCTATGCCGAATTGATCGGTTTTCCGTTCGACGTCACGCCGAACGCGGGCGCGTTCCACCGGGTGGTACACAATAACTCAGATGAGCTGCTGCTGGTCGACACGGCCGGGCGCGGCGCCGGCGACCAGAAGACGAGCTTGCCCGCGTGCCTCAAGGGGCTGCGCAACCTCGAGTCGGAGGTGCTGCTGGTGCTGCCCGCGTGGCTGCGCGCGCGCGACGCGGAGCGAGCCTTGCAACAGTACTCGGAATCTTCTCCCACGGGGATTGTGATCACCAAGCTGGACGAGACCGACCAGGTGGGAGGCGTCATGCACGCACCGCTGGGTAGCCACCTTCCCCTCACTTATCTTTGTGACGGCGCCCGCGTTCCTGAAGACATACACGACGCCGCGATCGACCGAGTCCTCGATGCCATCTTTCCGGAGCAAGCATGAGCGTAAGTGAACCGCAGGCCATGGAAGTCGTCGACGCCGAAGACAGCGCCGAAGCCGCCGCCGCCGTCGCGAAGCCGGCCAACGACTACCGCGGGCAGCGCGAGATCTACGAAAAGTACCTGCCGATCGTGCGGCGCATCGCCATGCGCACCGTGCGATCGTTACCGCCCTCGGTGACCATCGACGATGTCATCTCGGCGGGCTGGCTCGGCATGGTCGAGGCGCTCGGGCGCCGCACGCCGGACATGACCGACGATCACTTCGAGGCCTTCGCCTCGTACCGCGTGCGCGGCGCGATCCTCGATCATCTGCGCATGCTCGATCCGATGTCGCGCAAGCTGCGCGGCGCTTCGCGGCGCATCACGCAGGTCGCCGCCGAGCTGGTCGGGCGCCTCGGTCGAGCACCGGAGCAGGAGGAGATCGCTGCCGAGCTGGGCATGCCGCTCGCCGACTATCACAAGCTGCTGACCGAGATCAGCGAGGCCGGCTACGCGCGCCTCGAGCTGAACGATATCGGCGAGCCCTCGTCGCTCGAGTCTTCGCCGGAGTCGATCGCGACGCGCCGCCAGCTGGTGGGCACCGTGGCCAAGGCCATCGACGGATTGCCCGAGCGCCTGAACCTGATCGTGGGCCTGTACTACCAGGAGGAGTGCAGCTTCCGCGAGATCGGCGAAGTGCTCGGCGTGACGGAGTCTCGCGTGTGTCAGCTGCACTCCGAGGCCATGCACCTGATCCGCGCCATGGTCGAAGGGCGGCCCATCTCGCGCCGCCGTCGCGGCAGCGCTGGCCCCAATAGCCGCAACGGGATGCGCGCATGAGCTCGGGGATCTGGATGGCGGCGTCGGGCGCTTCCGCCCAGATGACCGCGCTGGATGCCACCGCCAACAACCTCGCGAACGCCACGACGCCGGGCTTCAAGGCGGAGCAGGCCGTCTTCCAGGAGAAGCTCGCGGCGGCGATGTTCGTGGGCAAGGCGCAGCCCGAGATGCGCTACGCGAGCGTCGCGGCCGTCTCGCCCGATCTACGCTCGGGGCCGCTGCAAGTCACGCAGCGCCCGCTCGACGTGGCCATCGATGGCGACGGCTACTTCAGCATTCAGACGCCGCGCGGCGAGCGCTACACGCGCGCCGGCGCCTTTCAGGTCGGCCCCGGCGGCACGCTGGTCACGGCGCAAGGCTACGCCGTGCTGGACGGCGCTGGCGGCAGCCCGATCCGTCTGCCGCTGGACGGTGGCAAGGCGGAGATCGGGCAGGACGGCGCGATCCGCGTGGACGGCGAGGAAGTGGGCAAGCTCGGCGTCGTGAACTTTCAGGATGCGGCCGCGCTCGCCAAGGACGGGGACACGCTGTTTCGCGCCCTGCCGGCGGCGGGGCCCCCCGAGGCCGCCGAGGTCGTGGAGCTGCAGACCGGCGCCCTCGAGTTACCCAACGTTTCGATCGTCAAAGGAATGACGGATCTCGTGTCGGCGACCCGAGCCTTCGAAGCTCTCGAGAAAGCCGTCGAGGCTTACAGCGACCTGGAGCGTCGCGCAGCCTCCGACATCGTACGTGCACGCTGAGTTCGCATGACGACCTTGCCGAGCAGCCCGAACGCCACCGATCCCTGCAACTGGGATCAAATTCACCACGTGGGCGCGAGGCTCCCCCTGCGAGCCGGCGCCTGCTATTCTCTCGTGGATCTGGCACGAACTCTGCACCAACTGGGATTGCCGCTACGGAGGCGAAACACGAGATGCATATAGCGACGACCCGGTTTGGCTCAGTGGAAGTTCCCGAGGAGAATCTGATCCACTTCAAGAGCGGCATCATCGGCTTTCCGCGCGAGACGCGGTTCGCGCTGATTCCGCACGGGCAATCGACGCTGATCGCCTGGTTGCAATCGGTCCAGACCCCCGGTCTCGCTTTTCCCGTGGTCTCCGCTCACGGCTTGGTGCTGGACTATCCGGACGTGGCGCTGGAGCCGGTCGCGGAAAAGGCGGGCCTCGGCGGCAGCTCGGAGGACTACGCTGTGCTCGCCGTGTTGTGCGCCAATCAGCTGCAGCCAGCGACAGTCAACCTGCTGGCGCCGCTCTTGATCAACTCCGCGACGCGCCAGGGAGCTCAGGTGTTTCTCGAGGGCTCGCGCTTCACCACGCGCGAGTTGTTCGTATTGCCTCAGCAGCCGGCGCAGGGCGAAGAGGCGAGCGCGGAGTCGCAGGAGACGGGCGACCCTTCCGCCACGGCGCTCGCGCCAACCGGCTGACGTGCAGCGGGCTACGCGACGCGCGGGGTCGTGGCGCGCCCGCTTGCCCTCTAACTCCTAACTCACGAACAGATCGAGGCCGGGCTCCACGCTCGGATCGACCGCGTACGCTTTGAAGTCGGTCACGCCCTGCGCGCGCAGGACGTCTTCGTCGATGCAGAAGCGACCGGTGAACTCGCGGCTCGGCTCGGTGAGGATGGCGTGCGCGGCGTCGGCGACGATCTCGGGCTTGCGGCAGTGGCGCAGCGCTTGCTCGCCGCCGAGTAGATTGGCGACCGCGGCGGTCGCGATCATGGTGCGCGGCCAGAGGCTGTTGGCCGCGAGGCCGCGCGGGGCGAGCTCGCGCGAGAGACC
>JAICTU010000062.1 GCA_025936205.1 Polyangiaceae bacterium | reverse complement strand
ACCGGGCTCGGGCTCTCGGTCGCGTACGGCATCGTGCAAGAGCATGGCGGCTTCTTCACCGTGGACAGTGCTCCCGGTCGCGGGAGCCGCTTCTGTGTACATCTACCCGCTAGCGATGACGGCGATCCGCGTCGTCCCACGCCGCGAGCGTCGAAAGCCGAGCGAGCCGAAGTGGCCCGGCTCGGCAAGGGGCTGGCACCACGCCCCCAAGAAAAGGAATCCGTATGAATCAGCAAACGGTTCTGGTCGTCGATGATGACAAGAGCATGTGCGAGCTCCTGGCAGACGGGCTCGACAATTCCAAATTCGAGGTCGTTTGGACCACCGATCCGCGCGCCGGCGAGGAGCTGCTGGAGAAACGCCAGTTCGACGTGGTGCTCACCGACGTGCGCATGGGGCACCTGAACGGCTTCGAGCTCTGCTCGCGCCTGACGCAACGCCATCGCGGCCTGCCCGTGGTCGTTATGACGGCGTTCGGTAGCATCGACGCCGCGGTCAGCGCCATGCGCGCCGGCGCCTACGACTTTCTGACCAAGCCGCTCGATGTCGAGCTGGCCAGCGTCACGCTGGAGCGCGCCATCCGGCACGGCGCGCTGCACCGCGAGGTGACCGAGCTGCGCCGTGTGGTCGCGGCGAGCCGCTCTTATGGCGAGCTGCTGGGCGCGAGCCCCGCGATGCGAGCCGTGTACGAGATCGTCGAACGCGCGGCGCCGTCAGAGGCCAGCGTGCTGATCACGGGCGAGTCGGGCACGGGCAAGGAGGTGCTGGCCCGCACGCTCACGGCCAAGAGCGCGCGCGCCAGTGGTCCGTTCATCGCCGTGAACTGCGCCGCCATCCCCGAGCCGCTGCTGGAGAGCGAGCTGTTCGGGCACACCAAGGGCGCCTTCACCGACGCGCGCAACGCGCGCGAGGGCCTGATCGCTCGCGCCTCCGGCGGCACGCTATTCCTGGACGAGGTGGCCGACATGCCGCTCGGTCTGCAGCCCAAGCTGCTGCGCGTGCTGCAGGAGCGCTGTGTACGACCGCTCGGTTCCGATCGCGAGCAACCGGTCGACGTGCGCCTGATCTGCGCGACCAACCAGGATCTGGAGACGGCGATCGAGGAGCGGCGCTTCCGCGCGGACCTGTACTATCGCATCAACGTGATCCCGGTGACGTTGCCGCCGCTCCGCGCCCGCGGAACCGACGTGCTGCTCCTGGCCAACCACTTCTTGCAGCGCTTCACCGAGCGCACCCGGCAAGAACCGTGTGAGCTGTCGCCCGACGCCGAGCGCTGTCTGATGAGCTATTCCTGGCCGGGCAACGTACGCGAGCTGGCCAATTGCATGGAACATGCGGCGGTGCTGGCACGAGGAAACCGCGTGGAGAAGGCGGACCTGCCCGACAAGGTGCGGGAGCTGCAACACGCGGAGGAGCTGGCGGAGACCCACGAACCGGCAGAACTGCTATCGCTGGAAGAGGTCGAACGGCGCTACATCCTGCGCGTGTTCGAGGCGGTTCACGGCAACAAGTCGCAAGCCGCGCTGGTGCTCGGCCTGGATCGCAAGACGCTATATCGCAGGCTCGAGCGCTACGGGATGCTGCGCACCGACGCGAATCGTGCCGAGCCGGTGCGCGCCGAGCCGGTGCGCGCCGAGGCCGCCGCGGCCACGAACGGCGCTCGTTGACGCCGGCCTCACTGCTGCGCGAGCGCAGCCTGCAGCTCGCGCAGCAGCGGAGGGACCCAGTCGCCGGCACGGCCCTGCAGATACAGGCCCGTGCCGCTGCGCTCGACCCAGTCCGAGAAGGGATTCGGCTCCGGATTGATCACGATCAGCGGCGTGCCGGAGCGAGCGGCCAACTCGGCGATCTGCTGCGGCAGGTTGGTGCCGCCCGTGGTGCCGATCACGACGAGCAGCGCCGCGTCGCCTGCGGCGCGGCGCGAGCTCTCGAGGCGAAATAGCGGCTCATCGTAGAATTCGTCAAACCAGAGCACGTGGGGCCGAAGCCAGGCCGCACAGTGCGTGCAGCGTAGCCCGTCGGGCAGCTCGCGCAGCCCGGCAGCGGCTGACGGAAACAGCGCGAGCAATTCGCTGAGCGGCTTGAAGCCCGCGCAGCCCGCGCTGCAGCGGGCGTAGGCGATGTTGCCATGGATCTCGTAGAGGCGATCGGCGGGGCTGCCGGCGTGCCGGTGCAGGCCATCTACATTCTGCGTGATCAGCAGAAAGCGGTCGCCGAGCAGCTGCGCCGCCTCCGCCAGGGCGTGATGCGCGGGGTTGGGCTGCGCCTGCGTACAGGTCCGGTAGCGATGCAGGTACCAGTCCCAGACGATCGCCGGTGTGGCCGCGAACGCTTGCCTTGTCGCCAGCTCCTGCGGGTGATAATTGCGCGAGCCCACCCGCCAGTAGCCCTCCGGGCCGCGAAAGGTCGGCACGCCGCTCTCGGCGGAAATACCGGCGCCCGTGAGGAACAGCCAGCGGCCCGAACGAGCTAGCGCCGAGCGCAGCAAAGGCGCCAGCTCAGGCGACGAAAACTGCGAATCTGAAGCCATGGCGCCCCTTCATACGACATCTACGGCCCCGACCCGACGCTGTCGGTGGCGCCGGGCGCCGGGCTGTTCCATTCTGAGACAGGATCGGCGGAGCGCCGCACGGGTGCAAGGAATCGCCTATGGGAAGACGGCCCGGAGCCGTCCACTGGAACGTGAGACTCGGTCAGCCAATGAACAGTGAGATCTGGATGAAATCGGGGTGGGGTCGGACGGTGAGCTCGTGTGCCGTGGGGCTCCTGGCGCTGCTCGCGGAGCCCTTGTCCGCGGCCGCGCAGACGCCGCAGGACTCGGTAGCACCGCCGGCGGCTCCCCTGGCTGAGGGGGCGTCGTCGAACACCCTGAGCCCACCGGCGATGAATCTGGACGCCAGCACCGGTGAGGCGGAGGGGCGCGCAAAAGCCCAGCCTCGCAAGTATGGCGCCATGCTCGACCTCGGCGTGCCCGACGGCGTGATCGCGTCGTTCGTGTATCGCCCGCACAAGATGGCGCGGGTTCACGCCGGGCTCGGCTACAACGGCATCAGCCCTGGAGTCCGGGTCGGCGCCGCATTTCTGCCCCTCGGCTGGGGGCCTTCCCTCGACCTCGATTACGGGCACTACTTCGAGGGCGATGCCAACGGCCTGGTAGGCATGTTCGCGGGTGTGGCCAAAGAGGACCAGGCTCTGCTCTCCAGCGTCGGTTACGACTACGTCAATCTGCGCGCCGGCATGGAATTCGGCGGCGACCGCTTCACGTTCTTGGTGCGTGGCGGCCTGAGCTGGGTGCACACCAGCATCCACAACATCGAGAGCGTGCTGCAGCCGAAAAATGGCAGCACCAATGGCAACGTGACGATCTCGATCCCCGAGGACCCGATCGTCAACGCCTTCGCGCCGTCCCTCCAACTCGGATTCATCGTACAACTGTGATGGCCCACACTTTATCTCTCCGTGGTTCTCGCTTTCGCCCCGGCCTCGCCTGGCTGGGCTTGCTGCTTGGCTCGCTCGCGGTCGTGGGCTGCTCGGCCAGCGCCGACATCCCCAAGGTCGTCGTCACACAGAGCGACGTGGCCTTCGACGGCGTACCGCGCCTGCCGGGCTTGCCGGATGTGACCACCACGCTGGAGACGCAGTTCGATCATCCGAAGGACGCCACCCTGCCGGACGCGCTCGATCCCGAACTGTTCCCGCTCTCGGGCGAGGTCAAGGCGCGCGGCTCGATGCAGGACCTCTCCTTCATCGACTCGCTCAAGCTCACGCTCTCGTCGCGTGCCGCCGACGCGCCGCCCCCGCGCGTGGTGGCCACTTACACGCGGCCCGCAACGGGCAAGGCCGGCAACGTGCTGGCGCTGAAGACGGACAACGACCAGGACGTGCTGGAGTACTGGGGCACCAAGAACGCCTTTTACGATCTGGAGATTTCGGGGGTCCTCCCGGCGGATGCTTGGTCCGTGGACGTGGTGGTGGCCTTCTCCGGCAAGTTGTCCATCTCGTCCAACTGACGGAACAGAAGGCGTCCAGGGGCCCCGATCACTGGCAGTCACGCAGCGCGTGATAGATGCGGTAGTCCGTATCGCGCTGGGTGGTGAAGAAGATCTCCCGGCCATCGAGCGATAGCCCCGGGTCGAGATCGTCCGCGGTGCTGTTCAGCTCGCTGAGCGACACCGGAGCGCCGAAATTGCCGTGCGGGTCGCTGCGCTGGGCGAGCCACAGATCCATGCCGGTGCCGCCACGACTGGACGAGAACACGATCGTGAGCTGGTCTCCGCTGAGCGAGAAGCCCTCTTCTCGGCCGGAAGTGTTCAGGTCGGCACGCGGTTGCGGTGCCCTGAAGGGACCGCTGGGAGTCGAGCGTTCCGCCGCCCAGATGTCGGAGTTGCCGCTGCCGCCCGCTCGGGTCGATTCAAAAAACAGCGTCAGCCCGTCGTAGCTCAGGCGCGGCAGCAGATCCATGGCGCTGGAGTTGATGCCGCTCATCGGCTGGGCAGCGCCAAAGCTCTGGCCGGCGCTCGAGCGCGTGGCCGTCCACAGGTCGCGGCTACCGCTCCCGCCGGGGCGGTCCGAGAAGAACATCAGCGTGCGATCGTCGCGGCTGATGAACGGGCTGCCGTCGAGCCCGCTGCCGTTGATGTCCGTGAGCGGCTGGTCATTCGTGAACACGATGCCGCTATCGCTGCTGCGGACCGCGCGATGGATTTGCTCGTCGCCCGAGAGCTGGACCGAGAAGTAGAGCGACTTGCCGTCGGCCGACAGCATCGGGCCCCAGCGGTCGTCCGAACCCAGGCCTTCGACCTGCACCACGTCGTGGAAGGGGCCAAACACGCAGTTGCACGGCGAACAAGCCTTTCCGCCGCAGTCGACGCCGGTTTCATCCTGATTGCTCACACCATCGTTGCAGGTAGGGTCGCCCGGCGGCGCTCCGCTGGCGTCCGCGCTGGAGGCATCCCAGTCCCCCGAGCCTGCGTCGTTGCCGCGCTCCCCCGGCTTGGGTGGGCCGGCGTCGCGCCCACTCCCGGCGTGATTCGCTCCGGCATCCCCGTCCGTGTCACGGGTCAGCAAGAAGTCGTCGCCGAGCAACTGGGGACAGCCGGCGAGCCCGACCGCCATGCAACAGCACGCGGCAGGGCCCCAGCGGCGCCGGGCCCCCAATACGTCCACGGCAACCCTGCCGCGCCCCTCGTGCGTCGAGCTCATTTCACGGCTTTCCCACTAGCAAACGACAACGCGCGCGGACTCTTGACCCCGAGCGCCCCCCGAGTGACTCCGAGCTCCCACCCGCTCTGGTCCGCCCGAATTGGGGCGGCTCGCACGACCAACGCCAGCGGCCTCACCTGAGCGCCGGGGTGCTTACTCGCCGGTGGTCCGCGCCGTACGTGACAGGAAGGTACCGTCTTCACTTAGCAATGAGTCATCTGATTTGGCTGATGGCGGTGGCCATCGGGTTCGTGGTCGTCGCTGCCCTGCTCCGGCTGACCCCGGACGTGCCCCGGTCACGAGTGCGCCTGCGCTTGCGGCGCACCGTGGTGCTCTTCGTTCCGTATCTGCTGCTCGCTCTCCTGGCCACATACGGAGTCCGGCTCGGTTCCGGATTGTGGCTGTCGATCGTCAGCATCGCCGCCGACTTCCTCGCGGTGCTGATCGCGATCAACCTGGCGGCCGCTCTCATCTTCGATGTGGCGCTGCGCGTGGTGCGCTTGCGCGCACCGGACATCTTGCATGACCTGGTCGTGGGCAGCACCTATGTGCTGGCTCTCGTCTGGCTGATGCACCGCTCGGGGGTGAATCTGGCGAGCATCGTCGCCACCAGCGCGGTAGCCACTGCGGTCATCGGTCTCTCTCTGCAATCCACGCTGGGCAGTGTGATCGGCGGCGTGGCGCTGCAGATCGACGACTCTCTCAACGAGGGAGATTGGGTCGAGTTCGACAACAAAATCCAGGGCGAAGTCAAACAGATCCGCTGGCGGCACACCGTATTCGAGACCCGCGATTGGGACACCTTGATCGTCCCCAATAGCCAGCTTCTCAACCAGACGTTGCGCGTGCTGGGTAAGCGCGAAGGCTGCTCGCGACAGCACCGCATGTGGGTCCACTTCAACGTCGACTATCGGACGGCGCCGCGCGAGGTGATCCATGTGGTCGATCAGGCTCTCTCAGCGCCCATTCCTTACGTTTCCAGAGATCCGCAACCGAGCACGGTCTGCCTCGATCTCGTGCAGGAGCAGAATCAAAGCAGCGCTCGCTATGCGACTCGCTATTGGTTGACCGATATGTGGCGCACGGATTCCACCAGCTCCGCGGTGCGCGAGCGCATCCACGCCGCGCTGCGTCGCGCCCAGATCCCGCTGGCCATTCCAGCCGCCACGCTCTTCGTCTCCAACGAAGATGTGGCACGGGTAGAGCGCAAACAGCGCAAGGCCGTGGCACACGTGCGTGACGGCCTGGTTCAAATCGAGCTATTCAAGAGCCTCTCGGAAGAAGAGCTGGATCAGCTGGCGCGCGCGGTGAAGGTGGCTCCGTTCGCTGCCGGAGAAGTGGTGACGCGCCAGGACGCGAAGGCGCACTGGCTGTATGTGCTCACGAACGGCCAGGTCGAGATTCGCGTCAATTTGCCCGATGGCTCCAACAACCGAGTCCATACCCTCACCGCGCCCGACTTCTTCGGCGAGATGGCGTTGATCACCGGGGGCCGGCGTGAGGCGTCGGTGATCGCTCTCAGCGATTGCGAGTGCTTGCGCGTGGACCGCTCCGCGTTCGGCGCCTTGCTGGAGCGGCGCCCCGAGATCGCGCGCGAGGTGGCGGAAGTACTGGCTCAGCGCCGTGTTGCACTCGATGCTGCGCGCGAGCACCTCGACGCGGAGAGCCGCAACATGCGCGTCGAAGGCGAGCGCAGCCGCATTCTGACTGCGGTGCAAGACTTCTTCGGGTTGCGCGATTGATGCTGACCTACCCGGGTCAGGTTTGACACTCTCCTGACTCGACAGCGTGGTCTGCGTCCCAGCGCGCGCGAAGACGCGTGCGCGCGTCAGTGCCGGATCCAGCACGTAACGTTAACGCCCTCGAAATCAACGTCGCAGTCATACTTAAGTATTCCAGCGGCTGGCATCGAGCTGTAGCCTGCTTCGGCTTTCGTCGAGACGCGCAGCGGGTCGCGGAGCGAGCGGAAGTCGCACGCTCGGCGCGATCGATCAGGTCTGTGGGGACGCCCTCCGCGACCTGAGCCGGCACTCGCGCTCGCAATCTCGCGAGCGCTACCCAGATCTGCGGGCGAGCCCGCACACCCCAGGAGACATTGGAGGATGCAAGCATCCCGTCGTCGGCTCATGCGTACTAGGACTCTCGGTCGCGGGCCGCTGCGAGGCGCATGGCCGGTCTTGATCAGCTTGGCTGCTGCGGCCTGCAGCCGCGAGCCGGATCGCGCGCAGGTCGTCGACACTGCGCCGCTCGGCACGGCGCGTCAGCGTCTGGTCGAAGCGACGGGCGAGATCACGGGCAGCCGCATCCTGCGCGCAAGCCGCGACGCGTATGTGCTGGAGACGGACCCGAACCGCACCTTTGGCTCCGAACCGGGGCTGCGCGTCAGCGGCGAAGAGCGCAGTCGAGCGCTCGTCGGAGTCGACGCGAGCACCATCTCGCAGGCGCTCGAGGGCCAGCTGGCGCGGGCGCGGCTGGAGCTGCCGATCTCCAACGTCAGCGAAGACTGGGGCAGCGATCAAGGCGTCGAGGCGCACCGCCTGCGCCACACCTGGAACGAAGCCAGCGCCACCTGGAGCTGCGCCGCTGACTCCGACACGCAGAACTCGAGCCCGAACTGCACGGGCGGCTCGGCGTGGCTCATGACCGGTGCCCTGTCGCAGATCCCCTGGGTGGAGCCGGCGACCGCCAGTGCGTCACTGAACGGCGGACAGGGGGGCGTGCTGGAGTTCGACGTGACCCGCGATGTGGCTTGCGGTCTTGCCGGCCTCGGTCCGATGGAGGGCTGGCTGATCAAGAAGAGCGACGAGAGCGGGTCGGGAACGCTGGAGCTGGGCGCGCTCGAGGGCTTCGATGGACCCGCCATCTTGCTGGAGTGGGTGGCTCAGAACGGTGTGAGCGTCGACGCTTCGGATTGCTCGACGCAGAATCCGCCGGACATTTGCGTGCCGAGCGCCCCCATCGACAACACCTGCGACGGCGTCGATGACGACTGCGACGGCTCGATCGACGAGGACTTCGCGCCGGCCGCCACCAGCTGCGGTGTCGGCGCCTGCGCCGGCACGGGTGCCACCAGCTGTGTCGACGGCCAGGTCGTCGACAGCTGCCAGGCCACGGCGGCGGCCACCACCGACGCAACCTGCGACGGGGTGGACGACGACTGCGACGGCTCGATCGACGAAGACTTTGCACCCGCCGCCACCAGCTGCGGCGTCGGCGCCTGCGCCGCCGCGGGCGCCACCAGCTGCGTCGACGGCCAGATCCTCGACAGCTGCCAGACGGGCACGCCGGCGGACGCGGACGCCACCTGCGACGGCATCGATGACGACTGCGACGGCACGCCGGACGAGGACTATGCCGCCCTGACGACCAGCTGCGGCGTCGGCGCCTGCGCGGCGGCAGGCTCGACCAGTTGCGTGTCGGGCCACGTCGTCGACAGCTGCCAGGCGGGCGCTCCCGCGCTCGCGGACGCGACCTGCGACGGCGTCGACGATGATTGCGACGGCGTGGCCGACGACGACTACGTCGTGCTGACGACCAGCTGCGGCGTCGGCGCCTGCGCGGCCGATGGCGCCAGCAGCTGCGTCGGTGGCCACGTGCTCGACAGCTGCCAGGCTGGCGCGCCGGCAGCCAACGACGCGACCTGCGACGGCGTCGACGATGACTGCGACGGCGTGAACGACGATGACTACGTGGTGCTGACGACCAGCTGCGGCATCGGCGGCTGCGCAGCCCACGGTGCCACCAGCTGCGCCGGCGGCCAGGTCCTCGATAGCTGCCAGGCTGGCGCGCCGTCAGCCAACGACGCGACCTGCGACGGCGTGGACGATGACTGCGACGGCGTGACGGACGAGGACTACGTGCTGGTGTGCTCGGGAGCGAGCGTGCTGCATTGCGTGGCGGGCGCGCTGGCGCCCGCTGATTGCTCGGACGGCAACGCCTGCAACGGCCCCGAGGGCTGCGCGGACGCGCACTGCGTGGCGGGCACCCCACCCGTCGTCGATGACGTGAACCCGTGCACGGCCGACAGCTGCGATCCCGCCACGGGCGTACATCACGATGCGCTCGCCGCGGGCACGGTCTGCGACGACTTCTTCGCGTGCGACGGCGCGAGCCACTGCGTGAGCCTGTTGCCGCCCGACCCCGCCAGCGTCGCGCCGGAACCGCAGGCTGGCTACGTATCGTTGCTCGACCGCATGCGCTTCCTGTTCGAGGGCAGCGATCCGATTCAAACCGGAGTCGCTCCCGGGACGATCTCGCGGCGTTCCGCGGCCGTGCTGCGGGGCCGTGTGCTCACGCGCGCGGGGGCGCCCTTGCGGGGTGTCAGCGTGCGCGTGCACGGGCACCCCGAGTTCGGCGAGACGCTCTCGCGGCTCGACGGCAACTTCGACCTGGTCGTGAACGGCGGCGGGCCACTCACCCTCGAATACGAGCGCGACGGTTTCCTGCAGGCGCAGCGCGGCCTGCGCGCACCGGCACAGGATTTTGCCTTCGCCAGCGACGTCGTGTTGCTGCGCCAGGACGAGACGGTCACCGAGCTCAGCTTCCCGAGCGTGCTGGCGCAGACGCACGTGGCGTCGACCAGCAACGACGAAGACGGCGCGCGCAGCGCGGTCCTGCACGTCAACTCTGGCACGCAGGCGAGCTGGCGCATGCCGAACGGCTCCGCGCCGGCGGTCACCGACCTGTCGATTCGCGCCACCGAGTTCAGCGTCGGCGCGACGGGCAAGAGCGCGCTGCCTGCCGAGCTGCCCGCAAGCTCCGCCTACACGTACGCCCTCGAACTGTCGGCGGACGAACAGGGCGAGGCGGGCGCGCTGGGCGTCGACTTCAGCCAGCCGGTGACGCTGCTGGTCGACAACTTCCTGCACTTCGCGGCGGGCCGCAGCTTGCCGCTCGGCTCCTATGACCGCGCCAGCGCGAGCTGGAGCGGTGAGCTGAACGGGCGCGTCGTGCTCGTGCTGGGCGTGCAGTCCGGCATGGCGTCGCTCGACCTCGATGGCAGCGGTACGCCCGCCACGCCGGCACAGCTCGCAGCGCTCGGCATCAGCAACGAAGAGCTGCAGACCATCGCGCTGCGCTACCCGGTCGGGGCCTCGTTGTGGCGTGCGTCGCTCTCACACCTCGGAGCTCTGGCGTTGAATCAGCCGCTCAACGTGCGCCTCGGCACGGGCGGAGTCGAGGGCGAGCTCCCGCGCGCAGAAGCGCCGCTGGATCGCCCGAAGCTCGCGCGCGGCTCGATCATCGAGCTCGAAAACCAGCTGCTCGGTGAGCGGCTGCCACTGGCTGGCACGCCCTTCACGCTCAACTATCGCAGCGACCGCGTGCCGGCGCTCGCGGCTCAGCACAGCATCGACATTCCGGTCACCGGCGCCAGCGTGAGCAGCACGCTCGCGGGCGAGAGCGTCGAGGTGCTGATCGCCGGCCAGCGCCACGTGTTCCAGTTCCCCCCGCAGCCGAATCAGGCCTTCACCTTCACCTGGGACGGCCTCGACGGCGAACAACGGCCCGTGCAAGGGCGGCAGCCTGCTCACGTGCGGATCGACTACCAATATCCCGCGAGCTACGCGCTCCCCGGCACCTCGGATCGAGGCTTTGGCCTCGCCGGCACCAGCAGCGCCGGCGACCCGCCCGCGCGCCTGCCGGGCCAAGCCACCATTGCTCAGAGCTACCAGCTGGAGCTCGGGGCCAATGATCAGTTCGACGAAGGCCTGGGTGCCTGGTCGCTCAGCGTGCACCATCGCTACGACCCGGTCGGTCGCGTGCTGTACAAGGGCGATGGCACGCGCCGCAGCGCCAACTCGATCACCGACACCATCGAGCTGTTCGCCGGTGTACCCCATGGCGTGTCCGACCTGGACCGAGGCGATGGAGGCCTCGCACGCAACGCCACCTTGAACGATCCGTCCGCCGTGGCTGTGGGCCCGGATGGCGCAGTTTATATCGGCACTCGCGCCGGAGTTCGGCGCGTAGATCCGAGCACGCAAATCATCACCACCGTCGCGGGCGGCAAGCCTGCCGGCACTTGCGATCCAAACCTGCTCGACGGCACCGCCACGAACGCGTGCTTGAACGTGCGCAAGCTGGACTTTGGTCCTGACGGAGGGCTCTACATCTCCGACAATCCGATCGGCGGCGGCACGGTGGACCGGATCCGCCGGCTCGATCTGCAGACGGGGCAAATCCGGCACATCGCCGGGCGCAGCCCCGGCTCGGGCTGTGTCAACCGTGGCGATGGCGGCCCCGCGCGCAACGCCGCTCTGTGCAATCTGATCTCTCACGCAACGGGACCGGACGGTTCGATCTACGTGATCGAGCGCGGCACCTCCGCCAGCGACGGCAGCGTACGCAGGATTTCGCCCAACGGCTTCATCGAGCGCATCGCCACCGGTAGCTGGTCCAGCAACGACGACCCGGGCGACATCGCCGTGGGTCCAGACGGCAGTCTTTACGTGACCGGCGATCGTTCGGTCCGCCGTATCCTGCCGACCGGCGAAGAGCGCGTTTTCGCGGGCAGCGGCGCGTCCGGCAACACCGGCGACGGCGCTCTCGCCATCAGCGCAACCTTCGGCTCCGGCGGCCCGTGGAGCGTCACGGCGCTGCCCGACGGCAGGGTGATGGTCGGTGACAACGGCAACCTGGTGCTGCGCGTGGTCGATCAGAAGGGCGTCATCCGCCGCTTCGCAGGCGCCGGCTCGAGCGTCAACGGCGCCGCCGGCGACGGCGGCGCGTCGCTACCCGCCGGGCTCGGCGCCGGCAACTTGCGCCCCGCGCTCGGCCCCGACGGCAGCTTGTTCATCATCAGCCGCAACAATCAGACGATCCGCCGCATCCGGCCCACGCTGGACGGCAATTTCGCGGGTGAGCTGCTGGTTCCTTCGGAGGATGGCCGCGAGATCTACCGCTTCGACGCCAGCGGGCGTCACCTGGAGACCTTGCATGCGCTCACGGGAGGCCTGCTCTATTCCTTTGGCTACGACGCCGAAGGCCAGCTGGCGCAGATCGTGGACGGTGACGGCAACGAGACGTTGATCGAGCGCGACGCCAGCGGACGGCCCGCGCACATCCTCGCGCCGTTCGGCCAGGACACGGCGCTCGCGACCGACAGCAACGGCTACCTCTCGCGCATCACCGCGCCCTCGGGAGCGCAGACTCAGCTCAGCTACGATGAGCTCGGGCAACTGCACAACAAGACCGACGCGCGCGGCGGGCAGCACGCCTTCAGCTACGATGCCCTGGGTCGCCTGACCCTGGACGAGAACGCCGGTGATGGCTCGATTCGGCTGACTCGCACCGGCAAGGCGCCGCTCACCACCGTCACGCGCCAGACCGCCGAGGGCCTGCAAGCCAGCTATACCACCCAGCTGCTCGCGACCGACGTCGAGCGCCGCACCACGCTGCGCGAGGACGGCCGCAGCCAGCGGCTCGACACGCGCCGCGACCAGCTGCAAACGCTGACGCAATTCGACGGCACGGTGCTCACCAGCACGCCGGGCCCCGACCCGGTGTGGGGCATGGCCCGCCCGGTGCTGACCAGCCTCACCGAGCGCCTGCCCTCGGGCTCTACTCGTACCAGCACCGAGGCGAGCACCGCGGTGCTGGCCACGCCTTCGCAACCGCTCAGCCTGCGCAGCTCCACGCAGAGTGTCACCGTCAACGCCAAGACGGCAACGCTCAGCTTCGACGCGACCGCGCACAGCCTGACCTTGCGCTCGCCCCGGGGCCGCCAGCGGGTCGCGCTGATCGACGCGCAGGGACGCATCACCCAGCTCAGCGCCACCGGGCTCTCGAGCTCGAGCTTCGGCTACGATGGCGGTCGCCTGGTGAGCTTCACGCAGGGCAGCCACAGCCTCAGCTACGGCTACGGAGTGGACGGCGCGCTCAGCCTTGTGACCGACGCCCTCGGCAACACCGAGAGCTTCCTGCGCGACGCGGACGGACGCATCGTCGAGCGCCAGCGCGCGGATGGAAGCACGATCGGCTTCGTCTATGACGAGGCGGGAAACCTGGTGTCGCTGACGCCACCGGGTCGCCCCGCACACGAGCTCAGCTACACGCTCACGAACCGCCTGGAGAGCTACGCCGCACCCGATGCCGGCAGCGGCCCGGACGTGACCAGCTACGCCTACGACAGCGATGACCGGCTCACGCAGATCGCGCGTCCAGACGGGAGCAGCGTGCTGTTCGCCTATGACGCAGCGGGTCGCCCGAGCACCCTCAGCGCGCCCAGCGGCAGCATCGCGCTCGGCTACTTCACCAGCACAGGTCACCTGCAGACCGTGAATGGGCCCGCGGGTGTGAACCTGACCTTCACGCGCGACGGCTCACTGCTCACTGGCACGCAGTGGAGCGGCCTCGTGTCGGGTAGCGTCACGCAGGTCTTCGACCTCTATCGCCGCGTGACCAGCGAATCCGTCAACGGAGCCAACGCCATCAGCTTCGTCTACGATGACGACGGCCTGGTCACGAGCTGCGGCTCGCTGACGCTGGCCTATGACGCCAACCTGCCGCTGCCCACCACGAGCACGCTGGGCCAGATCAGCGACACGCGCGGCTACGATAGCTACGGCCTGCTCTCCAGCTACTCCGCCCGCTTCGCCGGCAGTGAGTTCTTCGCTCAGAGCCTGGTCCGCGATGCGCTCGGTCGCGTGCAACAGAAGACCGAGACTTTGGACGGCGCCAGCACCAACACCGCGTACGGCTATGACGAGCTCGGCCGACTGGAGAGCGTCAGCGTCAACGGGGTGCTGGCTCGCGAGTACTCGTACGACGCAAATGGGAACCGCACGATCATCAACTCCGGTGGCCAGGCGACAAGCGCCAGCTACGATGCCCAGGATCGACTGATTAGCTCCGGCAACTTCGAATACACGTACAGCTCCGCGGGCACTCTGCACACCAGAACGAACGTGCTGTCCGGCGATCTCACCAGCTACGAGTACGATGCCTTCGGCAACCTGCTGTCTGTCGAGCTGCCCGACGGGCGCCTCATCGAGTACGTGGTGGACGGCCTGGGCCGCCGGGTGGGCAAGAAAGTCAACGGCGTGTTCGTGCAGAAGTGGCTGTACCGTGATGGGCAACGCCCGATCGCCGAGCTGAATGCCGCCGGCACGCTGGTTCAACGCTTCGTGTACGGCAGCCGGGCGGACGTGCCCGAGTACATCGTGCGGGGCAGCGCGACGTATCGCGTGCTGGTCGACGACGTGGCCAGTGTGCGCCGCATCGTCAACGTGGCCAACAGCTCCGACGTGCTCACCAGCGCGAGCTACGACGAGTTCGGCACTGCGACGGGCACGGGCCTCGGCGCGGCGCCCTTCGGCTTCGCCGGCTCGCTCTACGACGCCGACACGGGCCTGGCCCGGATCGGAGCTCGCGACTACGACGCCGCGACGGGACGCTGGCTCCAGGCCGATCCGGAGCGTTGGGGCGCGGCGCAGACCAACCTGTACGCATACCGCAACAACGACCCCGTGAACGCTCAGCCGCCGCAGAAGAACCCGCTGGAGCGAGCGCAGCTGGAGCTCAGCCTCGCGCAATGGCGCGCCAAGCCGGAGGCGATCGAGCCGCGCCTGGGGCTGGGCAGCCCCCAGCTGGCGCTGGAGCTCGAGCAACTCGGGGGCGCAGCGCAGCGCCGTTGAGCGGTCAGCACAGGGTCCCGCAAATTTTGCGCCGGGACACCCCTACCCCGAGGGGTGTCCCCTTCCCGTCATCCGTGCTTGACGGCGCCGAGATAACAAGTATTTTCGGTGCAGGTTTCGGACGACAGGAGGCGCAAAGCGAAATGGCGGAGAACTCACTCTATGAGAGCCTGGGCGGTGAAGCGGCAGTGAACGCGGCCGTGGACATCTTCTATCGCAAGGTACTCGCCGATGATCGCATCGCTCATCACTTCGAGCAGATCGACATGGACCTGCAGCGCGAGAAGCAGAAGGCCTTTCTCACCGTGGCGTTCGGCGGCCCCAACCGCTACTCGGGCAGCGACATGCGCGCCGCGCACAAGCACCTGAAGCTGACGGAAGGCGATTTCAACGCCGTGATGGAGCACCTGGGCGCGACGCTGAAAGAGCTGAACGTGCCGGATCCGCTGATCGCCAAGGCGGCGGGCATCGCGCTCAGCGTGAAGAACGAAGTGCTGAACCGCTAGCGCCACGCTCACCGGTACGGAGCGCACTGGATGGCGATTCGCTTCGAGGGCAGAGACATCGAGCTCATGCCCGATGAAACAGTGCTCGAAGGCCTGGAGCGGCAAGGCTGGACCCTGCCGGCGTTCTGCCGGCAGGGTGTCTGCCAGTGCTGCCTGATGAAGGCCAAGAGCGGGCCCGTGCCGGCCGCGGCGCAGAAGGGTCTGAAAGAGGCACAGCGGCTGCAGTCGCTGTTCTTGGCCTGTGTCTGCCGGCCTACCCGGGATCAGCACCTGGAGCTGGAGCGCCATGGCAGCTCGGAGGAGTTCACCTCACGCGTAGAGCGCGTCGAGCAGCTCACGGAGCTGGTGCTGCGAGTCTCCTTGTCCCTGCCCTCGGGCTTCGCACACCGCGCCGGGCAGTACCTGCAGCTGGTGCGGCCGAGCGACGGCCTGATGCGCCCGTACTCGATCGCCTCTTTGCCGGGCGAGCCGCTGGAGTTGCACGTGGCACTGATGCCGGGAGGCGCCATGAGCGGCTGGCTGCGCAGCGCCGTGGGCGCGACCGTCACGCTGCGAGGTCCGTTCGGTGACTGCTTCTACTTCGAGGAAGAACCGGAGCGCCCGCTGTGCCTGGCAGGCAACGGTACCGGGCTCGCTCCCTTGCTGGGCGTGATGCGCGCGGCCCTGGCGGCTGGCCACCGCGGCCCGCTGCGGCTGTATCACGGCAGCCTGCGCCGGGAGGGACTGTACCTGTGGGGCGAGCTGCGCGCGCTGGCGGAGCGAGCTCCCCAGCTGAAGTTGATCGGCAGCTTGTTGGAGGGCGCGCCCGGATCGGACGCCAGCCTCGCGGAGCGCTGCGTGCTGCGCGCAGTCGCGCTGGATCAGGCCGTGCTGCAAGACGGCGTGCTCGCCGACGAGCGCGTATACCTGTGCGGCAACCCGGAGCTGGTCCGCAAGCTCCAGCGAAAGCTCTATCTCGCCGGCGTGCCTCTCGCACGCATCCACGCCGATCCCTTCGTGGGGCCGCCGACCCGGAGCTGACATGCAGCTCACCGCGTTCACCGACTATGCGCTGCGCACCTTGATCGGCCTGGGCTGCGTGGCGCCGGACAAGCTGACAGTGGCTCAGCTCAGCTCCGCCTACGGCATCTCCGCCCACCACCTGCTCAAGGTCGTGGGCGAACTGTCCGTGCTCGGCTACGTCGAGACCATCCGCGGCAAGGCGGGCGGCGCCCGTCTGGCCAAGGCCCCAGCGGACATCTGCGTCGGCACGGTCGTACGCCAGCTGGAGCCCAGCCTGGGACTGGTACCGTGCCTGCGCGGCGGCGAGGACCCGTGCAGGATCGCCCCGAGCTGCCGCCTGAAGCACCTGCTCGCGACGGCCACCGAGCGCCTGCTGGACGAGCTCGACCAGCACACCCTCGCCGACCTGCTCGAGCCCCGGCGCAAGCTGCAGCAATTGCTGCAGCTGCGCTGAGCGCTGTCCTGCTCAGACCAGGAACTGCCTCGGCTTGCGCTCGGGCACCTCGAGCCCCAGGCGTTCGGTGATCTCGCCGGCGAGCGTGTCGAAGAGCCAGCTGACGGCGGGCGGATTCTCCTCGTCGAGCAGGCGCAGCGGCACGCCCTCTTCGGTCGCATCGAGAAACGCATCGCTGCGCGGGATGGCCGTGTCGAGCAACCAGCCTCGCGGCAAGTGGGCGCAAGCGTCCTGCAGGACCTTCACGGACGCGCCGTGTCGAGGCTGCAGCATGTTGAGCACGATGCCCACCACCTGCGGCCGCTCTGCGGGCGGCGTCATCTCCAGCGCACGCTCCAGGGTGGAGAAGGAGCGGCTCGCGATCAGCTCGGCCTGCAACACGCCGAGCACGTGAGTGCAGCTGCTCAGGAACTGCCTGGTGCCGCCGAACATGCCCGCCGGGCCGTCCACGATCACGATCTCCGAATCCTCGGACAGCCGGCGCAGCAGCTTCTGCCAGCCCTTGCTGTGGTCTCCCAGTAGCGCCGCCGTGTCCGGCAGCTGCTCGCCGAGCGCCGGCATGATGCGCAGATGCGGCAGGACGGTCTTGAGCAAGGCCGCCTCTGGGCTGACCTTGTCGAGCAGGACGTCGATGGCGCCGAACGTCGCGCGCTGGCGCGAGGCGATGGCGGAGAGCACGTCGCCGTTGGTGTCGCCGTCCACCAGCGTCACCGAGCGATCCTGCCGAGCGAAGCTGAGCGCCAGGTTGAGCGCGATGGTGGTCTTGCCGGAGCCGCCCTTGGGGCTGACCACGCCGAGCACCACCCGCGGCTTGCCGCCGCCGCCGCGTTCGCGCGCAGAGCTGCCGTCGGAGTCGGTGCCGGCGAGCTTGCCCGGCAGGGCAACACGGCGCGCCGCTGGACTCGGGGGCGTCCCCTGACGCGCCACGATGTCGGTGCTGGACGGCGGTCGCGCCGCGGGGCTCACCTCGGAGATACCGGTCCGCTGCGGCGTGGGCCCGCTCGCCAGGCTCGGCCTGCGCTGCGAGGGCGGCGCCGGCTGCCGCGCGGATTGCGGCGCGGGCTCGGCGGGCGGGTTCTTGGCCGTCTCGTTGTCGTTGCGCACCACGGTGGGCCGCGGCATCACGCCCGAGGACGTCTTCTGCGGGGGCCCGCCGTTCTTGGAGCGCGCGAGCGCTTCCAGCATCAGATTGCCCAGCGATCCAACCGGCTCGGGCAGATCGCGCGGGGTCTCCATGCGGAACACGTGAAAGAACTTGCGCGACTCGGTGGCTACCTGCGCGAACAGCGCGAAGAAGGCCTCACGCCCCTTCGCCTGCCCTGCCACGGCGCTCACTACCTTGCCCGCTTTGATGAAGACGGTTCCAAAGGGAGTCTGGTCCGCCTTGCGCAACTCGACCGCGGTGTACTGGCGACCGATGCCAACGACCTGGAGAACTTCCACGAGGTCGATGCCCTCGAGCTCGCCCTCCATGACCGCGATACGTTCCGCCGCGCTCATCGCGCCGCTCCTTTGCTGACGGGGTCGGCGCTCGACTTCACTTCTTCCATACCGATGACCTTGAGTCTGGACTCGATGGCGGCCTGGCCCGCGCCGAACGCGGACTCGAGCGAGCGATCGGGCTCGCTGGCGACACTGCTGAGAATCATGGTGGTGGAGACGGCCTTGTAGACGGAGGTCCAGGCCGCGCGCACCGGCGGCGAGAACGCCTCGCCCAGCCCGTAGTCGAGCGTCCAGAGCAGTGCTTCACCCACGCTGCCGTACGCTTCCCGCGGCACGCGATAGAGCGCCTGGTGGCGCCGGCCGAGCGCGAGCAACACGAGCAGCAAGTCCTCGGCTTCCGCCACTTCTTCGCGCCACGCGGACTCGGGATAGTCGAGCGACTTGACGATGAACGCCAACATGCGCACGAGTTTGCTTTTCTGCCCGGCCAGGTTCTCCGGGAACAGAGACCGATACTCGGGCTTCAACTCGAACAATCGCTTGTAAAAAAGGTCCGCAGCCGTCTCCGCGATCGGAATGACGAGCTTCCAGGTACGACGAATGTGCTCTTTGTCTTCTTCGGTGATCATGGGTCGCAAGCGTTTCGGAGACTGGCCTCCGATCCCCTCCAGTGCTGGTGACGACGCACGCTGAAGGCCGGATAACCCCCAGGTAGCCAGTTTCCGGAACAGTCCGGACTGGGGACTGCTCGCGGCATCTGGCCGAGCAGATCTGCAACATCCCCCGAGCGCGAACGGCACGTTGTTGCGTCAACGCGCCGGAATTCCAGTGCGGTGCAACCCTCTCCAGCAATGGCACACCCGCGACGCCGTGGCTGCGTTAGCGTCCATTACTGGGGGCTACCAACGAACCGCGGAGGAGGTTGCAATGAGTGCATCACGGTCCCAAAGCATCGCGAAATTTCTGCTGGGCGTCGCCGGCGCACTGGGTCTTGCAGCCCTCGCCGGCTGCAGCGATGTGCTGTCGTCCTCGGACATCACCCGCATCGACCTTCCCGCGGGCGCGAGCGAGCCCGCTGTGGGCGAAACGGCGCAGCCGCAGGAGGATGCGCGCGGCACGGCGCTATCGCCCGCCGAGCGCGCCATCGCGCTGCGCTTTCGCGCGGGCCGCGAGCTCTTCCGTTACGAGACCTTCGGCGATGAGGCCTTCTGGGGCGGCAAGCTCGGCCTGCATCGAGCCATCGCGGGAGAGGCCAACGGCGGCGTCGGGCCCGGCGTGAGCCCCGCGACGGCGCTGGCTCTCGGCCTGCGCGTGGACTCGGAGGCGCTCCCGCGCTCCCTGCAGCGCTCGCTGCGGCGCGGGGAGGTGAACCTGAACGATCCAGCAGTGACGTTGAAGCTGCTCGAGCTGGACGCTGTCGTTGGTCTGACCGGTGTGTTCGACGCCGACGGGAAGATCCAGAGCCTGGGTATCCAATGTGCGCTGTGTCACTCCACGGTGGACGACAGCTTTGCGCAGGGCATCGGCCGCCGCCTCGATGGCTGGCCCAATCGCGATCTCGATGTGGGCACCATCGTCTCCGTCGCGCCCGACGTCTCGGTGTTTGCTGATCTCCTGGGTGTCTCGCAAGACGCGGTGCGCGCGGTCCTGAAGACCTGGGGCCCGGGCAAGTTCGATGCTTTCATGCACCTGGACGGCAAGACGGCGCGCCCGGACGGCAAGCCCGCGGCGGTGTTGATCCCGCCCCTGTTTGGCTTGCAGGGCGTGGGACTGATGACCTGGAACGGTTTCAGCGGCCTGAACTCCTGGGTGCCGCTGGTGATCAATCTGGAGATGTTCGGCCAGGGCATCTTCTCCGATCGCCGGCTCGGCAATGCGCAGCAGTTCCCGATCGCGGCAGCGAATGGTTTCGCGCGGGTACGCAACACGCCGGACCTGGTCACCGACAAGCTGGCGCCGCTGCTCACGTACGTCGAATCGATCGATACCCCGGCTGCGCCCGAGGGCAGCTATGATCCCGCCGCAGCGACCCGAGGCCAGGAGCTCTTCACCGGAAAAGCCCGCTGCAACAACTGCCACGTCCCACCTCTGTACACGCTGCCGGGCTTCAACAGCGTGCCGGCGACGGCCATCGGCATCGACTCATTTCAAGCCGATCGCTCACCCAATCTCGGATATCGTCCCCCTCCGCTGCGTGGCGTTTTCACCCGCCAGAAAGGTGGCTTCTTCCACGACGGCCGCTTTGCCACAGTCAACGACGTCGTCGCGCATTTCAACGCCCAGTTCTCGCTCAGCCTCACCGCCGACGAAGCCAGTGACCTCGCAGAGTTCGTGAAGTCCCTGTGAGCAGCGCAGCGGCGCTCTAAACAAAAGTTAACTGGAGAATTACGCTCCCGGGGCCCGCCTGCTCACCCGTGGGGTAGCCCGGGAGCGCAGAAAATCCCGGTTTCAGGCTAGAAGGCGGCGTCCTTCGCGCCGTTCACTGACGGGGAGGAACGGCGAGGAGTGCCATCTGCTTCAGAACGTATACCGGCGTTAGAATTCCATTTCGAGCCGGGGGATGAGGACGCGGCGGAGCTGGTCCGCCGCGTCTTGCTGGGTGAGCTCAGCCCGGAACAAGCCTGCGAGCAGGGTCGGATCAGCGCCGAGCAGCTGACGGAGTGGATGCGCGTCCATCGCCGCGCGGTGCGCAAAGCGATCGACGAGCAGATCTCGTCCACGCTCTCCGCTCAGGGCCTGGAGCGCGAAGATTTCACGCTCTCCGGCAATCTCGAGACGATGGGCCTCTCGGATCTTCTGGAGACCGTCCAGCTCGGAAGAAAGGATGCTTACATCCGCATCGAGCACGACGGCGACTTCGGGCACCTGTGGTGCATCGACGGCGACGTGATCGACGCGCGCATCGGCCTGGCGGTGGGCAGCCCCGCCGTGTACGAGCTGCTGGCGCTGAACGAGGGGCGCCTGCAGGTGGATTTCTCGCCCGTGGCGCACGAGCGGACGATCCTGGCCACCACCCAGGAGTTGCTGGTGGAACATGCCCGGCGCAGCGACGAGCTCGCACGCGTGCGCGGCCAGCTCGGGGATCTGTCCCGCGTGCTGTGGCAGAACACGGGTGAAAGTACCGTCAGCGGCCTCGCCCCCCGCGAGCTCGCCGCGCTGCGCGCGTTCGACGGCCGGCGCACCATCTCCGACGTCGTCGCGACGCTCCGGCGCCCGGAGCTGGAGACGCTGACGGCGATCTATCGACTGCTGCAGAGTGGAGGGCTGCTCAGCACGCCTCCACAGTCCGAGTCGGAGGTCACGGAGCCGTCGGGGCCCGTCGTGCAACGCGCGGCCAGCCCCGGCTATGCCTCGCGAGCGCCGGCGAGCCGCGAAGGACCACCCTCCCGGATCAGCCTGCCCGCGTCATCGCGCGCCAGCGTGCCTCCGATCGCGCCGTCGGTGGTCACCCGCCGCAGCATTCCCGCAGCGACGCGCCGGTACGCGCCGTTCGCGCTCGGCGGTGCCTGTGTCCTGATGGCCTTCGCGGCGGGTCTCTGGGCGGCTCGCCCCTCCCCCGCCCCGGCGCCACAAGCCGCATCGCCCACGCGCCCCTCCGTCGAGGCGCTGGAGACGGCGCTCTGCGGCTCCGGCATGAAGCTGTTCACCTCTGCGACCACGCCGCGCCCCGGCACCGCTGCTGCTCACGCGCCGATCGCCCCGTTCTGTCTGGCTCACGGCTCCGTCACGGCCGACGAATATCGCGCCTGCGTGACCAACCAGGGCTGCGAACCTGCGCAGACCGAGACGCAGGCAGAGAGCCAGGCAGGTCGCGACGCTCCACGCTGTACCTTCGGCGCGCAGGGCCGCGGCACCTCCCCGATCAATTGCGTCACCCAGCGCCAAGCCGAACAGTACTGCGAGTGGCGTGGCCAGCGCCTACCGATGCCCGACGAGTGGGAGGTCGCGTGGCAATCTGCACATCCCGCCCCTGGCGCGGCTCCCGTCATGGCCGGCAACGGGCCGAGCTGGATCGGCGACCTCTCCGAGTGGACCAAGGACCGCGCGGATCGTCCGCAGCGGGCCAATGTCCCCGGCCAAGAGCCGCAGCTCTACGCCGTCATGCGCGTGGATAGCTCGCTGAATCCAGGGCCCACCCCGGCAGCGCCGAGTCGCCTGTATGTAGCGGCCAGCGCGCACGCGCGCGGCATCGGCTTTCGCTGCGCGCTCAGCCTGCAAGCCTCACCCACGCGCTAGCGGCCCAAAGCGTGGTCCAGCTGCACGCGGGCCACGCGCAGCGCGATGTGGGCGTCGATCAAATTCAGGCGCGCTTGCACCTGCGCCGTCTGGGCTTGCATCAGCTCCAGGGTGGTGGCCAGCCCCTGCTCTTCCAGCCGGGTGCGCGCGTCGAGCGCCGCCGCCGCTGCGCGTTCGCCCTGCTCCGCCGTGCCCACGTTGACGCGCGCCCGCGCGAGCTCGCGGTAGGCGGTCGCGATCTCGAGTCGCATTCCCTCGACGGCCAGGCTGCGTTGACCGAGCAGCTGCTCGCGCTGCGAGCGCGCCGACTCCGCGCCGGTCAGCCCAGTGCCGATGTCGCTGGGGGACCAGGTCAAGGACATACCCACCTGCCAGTAATCGTCCCACTGGTTGCTCTGCGGGAATGCGCGCGGATTGGGGTTTGCGTAGGAGTAGTTGCCGAAGCCCTCCAGACGCGGCAGCAGCCGCGTCTTTTCGATCGCCTGCAAGCGCTCGAGCGCGGAGCTGCCCTTGTCGAAGGCCTTGAGCTCGAGCCGCTGGCTCTCCGCCTCGCGATACAGCTCGTCCAGGTTGCGCCTCTCCTCGGCACCCGGGAACGGCGCGAGCACATTTTCTCCCACGCGCAGCTGCTCTTCCGCCGGCGCGTGCAGCGCCGTACGCAAGCGCTGCTCGGCGATGGCCTGCAATGTGTCTGCCTGCGACACGGTCAGCTCCGCGTCCGCCTGAAATGCCAGCGCCTGCTGCAAGTCGGCCTCGGCAGCGCGCCCCGCCGAGCGCAACGCCTCGACGCGGACCCGTTGTGCCCTGGCCTGCTCCAGCGCTTGCTCGGCCAGCACGCGCTGCAGACGCGCGCGCACCCAGTCATAATAGGCGAGCTTCGCGCCCGCGGCGGCGGCCGCGCGCGTGGCTTGCTCCGTCAGCGCCGCGGCGTCTTCGTTATCGCCGGCGCCGCGCAGCGCCTGCACCATGCGCAGAAAATATTCCGTGAAGGGAACATTCAAGCTCGCGGTGAGCACGTAAGTATTCAGGGGTCCGGCGGGAATCTCCGTGTCGGGCAAGCCCATGCCGGTGAGATCGGGAAACTTGATCGGCGGGAGCGGGGACTGGCGCGTGTACGTACCGCTCAGCGTCAGCCGGGGCAGCGCGTTCCAGATCACCTTCGCGCGATCGTTCTTGGCGGTCAGCACCTTCTCGCGATCCACGCTGGCCTGCACGCTGGTCTGCGCTGCGCGGCGGCCGGCGTCCTGCGCCGTCAAGCCCCCGTTCTGACCCAGCACCTCTTCCAGGCGCGCCGTTCCGCCCACGGCCGGTGTATTGGATGCGACCCCCGCGGGTGCAACAGCTGCGGGTGCAACAGCTGCAGGTGCAACAGCTGTGGGCTCGCCCGGCGCAGCGGGGACGGTGCTGCCGCCAGCCTGAGCGCTCGCGTCCAGCCCCCAAAGCAGCCCGCCCAGGGCCGCCAGCAGGGAGCCCCGCCAGTAAAGCCGAGAAGGGCGGAGTGGAGACAGCGAGGAGGTAGACACCAGGACGTTCCCTTTCATTGGTTCTTGGTCAATTGGAGTACGCGCGAAGGGACCCATTGGTCGCAGCACAGCCTGCCGTAGCAGCCTCCTCGGGCCAACGGCCGCTCGCCTCCGCCGCTCCAGCGCTTTGGCTCAGCCCCCCGTCACGGGCGGGATCAACGCCACGACGTCCCCGTCGCTGAGCAGCGCGGCGGTCTCGACGAAGGTCTCGTTCAGCGCGAAACGCACGCTGCTGAAATGCGGCACGAGCGCTGGATGCCGCTGACCCAGAAACACCGCCAGATCGCGGACACAGCTCACCGTGGGCGGCAGCTCCAGCCGCTCCTCGTGCAAGCCGAGCAGCTCACGCAACGCGGCAAAGTAGAGCACCACCACCTTCACGCCCGACACACCATCAGGCGTGGACGTAGCACGTTTTGCTGCCGACGGCGGATCGCTGACGCAATGCGACGCCAGGGATTCAGGGCCGGGACTGCGCCTTTCGGCGCCGCCCGGCACATCGGGACCCTCGGCGTCCCTCCCTCAGCCCGGAGCGCGGGGGAGCAACCCGCGATACCGGTCGGGCGCGGGTCTCCCCTCCCCGCAAGGACTCAGAGCTGTGGGCACATTCGAGGGCCGGGCGGCGCGCTGGGGCGCTGCGCCGCCGCGGCACCCCAGAGCACAGCTCACTTGATCTCGGCGCAGCCGATGCGACCGCCGGCGTTGCCCGTCGGTTGCCCGCCGTCATCCTGCTTCTCGTGCACGATGATGGCTTTGCCCAGGAACGAGTTCGGGTCGCCGTCCTTCAGGTTGGCGCCGGGGGCCACGATGTCGAGCGTGCCCTTGCCGTCGGGGCTGATGTTGATGTTGCCCAGGTCACCCAGGTGGCGCGGCGTGCCGGTCGGCAGCGCGTGGGGGTTGCTCGCGGGATTGAAGTGGCCACCCGCGCTGGAACCGTCTGCGGCGCTGCAGTCGCCCTTCTCGTGCACGTGAGCGCCGTGCTCGCCCGGCGGGAGACCTTCGAGCGCGAGATCCACCTTCACGCCCTCCGCTGTCTCGGTCAGCGTGGCCTTGCCCGAGAGGGCCGAGCCGCTCTTGGGCTGGAAGGCGACCTCCACCGTCTTGCCTCCGGCGCTCTCCCCTGCTGGAGCGGCCGCAGGCGCGGCTTCCGCCGCCGGCGTCGCGGGCGGTGGGGCGTTTT
>JAICTU010000715.1 GCA_025936205.1 Polyangiaceae bacterium | reverse complement strand
CGACGAGCGTCGGCGGCATCGCCGTATTTCCGTCCCAGGGTACCGAGAGCGATTGGGTCTACAAGGTATCGGCAGCAGTGGGCGACGCCCATTTCTCGACCGGCCAATTTCAGTTCAAGACCGGCGGCGAAGGCCTGCGCATCATCGTGCCCGTGGTCAAATCGAGCAGCGATCTGAACAGCCTCTTGATTCTGTCGCGCTGCTTGTATGCCGTGATTCCGCAGGACACCACCTTCAACGTCGACGTGCTCTGGCGCATCGAGAATTATAGCGACGTGGCCTGGGTCCCGGACGACACTGCGTATCCGCTGCCGGCGGGTGCCAAGGCGCTCACGATCCGGGAAGCCGAGGGCGACGGTCATTTCGAGTCCGCCAAGGACGGCAAGGCCATTCGCTTGGCGGGCACGTTCGGCCCGGGCCAACAAGACCTGCTGCTCCGCTTCCAGCTGCCCGCGGACGGCCAAGCCACGCGCGACATCACTTTGCCGGCGGCGGCACATCTCGGCACGCTGCGCGTGTTGCTCGACAGCTCGCCCACCATGTCCCTGAAGGTGGACGGCGCCCAGGAACCCGAGGAGACACGCAACCAGGAGGGCCAGCGCCGCCTGATTGCCACCCGCGACTTTCTGAGCGAAAAAGTCCGCGCTCCGGACAAGATCGAAGTCCACATCGCTGGCATCCCGACTCCTCCTGCCGGGCGGCCCGTGGCGGTCGCGCTGGCGGCAGTGATTGCACTCGGCGGTCTCTCGCAAGCTTTCAGCCGGCGCAGCAAGGAGCGCACCCCCCATCGCGCGACGCTCTCGAAAGAAGACCGCGAGCACGCCGGAAAGCTTCTGCTGGACGAGATGATCCGCCTGGAGCGAGCCTTCAAGCAGGGGGAAATCGGTCGCAAGACCCATGAGCAGGCGAAGCGCCAGCTGCTCGAAGCGTACGCCCGACTCGGTGCCGGGCAGCCATCGCTACCTGCCTGAGCCGGAAAGCGTGCAGCTCGTAGCAGCTGCATCCTCACCGCAAGGGGGGGGCCGCCTCGGCGCAGCCCCCTTGCGCCAGTGCCGCACGTCGCCAGGCGCCACTCGCCCCAATGCCGCGCCCGCCATGTCCCAGCCAGCGCGCTGCCGGCGAGTAACGCGGCTGAACGCCGACTCCGAACAGCTGCTCTGAACGTCGGCTCCGCACGTCGGCTCCCCGCGGCTGCACGCACATCGGCTCCGCACGGCTGCACGCCCTTCTGAACGCCCTTCTGAACGCCTGCACGGCGGCTCTGAACGTCGGCTCCGCACGTCGGCTCCCCGCGGCTGCACGCACATCGGCTCCGCACGGCTGCACGCCCTTCTGAACGCCTGCACGGCGGCTCCTGCACGACTGCTCTGCACGTCTGCTCTTCGCGCCCGCGGGGCAGCGCGTTCTACGCTCTTCGCTCGGAGGGAGGACCGCATCGAGGATGCGAGCGCGCCGGAGGCGGCGTCGCTGGACTGCCTTCGCCTCGCCCTCAGCGCGGCCCGGCGACGCGCGCGGCCCGGCGACGCGCGGCACTGGCGCAAGTGCGCTGCATCGAGGCGGCCCCCACCCCTCGCGCTGCCCTCCCAAGCGGATGGCCAGCGCGCGAGCAGCTCACGAGACGGCTCGCGGCCCGCCCCGGCGCGACTCCAAGCCGACCCGGGCGTCAGCTGCCGCCCGCGGGGTGCTGCACGGCTTCACGACCGCGCCCGACATCGGCCGCCGGCGGCGCCGAGGCGTTGAGGGCCGCCGTTCGCGCGGCGAAACCGAGGCGTTGAGGGCCGCCGTCCGAGCGGCGGCGGAGGGATCCCGGACAGGGTCGCTGCGCCGCTGTCCTACCTTGCTCCCCGCGGACCCGCGAAGAGGGGCGGTCGCCCTGCACTCGCACACCGGAGCTCCGCGGGGCGGACCTTTCCCCATCCCCCTGTGGATAGCTTTTCGGCATTTTCAGCTGAATTTGCGTGCCGGCTAAGGGGCCTGCCACAGGTTGTTCACAGCCCCACAGCTAATCCACAAACTGTGGATAACCGTGTTGATCCTCTTCGACAGGCTTGTGGATATGTCCCGGATAGGTGCCTGCCGGATCGGGACAACTTTTGCCGCCTGTGCACATCTCGCGTTTCTCCACAGGCCCGAGCCGCTCCGATCCAGCACTTTTCCTCAGCCCGGAGCAGCGGTAATCCAAGTTCTTTCAGATACTTATAGCGCTATCCCCAGTGTCCACAGCGCCTACTACGGCTCCTTCTAAAATTTAAAAAATCTCTCCATCGTTTTTTGTCGTCTAGACACGCACCCGAGCCAGAGACTGGGCCCGGGCTGGCTTGCGGCCTCCAAGGTCAGAGAACAGTCGCGAGTCTGCGCGGGTGACTTACATGCGCAGCTTCACCCAATCGGGCTGGCGACGCGGCTCACGCTTCGCTAGAGGGAGAGCAATGCACGCGGTAGTGAGCAAACGCGATTTGGCTCGGATCCTGGCCCGTTGCCAGGGCGTGGCGGACAAGAAGAGCACCATGCCGGTGCTGGGGAATGTGCTCGTCGAAGCTCGCAACTCGGGAGAGCTCGCGCTCGCTGCGACCGATCTGTATCTGGCGGTGAGCGGCAGCATCGCAGGCCAGGTCGATCGAGTCGGATCGGTTGCGCTAGCAGCGCGCGACGTGTTCGAGCGCGTGAAGATGATGCCCGAAGGCAACCTGAGTCTGTCGATGCAGGGGGATGGCGCAGTGACGATGCGCGCTCAGGGCCAGCCGCGCCGTTACACGTTGAAGGGTCTGCCGGGGAGCGAGTTTCCGACGCTCCCCCAGCCGGGTGAAGGCGCGGCGCCGATGACGATCCCGACGCGCGCGCTCTCCGAGCTGATCGCCAAGACGCATTTTTCGATCGCCACCGACGACACGCGCCCGCATTTGAACAGCGCGCTCTTTCAGTGGGAAGGCTCACGCGTGCGCATGGTGACGACGGACGGGCACCGGCTTTCGAAGCTCGAGATGGTGCTGCCGGCGGGCGAGGGCAACGCCTCCATGTTGATTCCGCTCAAAGGCATCGCGGAGCTGCGGCGCCTGTGCGACGAGGCAGCGAGCGAGGGCGTGGAGTCAATCAGCGTGCTGCAGAGCGGGACGAGCGCCTTCTTTCGCGTGCCCCACTTGCAGCTCAGCGTAAAGCTCGTGGAAGTCCAGTTCCCGCCTTACGGGCAGGTGATTCCCCAGAGCACGCAGCATCGGATCGTGGCGCCGCGCTTGCAGTTGGCGGACGCTTTGAAGGCCGTCGCGCTCGCGGCCAACGATCGCACGGGCGGCATCAAGCTGACGTTGAACGCGAACGTGATGACGTTCGCGAGCGAGAGTCCGGAGAGCGGGGAAGGCTTCGACGAGGTGCACGTCGAGTATGAGGGCCCGCCGCTGACCGTCGGCTTCAACGCACAGTACCTGCTCCAGGTCCTCAATTCGATCGATCAGCCCGACGTCGTGCTGGG
>JAICTU010000159.1 GCA_025936205.1 Polyangiaceae bacterium | reverse complement strand
CGTACAAATCGAGGTTTCCATGGAAACTTCGCTTTGCGATCGCAGAACCCCTCCGCCGAAGGCCTCAGAATGCTTCAGCGCCGCACGGCAGTCCCGCGCAAGCTGCGCGGCCGGTGAACTCCAGGGGATCACGGGCTCTTTCGCGCCCGGTTCGCGGGGATTCCCCAGGGCCCGGCCCGAGTGCTCTTCGCGAACCAGATGCTTCCTCGCCTCGGAGGGCCCGATCGAGCTGCTCGAAATCCTGTTAGGTCCCGAACGACGTAGGGTTCCGGGAAAGGAAAGTCAGGTTCCTCGGGGGCCTCGGGGAACTTGAATTCGTGCCGATGAGAGCGCCTTGTTCCTCGGGGAACTTGAAATGGGCTGTGTCGGAGGGGGCGCTTCCGGGCAACTCGAGGTGCCGGTCGGTGCGCGCTCTGACCAAGCGCGGTTGCCGGCCCCGCAAAAAACGGCTACTCCGAGGCGGAAACGGAGCTCACCGATGAAATACCTGCACACGATGGTCCGCGTCACCGACCTGGAGGCCTCGCTCGACTTCTATTGCAAAAAGCTCGGCCTGCGCGAGCTGAAGCGCCACGTGAACGAGGGCGGGCGCTTCACGCTGGTCTTCCTGGCAGCTCCGGGAGACGACGAGGCGCAGGTGGAGCTGACCTACAACTGGGATCCGGAGAAGCTGACCGGCGGCCGCAACTTCGGCCACCTCGCGTACGAGGTCGAGAACATCTACGAGACGTGCCAGAAGCTGATGGACGCGGGCGTCACCATCAATCGCCCGCCGCGCGATGGGCGCATGGCCTTCGTCCGTTCGCCGGACGAGATCAGCATCGAGATTTTGCAAGCTGGCGAGGCGTTGCCGCTCGCCGAGCCGTGGAAGTCGATGCAGAACACCGGCAAGTGGTGACGCTCGGCGGGCATATCCTGGAGTCGCCGGGAGTGCTGCTCGCGCCGAGCCCAGATCGAGACGCTTCATTGCGGCGCGCGCCGGCAGCGCAGGGATAAATTTCTACAGGATCGTTAACGTCTTCCGTTCCCGGGGGGGTGCAGTCATCCGGGATGCCACCGGATGTCTCGCAACGGGTGGGGATCCGGACGTGATGATCAAGTTGAATGCTCTGCACTGGCTGTTGCCGATGACAGCCTTGGCCTGTGTGGGCCGAGGTGAAACGCTGATCGAGCTCAACTACGATTACGGCACACTCGACACGTTCCGGAGCGCCATTCCGACGGAAGAGCGACTGGTAGCGGGTGTGCCGGTGGCGGCCAGCGATGACACGACGGACGCGGCTGACCCCGCGGCGGTGCTCGCAGAGCAGGGTGTGGTGTTCGCGCGCGGCATCAACATGAATGCGCGCGATGTGGCGCGCACACTGCAGCGGCTGGCCGGGGAAGACCCCGATCACTTCAATGCCGAAAAGGAAGAGTTCGTGTGGGGCCCCTGGAAGAGCCCGTCGGGCCCCGGTGAAATGACGCTCAGCATCCAGCGGCAACCCTCGTCGCTGGACTTCGAGTACTCCTACGCGCTGGTGCGCCAGATGCCCGGCGACGATCACTCCCGCACGCCGGTGATCTGGGGCGGCGCCAACCTGGACCCGGACAACGCCGACCATGACACGGGCCTCACGGCAGTCGATCTGGACGCCAACGCTGCCTTCGAGGCCATGTACGGAGAAGAGTCGGAGCTCAACCCCACCGTGGGCCAGGGCCGTTTCGCGATGGTGCACGGCTACGCGAAGCACGGCTCGGACTCGGTGTTCTTCAACCGGGCCTCGTTCCGCGACTATGTTCCCCCGGCGGACAGCCGCGCCACCATGCAGGCGCCAGCCACCGTCGAACACTTCTACGGGCGGATGGCGGAGCCCTCCGGCACCGTCGTCGACTTCCTGCACTCGGAGATCGACAGCGATCTGTGCGGCGCGGACCCGAGCAGCTGCTTCGGTAGCACGTGGGAGAAGGGGCACTCGGAGCGCTTCGTGTTCGGCGAGTTCGTCGTCGACAACGGGCTGGGCCGTGCCGAGGTGAAGCTGTCGGGCGGTGACCTGGCCAGCCAGGTGCAGATGACGGAGTGCTGGAACGCCTCGCTCACCCGCACCTCGTACGAGCTCACGACGGACGACGGCACCGTGCAGATGATGCCGAGCGCTTCCTGCCCGGGGCGGGCCGCTCAGTCCTCCGAAGAGCTCGGGCTCCCGACCGCCGACGACGTCCAGCCCTGGCTGCTGTACGCGCTCGGCTGTGCCGTGGAGTCGAACTGCTCCGGAGGCTGAAGCCACCCAGCAGGGGATCAGCCACCCTTAGCGGCGGCCTTGTCCTTCTTCTTCTGCTTCTTGTCCTTCACCGAGAGCTTGGGCTTGTTGCCCTTGTTCGGCTTTTCCTGACCTTTTCCCATTGCCGACATCCTCCTGGATGGTTGTGGCTACGTGTCACAACATAGCTCTGTTTGACAGCAAAGACCAGTTGACCTCGAGCACGAGGCGCCTACGCGCTCAGCGCTGACTCCGATCGCAACGCTCCCACCAGCACGGCTCGCCCTGGGCGAAGTCGCGCAGCGCGCGGTACTTGGGGTGCGTGAGGTCCTTCAAGTTGTCGGTGTTGGCCCAGGAGTCGTTCGGGCCCACCCAACCCCAGGCGTTGATGATGGTGCCGCCCGCCTCTTTGTAGCCCTCCAGATTGCGGCGATACAGCTGGGCCATGCGCTCGTCGTGCGCCGCGGCCACGAACAGTCCCTCGACGCTCGGATCCTTGCCCTCGTAATCAAAGTGCGTGCCGCTCTCGTACACGTACAGGTCGAGCCCGCGCGCGCGCGCCATGAAGGCGTACTTTTGATAGAGCCGTAGCGTGTCGTCGAGCGAGTTCTTCGCGCCCTCCTCCGAGCACTGCAGCAGGTCGCCCTTCTCGAGCTGCTCGAAGAACTGGTCGAGCGCGTAGCTCTTGCCCTTGGCCAGCCAGGCGCGCAGCTTGGGCTCGTTCTGCTTCTGCTGCAGGCAGCCGGAAAAATAGCCCGTGATGGCGATCGCATCCGCGCCCTGATGACACGGGCCGAGGTCGGGGTGCTTGGCCGCCCACGCGGGGCAATCCAGCATGGCTTCGGACATCTCCGGCCACCCCGTCTGCGGGGCGATCAGGCAGCGGACGCGCTCGGGATGTTCCTTGAACACCCCCTTCCAGAGCTGACACAGGTGCTGCATGCGACTGCCCGAGTACTGCACCCAGGCGGAGCCCTCCTGGGGCCAGAGCTGTCGGCCCTTGATGTTGACGTAGTTGGCCTGCGGGAACGCCCAGTTCCAGGTCTCGTTCGCGTACTCGACGCTGGCGCGCAAATTCGCCGCCAGGTGCTCGGACACATAACGCGCGAACTCGCGCACGTACTCGTCGGTATAGAGGGCAGGCAGATTGAAGTGCGGATCCGCCCCCACTTCGTTGGCCAGCGCGACCATCATCTCGACCGGGTAGCCCCCCACCCTGACGCCGAGCCCGGGCTGCTTGTTGTCCAGGAACTGGCTGCGCGCGAGCAAGCTGGGTTGGTCCATGGTGGGGCGCTCAGACCAGACCCCCGCCATGACGCAGCGGCCCGCCCCGCAGCCTTTGCCCTTCAGCTCGGCATAACAATCCTGCCCCTGCTTGGGTCCGCCGCTGCACAGCCCCTCCTGGTTCGCCTCCATCCAGTCCATGAAGCGCAGCGACCCGAAGGGCGCGAGGTAGGCGATCAGGTCGGGGTTGAACAGCTTCCCCTTGTCCAGCGCCTGCGCCTGGTCGGCGCGAAACACCCGGATGTTCCTCAGATAGTCCCCGTTGCCCGACGGGTCCGTTGCGGTGATGCGCAGAAAGATGGACCCCTGCTGCGGGCGAAAGGCGATCCTGTGCTGCCCAGGATCTCTCGAGACCACGTTGACGTTGGTGAGATCGAGCTCCCCCTGCCCCTCGTAGGTCAACCAAAGGTCCCCATCGAGCCCCGGCTGCCCCTTGAACGTGAGCAGCACCTTCTCGACGTAGGGATAGGACTGGTCTGGGTGATCCTTGTAACGCAGGCTGCGCACCCAGCCATGATCGTCGAGGCTCAGCTGAGAAATGCCGTCGCAATGACGGTCGGACTCGCGGCAGCCCGCCGCCCAGACCCGGGAGTTCTTCATCAGATCGATGAAGGGGGGCTGCCAGCTCCAGTCACCGGGGAAATCCATGTTGTAGCCGACTGCAGACCGCGCGTTCGGCGCCCCGGGCTGGCCCGAAGCTCCACCCTGCCCCGAGCTGCCTCCGGTAGAGGGCGGTATCCAGCCCTCCGGACGCGGCGGCGGTGTGTCGGGCGGGACCGTCATGTAGACGGTGCGAGCGCACGAGCCCAGCTGCAGCCAGGCGGCGAGAAAAATGGCCACGCCGCCCCCCGTCACGGCGAGCGCGCGGAGAGCGAAACGACTGCGGCGAGGGCGTCTACGGGGCCGGGGCATGCTGGTTATCTAGCTCGCCCGCACCGGGGGGTCGAGGGCTCCTCGCTGGCGCGCGTGGACTGCTGCAACACGACTCCGTATGATGCCGCGAGCAGCGCACAGGGTCGAAGGAGTTCTCATGGCCAGCAAAAAGGCATCCAAGAAGTCGGCACGGCGTTCCCAGGCGAGAGCGAGCAGGGCCGCGGCGAACAGAGCGGCGGCGAGCAAGGCTCCTGCCGCGCGCAGCAAGAAAAAGAAGGTCGCAGCCCGTCGAGGCTCCGACGCTGCTTTCTCCAACGGCGCCAGCAAGCGTCGCCCCCCGGCAGCCGCTCGCAAGGGCAAGAAGGTGCAGGCCATCCCCGCCGGATATGGCGCGGTCATGCCACAGCTGGTGGTCAGCCCCTGTGCCGAGGCGCTCGAGTTCTACGAGCGCGCGTTCGGCGCTCAGCTGGGCATGCGCATGCCGGGTCCCGACGGTCTGGTGATGCACGCGGAGATGAACATCGGCGGGTCGATCATCATGCTCGCCGACGAGATGAGCATGCCCGGCGAGGTGGTGCGCAAGTCGCCCAGGAACGCGGGCGCCATCACCGGCGGCGTGATGCTGTACGTCGAGGACGTGGACAGCGTGTACCAGCGCGCGCTGGCGGAAGGGGCCAAGAGCGTGCGCGAGCCGACGGACGAGTTCTGGGGCGACCGCTTCGCGCAGCTGGAAGATCCCTTCGGACACGTGTGGAGCATGGCGACCCACGTGCGCGACGTGTCGCCGGAAGAGATGCAAGCGGCGATGTCACAGATGTCTTCGGACCAGAGCTGAACGAGGCTGAATGAGACAGCACGCGAGCGCGATGATGGCCCTGTTGCTGGGCCTGGGTTGTGGCAAGGCGGCGGTGGCGCCCGCCAAGATGAGCGAGGGCTCGAAGCCCGCGGCGGTGGTGAACGGGGCGGCGTCCAGCGCGGAGTACCCCAAGACGCCCACGCGACCGCCGCCCGTCCCGCTGCCCGCCGGGCAAGGCGCGAGCGTGCCGTTGCAGCGCTACATCGCGCTGGATCAGTTCGGCTACCGGCCGGAAATGACCAAGATCGCCGTGCTGGTGGACCCCGAGCAGGGCTGGAACGCCGCCGACAGCTACCAGCCCGAGGGCGAGTTCCAGGTGCGGCGCTGGGCGGACGGCAGCGTGGCATTCAGCGCGCGCATCACGCCCTGGAACGAAGGCAAGCTGGACGCGAACTCGGGAGACCGGGGCTCCTGGTTCAACTTCACGCGCCTGAAGGACCCGGGTCTCTACTACGTCTACGACCCGCAGCATCAGGTCCGTTCGCACCCGTTCGAGATCGGCGAAGACGTCTACGACAAGGTGCTGAAGACGGCGATGCGCATGTTCTATTTCAACCGCGCCAACTTCGAGAAGAAGAAGCCGTTTGCGTGCCAGGGCGAGCGCTGCTGGCTGCAGGGCGCGGACAACGTCGGCCCGCACCAGGACAGCGAGGCGCGCAGCGTCAGCGATCGCAACAACAAGAAGACCGAGCGCGATCTGAGCGGCGGCTGGTGGGACGCGGGCGACACGAACAAGTACGTCACCTTCTCGGCGGAGCCGGTGCACCAGCTGCTCACCGCGTATGAAGAGCGCCCGCAGGTATTCAGCGACGACTTCGGCATCCCCGAGTCGCACAACGGTCTGCCCGACATCGTCGACGAGCTGCTGGTCGAGCTGAGCTGGCTGGAGAAGATGCAGCCCAAGGACCTGGGCGGCGGCGTATTGCTCAAAGAGGGCAACATCGAGTACGGCGACCCGGTCCCGGAGCAAAGCAAGCTCGCACGCTACTACTACCCCGAGCCGTGCTCATCCGCGGCCATCGTGGTGGCGGGAGAGTTCGCGCACGCGGCGCTGGTGTTGCGCGATTTCCCGCAGCTGCGCGAGCGCGCGGCGGAGCTCGGCGAGCGCGCCGAGAGCGCGTATGCGTACTATCACGGTCACCCGAAGAGCGACGCCTGCGACGACGGCACGATCAAGGCGGGCGACGCCGACAAGGCGCTCCCCGAGCAGGACCAGAATGCGGTGGTGGCGGCGGTGTACCTGTTCGCGCTGCAGGGCAAGCAGGAATACGACGACTACGTCGTGGAGCACTACGCCAGCACCGAGCCCTTCCAGTCGGAGCAGTGGTCGCTCTACCGGCAACACCAGGGCGACGCCCTGCTCTATTACACGCACCTGGAGAAGGCGAACGGCTCCGCCCGCAACGCCATCCTGCAGCGCAAGCTCGAGCTCAGCCAGAGCATCGACATCTTCGGCATGCGGCCGCAGTTCGATCTGTACCGCGCCTTCCTGCGGCCGGTCACGTACCACTGGGGCAGCAACAACCAGCGCGCGGCCACCGGCAACACGAACTACGATCTGATCCAGCAGAAGCTGGCGAAGAGCCCGGAAGATCGCCAGAGCTTCTACGATCGCGCCGCGGGCATGCTGCACTCGTTCCACGGCGTGAACCCGATGCAGCTCGTCTACCTGACGAACATGTACGCGGTGGGCGGCGACGCCTGCGCGGACGAGGCGTATCACACCTGGTTCCGCGACAAAGACCCCAGGTGGGACAACGCGCGCGAGTCCGAGCTGGGGCCGGCGCCGGGCTACGTCACCGGCGGGCCCAACAAGGAATACTGCAAGGGCGAGGACCCGGAGAAGAACCAGTGCCGGCATTCACCGGTGCGGGAGCAACCGCCGGGCAAGGCCTACGTCGACACCAACACCGGCTACGAGCCCCAGAGCCTCTACAGCAACTCCTGGGAGCTGACCGAGCCGGCCATCTACTATCAGGCCTCCTACGTCCGCTTGCTCTCCAAGTTCGTGAAATGACAAGGCCTGCGAGATGACAAGGCCCGAAATGATTGGCCTCTGAAGGAGGCTCTGGACTGAACACAATTTCAGTATCAAACTCCGCGAATGCTGCGGCGTCTGCCTCTCTCCAATCCGACCCAGCGCTGGCAGCGCGATCACATCGAGCACGACCCGGGTGAGGCGCCCGAGGTGGGGCTGGAGATCTACGAAGACGATACCCAGAACATCCTCTCCGAGAACGACAGCCCCGACCTCTCCTTTCGCTACAACATCAACCCTTATCGGGGCTGCGCCCATGGCTGCGCGTACTGCTACGCGCGCCCGTCGCACGAGTACTGGGGCTTTGGCAGCGGCACGGATTTCGAGCGCAAGCTGATGGTCAAGCGGCGCGCGCCGGAGCTGCTCGCGCAGGCCTTTGATCGGAAGAGCTGGCAGGGAGCGCTGGTAGTGCTGAGCGGCAATACCGACTGCTACCAGCCGATCGAATCCCGCTACGAGCTGACCCGTCGCTGCCTCGAGGTCTGCCGCGACTACCGCAATCCGGTGCATTTGATCACGAAGAGCACGCTGATCGAGCGCGACATCGACGTGCTGTGCGAGCTGCACGCGGTCGCGTCCGTGGGCATCTCCGTCTCGGTGACGTTCTGGGACGCGGAGGTGGCGCGCGCCATCGAGCCCTATGTGCCCGCCCCGCGGCGCCGCATCGAGACCATCCGGCGGCTCACGCAGGCGGGGCTGCCGGTGATGGTCCATGTGGCACCGGTGATCGTCGGCCTCTCCGACCGCGACATGATCCCGATCCTGGAAGCGGCGCGTGAAGCCGGCGCGCTCTCGGCCCTGATGATGCCGGTACGCCTGCCCGGCAGCGTCGCGGAGGTGTTCGAGGCCCGGCTGCGGCAAGCCCTGCCCTTGCGCGCCGACCGTGTGATGGCGCGCCTGCGCGAGATGCACAACGGCAAACTCAACGACCCGCGCTTCGGCTATCGCCAGCGCGGCCAGGGCCGCTACGCCGAAGCGCTGGAACAGAGCTTTGCGGCCACCTGCCGCCGGCTGGGTTTCGGCGAATTCCCGGAGCCCAGGACCGGCACGTTTCTGCGCCATCCCCCGCGGAGTGACAAACCGGGAGCGCAACTCGAGCTATTCTGAGCGCGCTCCTCGGCAGCAGATGGATCAGGGCGGGGCCCTGAGAAATCCCCGCGAACTAGTCGCCAAAGAGCAGTCACGAGCAGCAATCGCGGCTCGGCCTGCACGGCACCCGCCGGCGCCAGGATGAGCCCAAAAGTTCGCTGCCGGAGCGGACCCCAGCCACTCACGCGTGGCCCCACTGCTGCTGAAGTGAGAGCGGCAGCGGGCATATCCTGGTGACGCGGGGGGACCTGTGGGCCGAGCCCTGTCTGATTCTCACCACTCGCGGCGGTCCGTTTTTTTTGTGAAGCCCTCATGTTCCATGTGGAACCTCAGTTCGCGCAAAAATGAGGGCCACCCTCGCGTTGCGCTGTTTGTCGAATGCGTACCCGCGCAGCGCGGATACTGCTCCAATGCCGTGCTCCGTGACTTTTTTCGCGGGGATTTCTCAGGGCCGGGCCTCCAGCATCCGGCGCGGACGGAGGACGGCATCAGCAGCGCCTACGGGCCCTGCACAACAGCTGCGCGAGGTTCCCCTGAAAACCTCATCCAACCCGAAAACAGGCGCCGAGGTTCCATGGAAACCTCAACCGACGCAAACAAGCGGCACTTGCCGACGGGGCGTCCGTGGACCAAGGCAGTGGCCTGCCGCCGCTCAGCGGTTGGCCCAGAGCCAGCGCAGTGAATCGGGCAGGATCGCTCCGCCATGGTCGCCATCGTGGCCGCCTTTGCCGCCCACGAACTGGACGTCGTATTTGCGCCACTCGAGCGCTTTGGCCATCTGCAGGTTGCAGATCCACCAGTTGCCGAACTGGGTCTCCAGATCGTTCTCGCCGCTCTGCAGGAATACCTTGAGCTCGCGCTTGGGCCACTGGCGAATCCAGAAGGGGTAGTGGTGGCCGCCGCGGATATCGCAAAAGCTGCCCACGTGGCTCATCACTTTGTGGAAGCAGTCGGGGCGGTGCCAGGCCACGGTGAAGGCGCAGATCGCACCCGACGACATGCCGGCGATGGCGCGCTGCTTGGGGTCGCTGGAGATGCGATGGGTCTTCTCGACTTCGGGGATCATCTCTTCGATGATGAAGCGCGAGTACTTTTCCGTGAGCGAGTCGTATTCGTAGCTGCGTTGGTCGCTTTGCCAGGGCGTCTCCGGCGGCGCCTTGCCCGAGTGGCCGGGATTGATGAACAAGCCGAGCGTCACCGGCATGGCGCGCTGGTGGATCAGGTTGTCGAAGACGATCGGCACGCGGAACGCGCCCTCTTCTGCAACGTAGGCGTGACCATCCTGAAAGACCATCAGCGCCGCGGGATTGTCGGCCCGGTATTGTGCGGGCACGTACAGCCAGTAGTCGCGCTCGGTACCAGCGAAGATCTGGCTGCGAAATTGCTGGCGCGTGACCGTTCCGCGCGGCGTGTCGTGCCGCTCCGAGTCCTTCGTGTAGGGATACTTCATGCGCCGGGCGTAGCATGAGCGCGGCGATTTCGGCAGTGCCCAACGGCCTGTGCTTCGGCTAGCGTCGATCCGGGATCAACGTGCGTACGCTGCTCTGGTTCCGTGGCAAGGATCTGCGGCTGGCCGATCATCTCGCGCTGCGCTCCGCGGTTGAGCAGGGTGAGCTGATCCCGCTGTTCGTGCTCGATCCTTTCTTTTTTGCCCCGCAGCGAGCACAAACGACACCTCATCGCATCCAGTTCTTGCTGGACTCGCTGCTGGAGCTGGCGGCGGCGATCGAGCAGCGCGGCTCACGCCTGATGCTGGCCGAGGGCAAGAGCCACGAGCTGGTGCCGCGGCTGGCCCGGCAGTGGCAGGTCGATCGCGTCGTGGCTCAGCGCTGGTGCGTACCGTTCGGGCGCGAGCGGGATCGGCGGGTGGCAGCAGCACTCGAGGTGCCGTTCGAGCTGTTCGACGGCGAGACGTTGCACCTGCCGGGCACGCTGCGGACGACCGAGGGCAAGCCCTACGCAGTGTTCAGCGCGTTCGCGCGCGCCTTCCACGCCACGGTCGAGCCGGCACCACCGCTGCCTGCGCCCCAGCGCTTGCCGCCGCTGCCGCGCGCCGTGCTGGCGCCCACTTGTGCCGTGCCGAGCTCGCAGCAGCTCGGGTTGCAGCGCAACGAGCAGGTGCTGGCGGGCGGCGAGCCCCGCGCGCGGGAACGCCTGGCGACTTTTCTGGGCGGCTCCGCCCGCGCCTATCACGAGGCGCGCGATCGGCTGGACCTCGCTGGCACCAGCCGGCTCTCCGCTGATCTGAAATTTGGCACGCTCTCCGTGCGCGAGGTGTGGACCGCGGCCCGCGCCGCGCTCTCGCGGCGCGCCAAGCCGGCCCTGAATTCGTTCCAGAACGAGCTCGTCTGGCGCGAGTTCGCCCATGCGCTGCTCTGGGATCAGCCGACGCTGCTCGAAGAGCCGTCCCGCGCGCAGTGGGAGCGCTTTCCCTGGCGGGGCGAGGGCACGGACTGGCAAGCCTGGGTGGCGGGTCAGACCGGGTATCCCGTGGTCGACGCGGCTGCCCGGCAGCTGCTCGCCACGGGCTTCGTGCCGAACCGCGCGCGCATGATCGCGGCCAGCTTTCTCACCAAGCACCTCTTGATCGACTACCGGCTGGGTGAGGCGCACTATCTGCGCTGGCTCACCGACGGAGACTGGGCGAACAACAACCTGGGCTGGCAGTGGTGCGCCGGCTGCGGCTCGGACGCTCAACCGTACTTTCGCGTGTTCAATCCCACGCTGCAGGCACGCAAATTCGATCCGGAGGGCAGCTATGTGCGGCGCTGGGTGCCGGAGCTCGCACGCCTGCCGGCGGCGTACGTCCACACGCCGTGGCTCGCGCCTGCGAGCGCGCTGCAGGCGGCCGGAGTGCGACTGGGGCGCGACTACCCGGCGCCCATCGTCGAGCACGCCGTGGCGCGCCAGCGCTTTCTGGACCTGGCCAAGGCGCACTTCGGAGTCGGGCGCGGCGCGCCCTCCCGCTGAGCCTCAGAGCCGTGCACAAAGCCAGACACCCCAAACCTCTCGGTTTGGGGTGACCAACTTGCCGGATCAACTGAACCGGCTCTCGTTACACTCAGGCCAGCTCTGTGAAGATGGGGCTCCCCCGCGCGTGAACGCGAGGGAGGTGCTGCGCGGGGGTACCTCTAACCCCGCGCAGCTTCTCCTCGACTGCGCGTCAGCAGCTCAGTTGCCGAGCGCCGCGTCGCACGCCGCCGCGTCCGGCGCGTTCTCGTTCGACTGCGTCATCACGCACAGCGCCGCGAAGTACTGCGCCGTGAAGTCGTCGCGGTCGATGGTGCCGCCGTCGGGACGCGCGCGCGAGGTGCCGAGCACGGACAGCGTGGGATCGAGCAGATCCAGCACGGCATCCAGCTCGTCCGGAGTGGCGCCGAGGTCACCCGCGGCGTCACGTAGCGTGACGTCCTGGTCGAAGCGCAGGAACGTGTTGGCAACCGGGTCGCCACCCTGGATGGGCAGGTCGGCGTTCTGCAGCGCTCGCTGGTAGAGGCCCTCGGAGTCCTCCTTCACGATGCTCGCGAACTCCGCCGGCTTCACGTAGATGCCTTCGATCTGCTCGATCTGATCGCGGTTCAGCCCGATCTGGAGCGCGTTGGCCAGGGTCACATCGCGCACCTCGTCCACGACCGGGATGAAGCCGGTGTTGTGGCAGTTGGAGCACGACACGGCCGTGATCGCCTTGAAGTTGTTCTGGCTGGTATCGAGCAGGATGTCCGAGTCCTCGACGATGTTGCCGTTGGCGTCGGCGATGATGAAGGCGAGCATGCCGTTGGGCAGGGTGAAGATCGCCTCGGTGCCGCCCGGGGTGAACCCGAACGGATCCTCGAAGATGCTCTGGTTGCCCTGGTCCGCGTCGAAGTCGAAGCTCTGCCAGAAGGCGCCGTTGCGGATCTGGATGTCGTGGCGCTCGACCAGGCGATCCTGGCGCGAGATGCGCGACTTGGTGGTACCGGCGCGGACCGTGCCGTTCTCCTCGTTCGCGATGTCCTCATCCACATTGATACCCAGCGTCTGGATGAAAGCGTCCAGGTTCTGGGTCACGTCGATATCGACGATCGCGTAGTAGAGGTTGCCGATGATGGCGGTGTCCAGCATCTGGTCGGCGAACATGACCGGGAAGTTGGTCTCCGAGTCGAGCTTGGCGTCGTCGGCGTCGTCACCGAAGAACTCCACGGCGTACGGGTTGTTCGCGGCGACCGCTTCCCACACGTCGTCGAAGTTCGTGCCGTTGACGATGATCTGGCGATCCCAGTCGAAGTCACGCAGGTCGATGCGGTACAGCGTCTGGGCCGTGTTGACCGGCACGACGTCGCCCGTGTTGGCCTTGATCGAGAGCATGTTCATCATCTTGATCAGACCCTGGCGATCCTTGTCGAGCGCCTCGGTGCAAACACCCGCCGTGAAGCGGTTGGTCAGCGAGACGTAGCGATAGAACGGCGCGTCCTTGTTGTCCGCGCGACGCAGGTCCTGGTTGACGTCCTGGAACACGTCGTCGAACGTGACCAGCTGGTCCTTGTCGCTGCAGTCTTGTGGCTTGTAGTCGGGCCAGTAGCGCGGGTTGTCGATGAACGAGACGATCTTGTCCACGTCGGCATCCGTGAGCTGCGCATAGCCGGACGAGGGCGGGGGCATGGCGCCCGACTTGATCTTCTGAACCAGCGGTGAGCCGCCGCTGTTCAACGGGATGATCTTGCCGTTCTTGACCAGCGCATCGATGTCATCGATGTAGTTCATGCCCGCCTGAGCTTGAGCCTGTGTCAGCGCCGGGCCGTGGCAATAGCCGCAGTTGGCCTGCAGGGCGTTTTCGACGGCAGCCTTGTCCAGGTCTTGCTGGGGCTTGTCCTTGGGGATATTGGTGGTGCCGCCGGTGCCCGGGCCAGGATCGGCCTTCGGCTGGTTGATGGGCGCCGTCGGGCAGGTCGCCGCGAGCGGGTTGGCGCAGGGGTCTTCGTCCGCCGGGCGAATCTCCGTGGGCGCGGGCTTATCTTTGTCGCCGTTGTCCTTCGGCTGATTGTTGTCATCAGAGCCGCACGCGAGAGCGAGCGCAGCGGCGCCGAATGCGATGCTGAGAGAGCGAATCGTCAGCAGGTTGTATTGCTTCGTCACAGAGTCCTCCATTGATTATTCTCTGGTCCTTGTTCGCACGAGATAAGCTGTGTCTCGGGGCGACTCCGAGTCGCTTGCTCCGAGGTCGAGAAGCAAAACGCCCGGCCCTGATGAGACACAAAGTAGGTAGCGAACGAATCCGCTACCGAATGACAAAGTGTAGGGAGCAGCTCGAACTTGGTCAGAACTCGGATCCGCGAAAGCGGCCTCCAGAGCCCTTCCCGCGCGCGGAAATCCCAAGCATTCACTGCACTTGGTCGCGATTCGCAGGCTCCTTTCCAGATTTCAGCCACAGCACCATCACGCGCTGAGGTCGCACGAGCGTTCGCGAATGTGCGCGCGCGCGCTCCGTTGCGAAGCGTTTCGCCTTTTGCAGCGTGCAACGTGGAACGAGCCACTTTGGCGGTGGATCGCGCAGATCTGGCGGCGACCGCCGCAGAGCGCGGGTTCGAACCGACACTGTCCACCGGACGCTGCTTGACGCACTTTTAATGTCTACGATATGGACATCAAATGAGCTCGCCGGACGATCCGCAGCCCAGGCGTCGCTACCACATGGCAGCCCGGGCGCTGTCTGCCGCGGCGACGCGCCAGCGCATTCTGGACGTCGCGCGCGAGCTCTTCCTCGGCGCGCCTTCCTTCGACGACGTCAGCCTGGAACAGATCGCGGAGCGCGCGGGCGTGGCGTTGAAGACGGTGCAGCGCCGCTTCGGTTCCAAGGAAGCGCTGCTCGTCGCCTGCGCGCCGGGGGAACGCGTGGAGCGCAAGGTCACGCCCGGCGACATCGCGGGCATCGCCCACGTACTCGCGACTCGCTACGAGGCGACCATGGATACGGTCGTGCGCTACCTCGCGGTGGAAGCGCGCGTGCCGGCGGTGGCGCAGGTGTTTGCCAGCGCACGCGCAGCCCACTGGCGCTGGCTGGAGGAGGTGTTTGCACCCTACCTGCCCGCCCGGCGCAGCCGCTTGCAGCGCCAGCGCGTCGCGGAGTTGTTCGCCGCCACGGAGGTCCACGCCTGGCACAGCTGGCGCCGCCGCTTCGGCATCAGCCGCGACCAGGCGGAGAAGGCCCTGTGCGAGATGCTCGAGGCGCTGGTCGCGCGCTGGCAAGGGAGCAGCGAGAGCGCGCGCAGACTAGCGCCGCCGCAAGGGCACGATCTCGGAACGCCGCAGGAGCCACGGCGTGGCTGAGACATTTTTGCTTCTGGAACGCTCGGCCGCTTCGCGGAGTGCCGTAGTCGAGCTGGACTGAAACACGCCGGCGTCGAACCCGCAAAAAACGTCCGGGGAGCGGCGAGTGCTCGAAAAGAGAGGCTCGTCAGGCGCGCGCCCAGCGGCTAGAACCCGCAGCGTGAGCCGTACATCATCCTTGGCCGCCCTCGAGCGTTTGCGCGAAGGCAACAAGCGTTTCATCTCCAATGTTCGCGGGATCGACGCCATGCTCTCTCAGCAGCGGCGCGCGGAGCTCGCGGCGAACCCGAAGCCCTTCGCGATCGTGCTCGGCTGCTCGGATTCGCGAGCGCCGGCCGAAATCCTCTTCGACCAGGGCCTCGGTGACCTGTTCGTGATCCGCGTGGCAGGGAACATCGTCGCGCCGTCGCAGATCGCCAGCGTCGAATTCGCCGCGGAGCTCTACGGTATTCCGCTGGTGGTGCTGCTCGGGCACACGCGCTGCGGGGCGATCGACGCCACGCTGAAGGCCATCGCCCAGCCGCAAGACGAGTCCTTGCATCCGCTGCGCTCGATCGTCGACCGGGTGCGGCCGGCGATCGAGCCGCTCACGCGTACGGAGCTGGCTCGCTCCCCGGATGAGCTGCGTCGAGAGTGCATGCGCGCGAATGTGCGCTCCTGCGCCAATCACCTGCGGCATGGCTCCCCCGCGCTGGAACGCCTGGTGCTCGACGGGAAAGTCAGCGTGGTCGGTGCCGAGTACGATGTGGAGAGCGGTCACGTCGACTTCTTCGACGGCGTGCCGACGCCCACCAACCCGCCACTGTCTCGTTGAGGGCAGCTCGTTGAGGGCAGCTCGTTGAGGGCAGCTCGTTGAGGGCAGCTCGTTGAGGGCAGCTTACTGAGGCCAGCCCACTGAGGCTCGCTCGAAGCGGCGCGCATCCGCGCAGAATCACTCGGCTTTGCACGACTTCGGCGATGATTCGTCCGACTCGTTCGGACTGTGTTTGGCGCGACTGCGGGGCTACGGCCCGAGCCGCTGATCCCGCGATGATGGGCCCTCGCGCTCCGAATCCGGTAGCATGAGCTCGTGGAGCGGCAGGAGGGGAAAGGCGCGGAGGAGCCGATCCGAACGGCAGTCGCCGACGTATGGGTCGAGGCAAACGGCACCCTGGTGCTGCGCTTTCATGCCCAGGCGAGAGTGGTGGGGGGCCCCGGGGCAGAAGTCGTGCGCGCTCACGTGGCTGCCGCAAAGGGCCGCAAGCTGCGGACTCTGGCCGATGTTCGCGGGATCGTGAGCAACGATCGCCAGACCCGGCAGCTGGCCGCTGGCCCTGACGTGGCCGCGGTGACGCTGCGCATGGCCGTGCTGGTGGGCGATCCGTTGAGCCGCACGTTCGGCAACTTCTGGCTGCGCGTGAGCCGCCCCGCCTATCCCACCCGGATCTTTACCGACGAGGCAGCGGCGCGGCGCTGGCTCGCCGAGGAGCCAACGACGTGAGCAAAGCTGCCGAGCTGGAACACCGACTGGAAGCGGCCGCGGATCTGGCCGTGAGGATCGCCTCGGGTGATCTGCCGGCCCGGGCGCCCACCTCCGAGCATGCCGACAGCGTCGACGCCCTCGTGGCAGCGCTGAACATGTTGGCAGAGGAGCTGCAGGAGGAGCGACAGTCGCGCCAGCGCGCCGAAGCGCTGTTGCAGGATGAGCTGGACGGCTACGAACATGCGCCGGCCCTGTTCTGCTCGCTGGACGCCCAGAGTCTGGTCGTCGACAAGTGCAACCAGACGCTGGCCGGCGCGCTCGGTCGGTCCAAGGCCAGCATCCTCGGTCGCTCGGTATTGGAGCTGTATGTTCCGGAACAGCGCGCCTCTGCCGAGCGTGCCCTGCGCGAGGGAAGGCAGGAGACGGCGCTCGATCACGGCGACGCGCAGCTCGTGTGCGCCAACGGCAGCCCGCTGGTGGTGAGCACCAGCGCCACGCGCGTCGCGGGGCCCGATGAGCGGCCGCGCGTGCGCATCGTGTGGCGCGACGTGACCAAGGAGCGCAGCCTCGAGGCACAGCTGCTCGAGACCCAGAAACTCGAGGCCGTGGGTCGCCTGTGCGGCGGCGTGGCCCACGACTTCAACAACATCCTGGCGGTGATCTCGGGCGCGGCCAGCCTCACGCGGGATGTGTTGAGGCAGAACTCGCTCGACGACGAGGACATGACGCTGGTGCAGCAAGCGGTCTCCCGCGGGGCCGCGCTGGTCAACGACTTGCTGGCGTTCTCGCGCCGGCAGGTGGTCAAGCCCATCGCCACCAACGTGGGTGGCATTCTGGAGGAAGCCGGGCGCATGGTGAGCCGCCTGGTGGGCACGCAGATCGACGTGGAGAGCGAGGTGCTCGACGCCTCGCTGACGGTGGTGATCGATCCCTCGCAGCTCTCGCAGGTGTTGATCAACGTCGCGATCAACGCGCGCGACGCCATGCCCAACGGCGGCCGTCTGCGGCTACAGGCGCGCCGGCTCGACGTGCGCCGCAACAACACGCCGCGCAGCCCCATGCCCGTCGGCTCGAACGAGCACCTGGAGCTCGCCGCGGGCTCTTACGTGTTGATCGAAGTCAGCGACACCGGCACCGG
>JAICTU010000252.1 GCA_025936205.1 Polyangiaceae bacterium | reverse complement strand
CTTGGCGTAGGCGAGCAGCACGCACAGCTCCGGGCGCACGAAGCCGGTGCCCACGCGCTGGCGGTCGGCGAGCACGTCGTCGTCAGGCAGGGCCTCCAGGCGGCGGTGCAGCTTGCCCGCCTTCTCCAGGCTGCGCATGGTGCGCGCGATGCGGTCGGTCAGGTGATGGCTGAGCTGCGTCGAGATGCTGAGCGTCTGCGACTGCAGGTAGTTGTCACGCAGCACCAGCGCCGCCACTTCGTCAGTCATCTCGCGCAGCAGATCATTGCGCTGCTCGCGGCTCATGCCGCCGCGCCGCTCCACGTCGCCGAACAGGATCTTGAGGTTGACCTCGTGATCGGAGCAATCGACGCCCGCCGAATTGTCGATGAAGTCGGTGTTGCAGCGCCCCCCCGCGCGGGAGTATTCGATGCGCCCGCGCTGGGTCATGGCCAGGTTGGCCCCCTCACCCACCACCATCGCGCGGAGCTCGCTGCCGTTGATGCGCAGCGCGTCGTTCGAGCGATCGCCGACCTGGGCGTCGCTCTCGGTGCCGGCCTTGACGTAGGTCCCGATGCCGCCGAAGAAGCACAGCTCGACGCGCGCGCGCAGGATGGCTTGCATCAGTCGCGCCGGGTCGAGCTCGGCCAGGTTCTCACCGAGCAAGGCGCGCACCTCCGGCGAGAGTGGGATGCGCTTGAGGCTGCGCGCGTAGATACCGCCGCCCCTGGAGAGCAGGCTGCGGTCGTAATCGTCCCAGGAGCTGCGATCGAGCTGGAACAGGCGCTGGCGCTCCTGCCAGCTGCGCTCGGGATCGGGATCCGGGTCCAGGAAGATGTGGCGGTGGTCGAAGGCCGCGACCAGCTTGGTGTGCCGCGAGAGCAACAGCCCGTTGCCGAACACATCGCCGCTCATGTCGCCCACGCCGATGCAGGTGAAGTCTTCGCGCTGGATGTCCTTGCCCAGCTCGCGGAAGTGGCGCTTGACGCACTCCCACGTACCCCGCGCGGTGATGCCCATCTTCTTGTGGTCGTAGCCGGCCGACCCGCCCGAGGCGAAGGCGTCGTCCAGCCAGAAGCCACGCTCTTGCGAGAGCCGGTTGGCGATGTCGGAGAAGGTCGCCGTGCCCTTGTCGGCCGCAACCACCAGGTAGGGATCGACGGCGTCGTGGCTGACGGTGAGCGCGGGCGGCACGATCACGTCGACCCCGGTCGCGTGCGCCTTGCCGTTGCCGTTGCCATTCGTCGAGTGGCGCCGGTTGTCGGTCAGGTCGAGCAGGCTGGAGACGAAGATCTGGTAGCAGGCGATGCCCTCCGCGCGCTGCGCGTCGCGGCCCGCGTCGGCCCCGGGCGGGCGCTTGACCACGAAGCCGCCCTTCGAGCCCACCGGCACGATCACGGCGTTCTTGACCTGCTGCGCCTTGCACAGACCGAGGATCTCGGTGCGGAAGTCCTCCAGGCGATCCGACCAGCGCAGCCCGCCGCGCGCCACTTCTCCAAAGCGCAGGTGCACACCTTCCACGCGCGGCCCCGACACGAAGATCTCACGGAAAGGTGCCGGCTTGGGCACCTCCGGCAGGTGCCCGGAGTCGAGCTTGAAGGAGATGTGGTCCTTCAGCTCACCCGCGGCGTCGCGCTGCCAGAAGTTGGTGCGCACGGTGGCGCGGAACACGCCCAGGAACAGCCGCAGGATGCGATCTTCGTCCAGGCTCTGCACGGCGTCCAGATCGCGCGCCAGCTGTGCCTCGAGCTGCCCCGCGCGCTGATCGTCGCGCGCCTCCGGGTCGAAGCGCGCAGCAAAGAGCGCGATCAGCGCGCGCGTGATCTTGGCGTTGCGGCGCAGCGTCTGCTGCATGTACCCCTCCGAGAAGGGCACCTGGATCTGGCGCAGGTACTTGGCGTACGCGCGCAGCAGCGCCACCTGCCGCGCGGACAGGCCCGCTTGCAGGACCAGCTTGTTGAAGGCGTCATCGTCGACACGCTTGTCCCAGGTCTTGGAGAAGACCTCGTAGAATGCCTCCCGGCTCTGCCCGAGGTCGACGGCCGCCTTGTCTTCCACCACCAGCGAGAAGTCGTGCAACCAGACGGGGTCGCGGCGATCGGGCAGCTGGATCTCGTAGGGCACCTGCGCCACCACGCGCAGGCCCAGGTTCTCCAGGATGGGCAGGATCTCGCTCGGCGCCACGAAGGCCTGGGGCGAGACGACCTTGAAGCGCAGCTCGTAGGCCGGCGCCGACTCCGCGCGATACAGCTGCAAGGTGAGCCGATTGCTCGCGACCGCTTCCTCGATGTTCTCGATGTCGTTGACCGCGACCACCTCGTCGAAGTCCTCGCGGTAGTTGCCGGGGAAGGCGTCGGCGTAGCGGCGCAACAGCTCGAGCCCGCGCTCCGGCCCGAGCTCGTCCGGCAGCGTGATGGCCAGGCGGTCCTGCCAGGAACGCGTGGTCGTCTCGATGCGGCGTTCGATCGCCACGAAGTCGACCTGCTCCGGGATGCCGTTGGGCGTCTTGATGATGTAGTGCAGGCGCGCCAGCGGATCGTCACCGATCAGCGGGTAGTAGGCGCTGAGCGAGCCGTCGAGCTCCGTCTCCAGGATCGACTCGATGCGCCGGCGCAGCGCCGTCTCCATGCGGTCCCGCGGCAGATACACAAGGCAGGACATGAAGCGGCCGAACGGATCGCGGCGCGCGAACAGCGCCACGCGCTTGCGAAACTGGAGGTGGAAGATACCGAGCGAGATCGAGAACAGATCGGTGTCCGAGATCTGGAACAGCTCGTCGCGCGGATAAGTCTCGAGGATATAGTGCAGGCGCCGGTAGTTGTAGCTGTGCGGCAGAAAGCCCGAGCGCATCATCACGCCCTGCACCTTGTGGTGCAGCACCGGGATGCTGCTCGGCGACGACGTGTACGCCAGAGCCGTGAACAAGCCGACAAACATGTGCGCCCCGAGTTGCACGCCATGTTCGTCGAAATCGGAGACCAGAATCGTATCGAGGTGCACGGTGCGGTGCACGGTGGAGTGCCGGTTGGCCTTCAGCACGCGCAAGAGCTCGCGCTTGCGCGGCGGCTCGAACACATCGAACACGGAGCGCGAAGGGTCGCGCAGGATGCCGAGGCCGCTATCGCGCTCGAAGCGCACCGCGGAGGGCGGCACGTCGGCGAGAGGCAGCCGCCCGGTGAGCGCCATCGGCCGTGCCGAGACGGGCGCGCGCTCGAAGCGGCAGTAGCTGTAGCCCTGAAACACGAAGCGGGCATCGGCGAGCCAGTCGAGAAATTGCGAGGTCTCCTCGGCGCTCGCGCCCATCCGCTGCTCGCCGGGCTTGCGCGACGAAGGCGGCACCCCGGCGCGCAGCTTGTTCGCCTCGGCCAGGCAGTGGTCGCGCATCGGCGCGAAGTCCTGCACCACACAGCGCACGTCCTGCAGCACGCTGGTGAGCTGCGCCTCCAGCTGGGGATGGTCCTCGGGCGCCACACCCGCGAGCCAGATCTGCATCACCGATTCGGCGCAGCCCGGAGCGGGGAACTCTGACACGCGCAAGCCACTCAGCCGATGGTTCGCGTCGCGCTCGATCTCCAGGATGGGATGCAGCAGCAGGCGCAGCTCGAGCCCCATTCGCTCCAGGACGCCCCGCACCGAATCGACCAGGAACGGCATGTCGTCATTGACGATGTCGATGATGGTGTAGCGCTGGTCGGGCCGCAGCGCGTTGGCCGCCTCGTAGACGCGGACCTTGGAGCTACCGCGGGCTCGCTCCTGCAAGAACTCGAGCAGCGACACGGCCGCCACCACCAGCTCCTCGGGCCGCTCCGGCACCAGATCACTCGGCGGCACGTCGGCATACAGCTTGCGAATGAAGGGCGCGGCAAACTCGCCCTGCGCCGGATCGAGCTGCATGCGCGCCATGTGCTCGAGCTGATCGACCAGGTCGACTTTGAGCATTTCGATACTCGAGGCCATTATTTCTTTCTCCCTCGGGGCTGCCGCCCCGGCGGCCCGCATCGCGGGGCAGGCTCACGGCCACATATACGGCATGGGGCCGCGGATGGGGGTAGAGCTACCCGCGGGTCCCGTCGGCCTGCTAGAGTCCCCTCCCCCCGTTATTGACGCGAGCAGCCGCTTTTGACCCCCAAGAAAAAAAAGAACTCGGAGACTCTGGAAACATCCGAGGAGGCACCGGAAAGCACGCCCGAACCGGCCGAAGACGGCGATCAGGCTGACGAGCCGGAACTCGACGAAGACGCCGTGATGGCGGAGGCGGAGCTCGTCCCCACCGAGTTCGACCAGGATACCGACCTGGACGACGCCGCGCTGCCGGTGCTGGTCTCCAAGCGCGCCGGCAGCGCCGACGCCTCGATCGCCAAGTACGACCCGCTGCAGGCCTACATGCGCGAGGTGCAACAGCACCCGCTGCTCAGCAAGGCCGAAGAGCACGACCTCGCCGTGCGCTACGTGAAGACGGGCGACTTGGACGCTGCCGCGCGGCTCGTCACCGCCAACCTGCGCCTGGTGGTCAAGCTCGCCTACGAATACCGGCGCGCCTACCGCAACATGATGGACCTGATCCAGGAGGGCAACATCGGGCTGATGCAGGCGGTGAAGCGCTACGATCCGTATCGCGGCGTCAAGCTCTCCAGCTACGCGGCCTGGTGGATCCGCGCCTACATGCTGCGCTACATGCTCAACAACTGGCGCATGGTGAAGCTCGGCACCACGCAGGCCCAGCGCAAGCTCTTCTTCAACCTGAACAAGGAAAAGGCGCGCCTCAGCGCCATGGGCATCGAGCCGACGCCGACGGAAATCGCCGAACGCCTGCACGTCGACGAGAAAGAAGTGATCGAGATGGATCGCCGGCTCTCGCGCGGCGATGCCTCGCTCGACGCGCCCGTCGGCGACGGTGAGAGCAACAGCGTGGCGCGCGTGGAGCTGCTCCCGTCCGGCTCGAAGGGCCCCGAGCAAGACACCACGACAGCCCAGCTGAACGAGATCCTGCACGACCAGCTGCAGCGCTTCCGCACCACGCTCACCGGCAAAGACGCAATCATCTTCGACAAGCGCATGGTCGCGGAAGAGCCGCTCACGCTGCAGGAGCTGGGCGACGAGTTCGGCGTCTCGCGCGAGCGCGTGCGCCAGCTCGAGTCGCGCATCTCGGGCAAGCTGCGCACGTTTTTGAAGCAAGAGCTGGGAGACGACTTCGAAGTCGGCGGCTGACGATCCCGAGTGAATTTTGGGCGCGGGCTCGATGCAGGCGGCGAGAGCTCGGCCTACTGGCAGAGCTCAGCGATCACGGCGTGTACGTCCGCCGCGCGAGCCCAGCTGGCACAATCCAGACGCCACCTTCGCGGAGACATCCAGCGAGCTCGAGGCGGACAGCGGCGCCGCGAGCGGAGGCCGCACGCGAAAGTTGCTGGCACTGCCTGCGCCGCGCAGCTCGCCCCGTGCAACGCGCGGTGCTGCGCGGAGCACAGCGTGACGAGACGTCCAAGCTGTGGCCGCGCCTTCGGAGGCGCCAGCGGGCATATCCTGGTGACGCGGGGGGACCTGTGGGGCCGAGCCCTTTCTGATTCTCACCACTCGCGGCAGTCCGGCTTTTTTGTGAAGATCTCAGGTTCCATGTGGAACCTCCCTTCGCGCAAAAATGAGGGGGACCTCGCGTTGCGCTGTTTCGTCGGACGCGTATCCGCGCAGCGCGGATACGCTGCTGCCGCGGTGCCGTGCCCGGTGACCCACTCCTCCGCACGCCGTGCGCTCGGCTGCTCACGTCTCCGCTGCGCTTGCGACCGTTGCACGTCGAGTACTTCGGGCGCGTGCTCAGGCACGGGGCGCCGATCGCATGATGCTGGTCAACCTGCAGCTGCTGCTGTTGGATGAGGCGGCACACTGACGGGCGAGAGGGCGCCCAGCAGCGCGACCCGCTGGGCCCGGCTGGCGTGGAACGCTGATGGAGTCAGACTTGCAGGGGAATCAGCCTGGAGGAAAGACATGGTACCAAACACATTGGGTTTCGGTCCCCACCAAATCATCGCCGGCGGCGAGCTCTGGGGCACCCTGATCATGTTGGCGCTCGCCATCGCGTTCGCCAGCTTCCTCGCTGCGGCCGTGGGCCGGCGGCGGCTGGCAGAGATCGCCGAAAACGAGGCGCACGCGCCGCATCCAGCGCGCTGAGCGGTGTTTCCTGGCTCGCCAGAGCCTTCCGCACTTGCCTCCCGCCCCGAGGCCGTCCATGACAGCGCCCATGTCCGGCACGCTCTACGTCGTTTCGACGCCCATCGGCAATCTGGGTGACATCACGCGGCGGGCCGTGGACGTGCTGCGGGACGCGCAGATCGTGGTGGCGGAGGATACGCGGCGCACGCGCCAGCTTCTGTCGCACCTGCAGATCGAGCACCAGGAGCTGCGCTCTCTGAACGCACACGGCTCGTCGGAAGCCGTGGAGCAGATCGTTGCGCGGCTCGAGCAGGGGCAAGACGTGGCCTACGTCACTGACGCGGGCACGCCGGCAGTGAGTGACCCCGGGCGCGCGCTGGTGGCGAGCGCAGCAGCGCGCGGCATCGCGGCGCGGGTCGTGCCGGGGCCGAGCGCCGTCACGTCTGCGGTCGCGCTCTCGGGTCTCGTCGAGGGGCCGTTCCTGTTCCTGGGCTTCCTGCCGCGCCGCGGCAGCGAGCGCGAAGCCTGCGTCGAGCGCATCCGGCGCAGCACGGAGCCGGTGGTGTTGTTCGAAGCGCCGCCGCGCATGGCCGAGACGCTGTCGGACCTCGCCGCTCGGCTGCCGGAGCGCCGCGCCTTCGTGGGCCGCGAGCTGACCAAGCTGCACGAGGAAGGCCTGCACGCCACCCTGGCCGAGCTCGCCGCGCGCAGCGAAGCCTGGCGGGGCGAGATCGTGTTCGTGGTGGCCGCCGCCGAGCACGTCGACGAAGACGAAGACCAACGCCGCCTGCTCGACGCGAGCCTACGCGCGGCCATCGAATGTGGCGCAAACCCCAGCCGCATCGCGCGCGCGTTGGCCGACGCCAGCGGCTACCCGCGCCGCGAGCTGTATCAGCGCGCCCTGGAGCTGAGCGGCGCGCTGCCGGCGGCAGGCGAGCCCCCAGAAGAGAGCTAGACGAGCGCCAGTTCGATCACGCGCCGCAGATCCGCCGCCGCGAACGGCTTCTCGAGCCGCATATTGGGCACGGAACCGAGGAAGTTGCCGACATGGTGCCCGAGCGCGCCGCCGGTCACGAACACCACACGCCGCGCTTCGTCGGGATAGCGGGCGCACAGCTCCTCGTAAAAATCGATGCCGCTCATCTCCGGCATCATCACATCGCTCACGATCAGATCGAAGGGCCTGCCCGCATCGAGCAAGGCCAGCGCCTTCTTCGCGCTCTCCACACACACGATCTCGTATTCGGGCAGCAAACGGCGCACGCTGCGCAGCAGCATGGGCTCATCATCCACCATCAGGATGCGGCGCTGCTCACGCGCCAGGCGCTTGGCGCTCGGCAGCCGCAGCCGCGACGAGCGCGCAGTAGGAGTAAACTGCCCGAGCCGACGCACGAACGGCATCTGACCGGAGGCGCTCTGGAGCGAAGGCAAGAGCACGCTGACCTGCGCTCCACCCTCCGGGCGTGCCTCGAGCGTCAGCCTGCCACCGGAGGACGCCACGATGCCGTGGCAGATCGAGAGCCCGAGCCCCGTCCCCTCACCCAGCGGCCTGGTGGTGAAGCAGGGCTCGAACCTGCGCCGCTGCACCGCCCGGGACAGGCCGCAGCCCGTGTCGGCCACTTCGATCAACACGGTCCCATCCTCCACCAGCCGCGTGTGAATGCGGATCTCGTTGCAGGCTCCGCGCCGCCCTTCGAGCGCCTGCCCCGCGTTCAAGAGCAGCTGCTTCATCACCTCGGTGAGGTGCGCCTCGGAGGTCTTCACCTTCGGCACCGGGCGCAAGTCCTGGATCACCCGCGCGCAGCCGGAGAGGTCCGACGCGGTCTGGCGCAGCGCGCGCTCGATCGACCGCCGCACGTCGGCGCGCGCGGAAGGCGGCGAGGACGGCTGGCAGAAGAACTGGATGTTGGCGACGATGCGCGCGATGCGCTGAGCGGCCACCCGCAGCTCGGTCTGCACCTGGATCGTCTCATCCAGGCGTTGCTGTTCGGCGCTCGCGTCCACGCCCGGCTGCAACGTGTCGGCGCGCCGGCGCTCCAGCTCGCGCGTCACCAGCTCCGCGTTGGCCAGCACCACCGTGAGCGGGTTGTTGATCTGATGCGCGACGCCGGCCGCCATGCGCGCCAGCGACGCCAGGCGCTCGATCGAGTCGAGACGCTCGTGGGTCAGCCGCTCGTCCTCGGCGGTGCGCTCGAGCCGCTGCTGCGAGCCGCGCTTGTGCAAGGCGAGCTCGATGCAGACCTTGAGCTCGCTCGACTTCACCGGCTTGAGCAGGTAGCCCGAGGGCTCGGTGCTCTTGGCCCGCGCCAGCGTGCGCGCGTCGGCATGGGCCGTGAGATAGATGATGGGCGTGTCGAAGCGCTCGCGCAGGGCCTGCGCCGCGGCGATGCCGTCGGTCGGGCCCTTGATGCGAATGTCCATCAGCACGACATCGGGCCGCTTGCTGGCGGCGGTGGCGATGGCCGCCTCGGCCGAGGAGGCCACCGCGAACGCGTCAAAGCCCTGCTCCGCCAGCGTCTGGCGCAGGTCGTGCGCGACGATCGCCTCGTCCTCCACGATCAACACACTGGGGGCTCGCTGTGTCGCCTCCATCATCCCCTCCCCACAAACTCCAGCTCCACACTGGTGCCCGCCGCGTGCTTCACCGACAGATCCGCGCCGATCTGCTGCGCGAGCGTGCGCACCAGCTGCATCCCCAGCTCGCCCTTGTCGGCATTGCTCGGCTCGGCCACCCCGATGCCGTCATCGCGGACCACCAACGCCACCCGATGGGCCTCTCGACTGTGCAGCTCCACGCGGATCTTGCCCGGCCGATCCGCGGGGAAGGCGTGCTTCAAGGCGTTGACGATCAGCTCGTTCAGGATCAGCCCGCAGGGGATGGCCTTGTCGACGGGAAGCGACAGGGGTTCCAGCGCCAGCTCCAGCGAGACATGTGCGGGCGAGCCCGACAGTTGCAGGATGCTGTTGGCCAGCCCCCGCACGTAGTCCGAAAATGGCATCTCGCTGTAGTCGCGCGACTCGTACAGGATCTCGTGGATCAGCGCGATGGTGTGCACGCGCGCCTGGCACTCGCTGAGCGCGTCCCGGCTCGCGCGTCCCTCCAGGTGCCGCATCTGCATGTTGATCAGGCTGGAGATCACCTGCAGGTTGTTCTTCACGCGGTGGTGAATCTCCTGCAGCAGCACCTCGCGCTCGGCCAGCGTCGAGCTCAGCTCGGCCGTGCGCGCACGCACCCGCTCCTCCAGCTCCTGACTGCGGCGCTCGCCTTCTTCGACGCTGCGTTGCGCCAGGGTCACGTCGCCGACGGACACCAGCGTGGCCGTGCTCATGATGCGCACGAACCAGAGCCCCACGCCCAGCACGAGCCAGGCGAGCCACCCCGGCTGCCCGCCGAGCGCCGCCGCGCGCGTCTCCAGAAACAACAGCGTGACCACGCACACGCTGCCGAGCAGCGGCCAGGTCAAGGTACTGCGCCCTCGCCGCCAGAGCAGGCTCGGGTTCGCGATCAGGATCAGGCTGAGCGGGGCGAAGATCACCACGCCGATCGAGTCACCCACCCACCAGGTGGCCCAGCTGAACGGGTAATTTTCCCAGGAGAGCAGCCCCGCCGCGATCAGCAGCGTGGCTCCGATGGTCGCGCTGGTCAGGCAAGCGACGGGACCACCCAGCACGGCAAAGCGGCCGATCGAGCGTTTGGCTTCGAAGGGCACGGGCAGCCCGACGAACTTCTCGATCAGCCAGGCACCGAGCAGCGCCTGGGCGGCAGCGCCGAGCCCGATCCCGAGCGACAGCGCAATCGCTCCGCCCCGGCCGACGCCCATGGCGGGATCGAAGCTCGTCGGAAGGTTGGCGACAGCCGAGCCGAGAAGCACGCCGAGTGCCATCGGTCTGCCCCAGAGCAGCAGGGCGGCCAGAGCGACGCCGGCAGCAGGCCAAACGGGGGTCGAGTAACCGGGCTCGATCGCCAACCAGAGGGCGGCCCTTGCTGCCGCCCAGTAGGCGAACGCCGTGATCGCGACCCGGGACGCTCCGCGGCTCTGGACGTGCGAAGCGCCGAGCGCATCGGAGAGCGACACGTCTGCCGTGCCGTTCCCGACGCCGATTGGTCCTGCCCCCGACCGCGCTTCTGCCACCATCCGCCCACAGATCGCAGCGGCAGCCCGCAGGGTCGCCTATATCCCGCGTGGCCCCCAAAGCTGGCTTTTGGCTCGAATTTTTACACTCGGCAACCCAGCCGGTGCGCACGCGGTCAGCGAACGGAAGAAAAGCGCAGCGAAACGCCACGCTCTGCCCGCATTAACGCCCGGGACGAGCTTCCCGCAGCAATTCCAGCAGCGCTCCAGAGCCGCCGCGAAATACCGGCCATCCGTCGCCGACCAGCACGGCTTCGATGCCTGCGCGGCGGGCCAGCGCTTCGAGCGAGTCGAGCGCTCGTTCCTTGTCGCCGAGCTTGGCGTCGGGCAGCAGGTTGAGGCGCCCGGCACGATGGCCGCGCAGCAGATCGCCGGTGACCAGGGTATCTCCGTCGAGCAGCAGAGCCAGCTCTCCTGGTGTCTTCGAGCCGTGCAGCTCGATCACCTCGAGCTCGGGCCCCAGAACATGATCGGGCGCCAGAGCCTCGGCCCCCAACGCGCCGAGAAATGCTGGTTCCTGGCGGGGTCCCCAGAGGCGGGCAGAGGTACGGTCGCGCAGCGCCAGGGCCGCGCGACCGTGATCCGAGTTGGTGACAATGATGTCTCGGACGCCGCCGAGCTGCTCCAGGTGAGCCGCGTCGTGATCCGAGAGCGGCAACGGATCGATGACGAGATTACCGGCAGGGCGCTTCCAGAAGACGCTGTGGAAGTCCAGGTTGCGTTCTGCGTTGAAGAGCGACCAACCCCAGAGATTGGGTTTGTGAAGCTGTTTTATGCGCCCTGCCCGGTGGTTCGCGACGCCGCGTTTGCTCAGCTCACAGTGTTCTCAGCTCAGGCGCCCGCCAGATTCTTGGCGGCGAAGTCCCAGTTGACCAGGTGCTCGAGGAAGGTCGTGATGTAGTCGGGTCGACGATTCTGGAAATCCAGATAGTAAGCGTGCTCCCACACGTCCATCGTGATCAAGGGCACCTGACCCTTGCTCAGAGGAGTCTCGGCGTTCGGCGTCTTGGTGACCGCTAGCTTGCCGGCGTCCAACACGAGCCAGGCCCAGCCGCTGCCGAACTGGGTCGCGCCGGCGGCCTTGAAGGCCTCCACGAACTTGGCGAAACCACCCAGGTCGCTGTCGATCTTCTTCGCCAGCTCACCCGTGGGCGTACCGCCGCCCTTCGGCTTCATGCTGTGCCAGTAGAAGGTGTGATTCCACGCCTGGGCGGCGTTGTTGAAGATCCCCGCCTTGGCAGGGTCGTTCGCGGTGGCCTTGATGACCGCCTCGATCGACAGCTTGTCGAGGTCGGTGCCCTTGGCTGCCGCGTTGAAGTTGTTCACGTACGCGGCGTGATGCTTGTCGTGATGAAACTCCAGCGTGCGCTTGGAGATGTGCGGCTCGAGCGCGGTGTATTCATACGGCAAGGGAGGTAGTTCGTAGGCCATGGTGTGCGCAGGCTCCTGTTGTGTGGAGGGCGCTCACGGTAGCCAGGTTGAAGTGAACGATCAATCAGAATGACCGGTCCGTTGCCATCGACGCCGGGGCGTTTCAGCGGCGCCTGACCCCGCGAAACCTTGCGCTCCGAGCGGCCTTGGCCCGCCGGCGCCCCGATTGACGTGCAGCGAGCCGAGTGCTCATGCTGCTCGGCGTGTTGCGCGTGATGGACCGAAGCCCGGACGGCAAGCTCACCGTGCCGGAAGCCGAAAGCCGATCACATGCTGGAGCGGCTGCGCAGGTTTCGACTTTCACCCACTCTCCATCGAGGACGATCAGCAGTTCGATCAGCGCCCAGGACTCGAGGAGTACCTAGATCACCTGTTCCTCGTCACACAGGGCTTCTCCTGCCCCAGTGAACACCTGAGCAAGCTGGCGTTGCACGAGCTGCACGCGTTCCTCGGCGCCAACTACCTGTGACGCACGCTGACCCCTGGCTGTAATCGATGAAGCCTGGCAAGCGCGTCGCCAGCAACGCGACCGCAGTCGCCGCGTCACCGCGGCTCACATCTGGATCAGATTGACCAACTCGGCTGCATTGAGCGCGGCCGCCTGGTTCCCCTCGCTGAGCAGCGCATCGGCCAGCGCTTGCTTGGTCTGGTGCAGGGCCACGATGCTCTCCTCGATCGTATCCTTGGTGATCAGGCGATACACGGTCACGGGCCGCTCCTGCCCGATGCGGTGCGCGCGATCGGTGGCCTGCGCCTCGACCGCCGGGTTCCACCAGGGATCGAGGTGGATCACGTAGTCGGCCGCCGTGAGGTTCAAACCGAAACCGCCCGCCTTGAGGCTGATCACGAACAGCGTGCTCTGCCCGGCCTGAAACGCCTCGACCGCCGCCTGGCGCTCGGGCTTGGGCGTCGACCCGTCGAGGTACTGGTAGCTGACTCCGGCTTCATCCAGGCGCTCGCGCACCAGGTCCAGGAAGTCGACGAACTGGCTGAAGACCAGCGCACGATGCTGATTCTCGCGCAGCTCCAGCACCAGATCGAGCAGCGCATCGATCTTGGAGGCCTCGCTACCGGCGTCGGGGAACACCAGCTTGGGATGGCAACAGAAGCGCCGCAGCCGGGTGATCTCGGCCAGGATCTCCAGCTTGTTCTCGCGGCGGCCGGCGCTGGTGAGCCGGAAGTTGATCTCGCGCCGCAGCTGCTGGTAGGCGATCGACTCGGCCTCGCTGAGCTGAACCGGGTGATGCACCAGCGTGAGCGGCGGCAGATCCGCGAGCACCTGGCTCTTGGTGCGGCGCAAAATGAAGGG
>JAICTU010000453.1 GCA_025936205.1 Polyangiaceae bacterium | reverse complement strand
TCGTCGAGCGCATGGAGAGCGGTACCACGTCGTTTCTCACCTTTGCCATCGACGGGCAAGTCTCGCTCGATCAGCACGGCGGTACGCGCGAGGATTCGCTGCGCCTGGTGCGCATTCGCAATGGACAGCTGCTGAGCGAGGCCCAGCTGATCCAGAAGACCACCTACGAGGTGAAGAGCCACAGGCCCGATGCGGTGCGCGCCTATGTACGCAGTCTGAAGACGCGCGGATGGACGCTGAAACAACGACCCGAGGGCTGCGTGGAGACCCCGGACGCGCTGATCCTGCCGCTCGACGTCCCCGCCGGTAAGTCCGCCACGCTGGAGGTCGAGTGGCAGCAGCCGGTGCAGCGAGCCGTCGCCATCGATTCCAGCAACGCCACCGAGCTTCTGCGCGTGTATCTGGGCGGCGGCCAGGCCCCGCCGGCCGTGGCGCGGGTGCTGCAGCAGGCGCTGGAGCTCCAGTCCAACCTGGCCGACCAGCGCAAGGAAGAAGCGCGCCTGCGCACGCAACATGCCGCCTGGACGGCGGATTCGGCGCGCGTGCGCGAGAACCTGAACGTGCTCCGGCGTACCAAGGGCAACGCGGCGCTGGAGCAGGAGCTCGCTCGCAAGCTCGCCACATTGGAGCGCGATCTCGGCCTGCTCTCCGGGCGCCTGGTGCAGCTCTCCGAAACCATCGCCGAGCTGGAAGCCAAGCTGAAGCAGCTGCTGTCAGACGTATCTCTGCAGCCCTGAAGCGAGCCTGTTTGCTTCCGAGGGGGAAAGCGCTAGGCTCTTTCCACCTTTTTTGCAGCTGGCAAGCTAACCAGGAATTCCGAGCAAACTTCTCGCGGGGGCACCCCGCACCCCGCACCCATGTCTGCTTCCTGCGTTAGCTCCTGGTGGTCGGCCCCCTGCGGGTCTCAGGTCTGCGGCTTGCTGATGGCCGGCGCCGCGATCGCGTGTGGCGCCGCCGCGCTCGCTTGCGGAGCCAGCGCCCCGGCGGAAGCGTCCGGGGGCAACGCCCAGCCGGCGAGCGTCGTGGCGAAATCTCCGCCGGCCGGAGCCGCGAGCGCGCCCACTACGGAGCTGGCGAAGCCCGAGCCAACGGCACCGCCGGCAACGCAAGCCGCGGCAGCAGCACCCGCACCACCTGCCTCCCAAGCGTTGCCAGCCACTCCAGCGGCGGATGCCACGGCAGACAATTCTCCCTCGTCGGCGCCGCGCCAGCCGGGTGACGCCGTGCCCGGCGCTGCATCCATGTATGCGCGTCTGGGCGACGTGCTCGTGCCGCTCGGCTGCAAGGGCCCTCACGGCTGGCACAGCGGGCGCATCTGCTTGCCCGACGATGAGGACGCGAGCGTCAGCGTCTTGCTCCAGCCCACGTTGAAAGGCGAAAGCAACATCCGCTCCGCGACCTCCGCCAGCATCCCCTTCGTGCTCAGCGGCACGGAGGAGCCGGGCCTGGTGATGGTCGAGAAGGAGCGCGAGACAGCCTCCGCCAATCGACCCCTGCTCGGCTTCGGCCTCGTCGGCAGCACGGCGCAGGTGCGCTACACGCGAGCAGGGGCCGCCCGCGTCGAGCAGGAAGCGACGGCCTGGTGCAAGGCCTCCAAGGGCGCCTGCCGTGGCATCGCCACCGGCACGCTGCCGCGCTTGAAGGGCCGCGCCGCACGGCCCCGCGAGCAGAACGACCTCGTGGCGCAGGTGCGCCAGGCCATCGCCTCGCTGGACGAAGCGCTGCCCATCCGCGTGATCGCCCTGTTCCCGGTGATCGTCGGCAGCCGCCCGCAGCTCATGGCCGACGTCGAAGTCGAGACCGGCAAATCCACCAGCCCCAAAGCGGCCGAGCTCCAGCTGCCGGAGAGCGTCCACTTCCTGTTCACGGAGACCGCCCACGGCTTTCGCCTGGCCAGCGTACCGCGCGAAGACGGCTTCGGCCTGGGCGAGGCCGGCGAGCTCGTGGCCGCCCTCGACCTCGACTCCGATGGCACCGACGAGCTCATCCTGTCCTGGAGCTACTCTGAAGGGCGATCGTGGGAGCTGGTGCGGCGCTCGGGGGACAAGCTGATCGTCGTCGGTGGGTTCACGGACGGGGCTTGAGGGCGCCCCCAGGGGGTTGGTTTTCAGGGGCCGGGCTGCCTATTTACGGCACCGGGCGTAGCCTCGGGGCGCTGTCTCGCCGGGCGCGGCGGGACGATTTGCAAGGAAAACGCGACAATCCCGGGCTAAAAGAGGGCCCTGCCCGAGGGGCGTTCGAAGCTGGGTCGTTCATCGATGCAAAAAAAGTTCGCCATGATTGGGGTCGGTGGGTTCGTCGCGCCCCGGCATCTCAAGGCCATTGCCGACACCGGCAGCCAGCTGCTGGCCGCGTGTGATCCGAACGACTCGGTCGGCATCCTGGACTCCTACTTCCGCGACGCGCGCTTCTTCACGGAGGTCGAGCGCTTCGACCGTTTTCTGGAGAAGCAGCGCCGCAAGTCCCCGGAGGAGCGCGTTCACTACCTCAGCATCTGCTCGCCGAACTACCTGCACGACGCGCACGTGCGGCTCGCGCTGCGGGTCGGGGCTGACGCGATCTGCGAGAAGCCCCTGGTCATCAATCCGTGGAACCTGGATCAGCTCGCCGCGATGGAGCAGGAATCGGGGGCGCGCGTGTACAACGTGCTGCAACTCCGGCTGTTGCCGCCGCTGATCGAGCTGAAGAAGCGGATCGAAGCGTCCTCGGGTCGCGCCCAGGTCGAGCTCACCTACGTGACGCGGCGGGGGCCCTGGTATCACACCTCCTGGAAGGGTCAGCCCGAGAAGTCAGGCGGGCTGCCCATGAACATCGGCATCCATTTCTTCGACCTGCTGCACTGGATCTTCGGAGCGTCTTCCGCGGGGGCACCCAGTGCTCCGGCGCGCTCCTGCGAGGTTCATCTGCGCGAGCCCGATCGCTGGTCGGGCTTCCTCGAGCTCGAGCGAGCGGACGTGAAGTGGTTCCTGTCCGTGCGCCAGCAGGATCTCCCCGAGCAGGTCGTGGCGCAGGGGAAGCCCGCATTCCGATCGATCACGATCGATGGCCAGGAGCTCGAGTTCTCGGATGGCTTCGGCGATCTCCACACGCGCGTGTATCGGCAGATCCTCGACGGGCACGGCTATGGCATCGAGGATGCGCGGCCTTCCATCGAGGTCGCTTACCGAATCCGGACGGCAGAGCTCGCGAAGCCCGGAGACCGCGGCCATGCCTGGCTCAACCGCGCGCTCCCATCCGTATGACATCGTCTGCCGATTGGTATGCGCATCCGAGCGCCGTGGTCGACCAGCCCGTGGAGATTGGCCGCGGAACGAAGGTCTGGCATTTCAGCCACATCAGCGCGAACTGCGTGATCGGGGAGGGGTGCTCGTTCGGTCAGAACGTGTTCATCGCCCCCGAGGTGCGCGTCGGCCGCAACGTGAAGGTGCAGAACAACGTGTCCCTCTACGCCGGGACGGTCATTGAGGACGACGTGTTCCTGGGCCCTTCGTGCGTGCTCACCAACGTCACCAATCCCAGGTCCCAGGTGAACCGGCGCTCGCTCTACGAGTCCACGCTGATCCGCCGTGGGGCGACCATCGGCGCCAACGCGACGATCGTGTGCGGAACGACGCTCGGGCGTTATGCGTTCGTCGGCGCCGGCGCGGTCGTGACCGAGAGCGCACCCGACTACGCTCTGCTCGTCGGAGTGCCCGCACGGCGCGTCGGTTGGATGAGCCGGCACGGGCACCGGCTCGATTTCTCGAAGGGTTCGACTGCGCGCTGCCCCGAGAGCGGCTATCGCTACGAGTGCCGCGACGAGCTGGTGCGCTGTCTCGATCTCGACGAGGACGCGCCCTTGCCCGCCGACAAGGCCGTGGGCGCGGTTCTCTACCGTGACCTCGCGACGGAGCAGAAGCCATGAGCACAGTGATGCGCGTCCCGCTGCTGGACCTCCGGCGCAACCCGCCCGGGCTCGATGACGAGCTCGCGCGCGCGTTCCGGCGCGTGCTGGAGAGCGGCCACTACATCCTGGGTCCGGAGGTGGAAGCTTTCGAAGCCGAATGCGCTGCCTACGTCGGTGCCCAGCACGCCATTGCCGTGTCGTCGGGCACCGATGCGCTGCTCGTCGCCCTCATGGCGCTCGGCGTGGGCGCCGGGGACGAGGTGGTCTGCCCGACGTACTCGTTCTTCGCCACCGCGGGGGTGATCCACCGCCTCGGGGCGCGCCCGGTCTTCGTGGACAGCCAGGCGTCGGACTTCAACCTCGATCCGGCAAAGCTCGATGCGGCCATCAGCCAACGAACGCGGGCCATTCTGCCGGTGCATCTGTTCGGGCAGTGCGCCGACATGACGGCGGTCTCGGCGATCGCGGCACGCCGAGGCGTTCCGGTGATCGAAGACGCGGCGCAGGCGATCGGCTCAGAGCATGCTGAGCGTCGCGCCGGAACGCTCGGCGCGTTCGGCTGCTTCTCGTTCTTCCCCTCCAAGAACCTCGGTGCCTTCGGTGACGCGGGTCTCGTCACCACCGACGATCCGTCTCGCGCCGAGGCCGTGCGCGTCCTGCGCAGCCACGGCGGAAAGCCCAAGTACCATCACGCAGTCGTCGGCGGGAACTTCCGGATCGACGCGCTGCAGGCCGCTCTGCTGCGGGTGAAGCTGCCGCGTCTGGACGCCGCCACCGAGCGACGACAGGCGAATGCCGCGCACTACACACGACAATTGCTGAAGCGCGGCCTCGCGGGAACGGGCCCTGCAGCTCCGGTCGTGCTGCCCACGATCGCCGGCGGGCGGCATGTGGTGAACCAGTATGTGATCGTCCTTCCCGGGGAAGGCGAGCGGGATCGCGTGCGCGCTGCGCTCGCGCAGAGGGGAGTCGGGACCGAGGTCTATTACCCGCTGCCGCTGCACCTGCAGCCGTGCTTCGCGCACCTCGGCTACGGCCCCGGAGACTTTCCCGTCGCCGAGCGGCTGGCGCAAGAGTCGCTGGCCCTGCCCATCTTCCCGGAGCTCACGCCGGAGGAGCTCGACTACGTCGTCGCCGCGCTGGCAGACGCGGTCGGGAGGCGCTGAATGGCGCCACGAGTCGTCACCATCGTCGGCGCCCGGCCGCAGTTCGTCAAGGCGGCGGTCGTCTCCGCCGCGCTCGCTCGCGAAGGGATCTCGGAGATCCTGGTCCACACGGGCCAGCACTACGACGCTGCCCTGTCGGACATCTTCTTCGAGGAGCTCGGGCTGCCGCCTCCCGCGCGTCATCTGGGCATCGGCGGGTTGTCGCATGGCGCGATGACCGGGCGCATGCTGGAAGCCATCGAGCAGGTGTTGGTCGAAGAGCGCCCCGACTGGGTGCTGGTGTACGGCGACACGAACTCCACCGTGGCGGGTGCCCTCGCGGCGGCAAAGCTGCATATCCCCGTCGCTCACGTGGAGGCGGGCATGCGCTCCTACAATCGGCGCATGCCGGAGGAGCAGAACCGCGTCGTCACCGACCATCTCTCTACGCTGCACCTCGTGACCAGCGACACCCCGCGTCGAAACCTGGAGCGCGAGGGCATCTCGAGCGGCATTCACGTCGTCGGAGACGTGATGCTGGACGCGGTACGGATCTACGGCGCGGCCGCGGAAAGAAAGCGCACGCGTGAGGAGCTCGGCCTCGAGCGCGGCGGCTTCGGCCTGGTCACGCTGCATCGCGCGGAGAACACCGATTCGCCGCAGCGCTTCGCCGCGATTCTGGACGCGCTCGGCGACGTCTCGCGTGAGCTCCCGCTCGTGTTCAGCGTTCATCCGCGCACGCAGAAGCTGCTCGAGCAACAGCGACGGGAGCTCGCGGATACGATCCGCATTCTCCCGCCGGTCAGCTACTTCGAGATGCTGAATCTCGAGCTCGGAGCGCGCATCATTCTCACGGACAGTGGGGGGGTTCAGAAGGAGGCGCTCTACGCCGGAGTGCCCTGCGTGACGCTCCGGGACGAGACGGAGTGGACGGAGACGGTGGAGCTCGGCTGGAATGTTCTTGCCGGTGCCGAGCGCGCCCGGATCATCAGCGCGGCTCGGCGTTTTCTGATGCAAACCCCGGCGGCCGGTCCGCCCCCGATCTACGGAGACGGCACGGCGGGGTTGAAGATCGCACGCATTTTCCGCGACGCGAGGTAAGCTTTTACCCCGGGGGGCCTACGTGAACTCACACGGAGCCTCCAGCCATGATCGACGCGAAGAAGCTGAGCAACTGGTACGACTTTCAGGCTCCGCTCTATCGGCTGTGGCGCGACGACTATGACGGCCCCCTGGTGCTGATTGTACGTGAGCTGCTAGGCCAGATGCGCGCACCCGCCAAGCCGATGAAGCTGTTGGATGCGGGCTGCGGTACGGGAATGTTCGCGCTGGGCCTGGCCAAGCGCGATTCCGAGCTGGCGGTCGAAGGGCTCGATGCTTCAGCCGGCATGTTGAGCGTCGCCCAGCGTCAAGCGGAGAAGCTGAAGCTAGGCAACGTCCGCTTCACGCACGGTGATGTGACGGCCCTGCCGCATGGCGACGGGGCGTTCGACACCGTGGTAGCCGCCGGCTTGCTTCCCAACGTCAACGACATGGGGGCCGCGCTGCGTGAGTTCTGGCGCGTGCTGGCGCCGGGCGGCAATATCATCTTCGTCGAATTCGACGCCAGCTCGATGGGCTGGGCGCTGCGTGCATTCTTCAACTTGATGATCTTCGGCTATCGTATCGTGTCCCGCGTCGTACCGCGCTTCAGGTTTGCCGAAGATTGGAGCATCGAGCGCAGCACCATCGATCGAGCTCGCTTCGAGTCCGAATTGGGTGCGGCCGGATTTGACGAGCGTGCATCACGCCAGTCGCACCATCACCTCATCTTCCACTACGCGAAAGGTCTTGGGATTTTTTCGCTGGGTTGGTTCGAGTGGTTCGAATGGCTCTTGGTCTGATGTCGAGCTTCGCACGGGGCAATGTCTTCTTGGCTTTGTCCATGCTTTGCAGCGCCGGCAGCCAGCTGCTCATCAAACGAGTGGTCGACGATGCGCGCTCGAGCTCAGCAAGCGGCCTCGGCCTGCTCGAGCTCCTGACGCCCCCACGGATGCTCACCGGTGGCGCAGGCGTGCTGCTCATGGTGGCGGGATTCGTATTCTGGTTGTTGTGCTTGACGCGACTGAAGCTCGCTTACGCTTATCCCATCGCGTGTGCTTCCGTCGTTTTCGTGACGCTCTTCAGCGCCCTCTTTTTGCACGAGGTCGTGACCGAGCGCACCTGGCTCGGCACGGCCCTCGTCGTCCTCGGTGTGGTTCTGATCGGGCCTTCACGCTAGTACCTCGTGGCCCCCAAGTGGCGGACTTCGGGTTCCTGCTACTAGCCTCGTGTTGAGCACTTTTTGAAGGGGTTGCCCACCCCGCGCCATGCTCGGCGGCTGCGCCGCCTGCGCGTGGCGCCGCCCCTCCCCGATGTCGTGCTCGGCGGCAGCCGCCTGCGCGCGCCATGGGAGGGGCACG
>JAICTU010000197.1 GCA_025936205.1 Polyangiaceae bacterium | reverse complement strand
GGCAAGATCCAGGCGATCCGCTACGCGCGCGAGAACCAGATCCCCTATTTTGGCATCTGTCTCGGCATGCAGCTGGCGGTGGTGGAGTTCGCGCGCAACCGCTGCGGGCTCACCGGCGCTGGTTCGCGCGAGTTCTCCGAGGCGCCCGCGCATCCGGTGATCGATCTGATGCTGGAACAGGCGGAGGTGCAGGAGAAGGGTGGCACGATGCGGCTCGGCTCCTACGACTGTGTGCTCAAGCAGGGCTCGCGTGCCGCTCAGCTGTACGGCTCCGATCTGATCACGGAGCGGCATCGCCACCGCTTCGAGGTGAACAACGACTACCGGCAGGCGCTGGAGAGCGCGGGTCTGGTGCTGAGCGGGACGAGCCCCGACAATCGCCTGGTGGAGATGATCGAGCTCGAGGATCATCCGTACTTCGTCGGCTGTCAGTTTCATCCGGAGTTCAAGAGCCGGCCGATGGCGCCGCATCCGCTGTTTGCTGGCTTCGTCAACGCGGCGATTCGTCGGCGGCAGGACGCGGAACGCGCCGTCAAGGGCGCGGGGGAAAGCGAGCGTGCCGATCTCAGCCGCGCGCCCAACTAGTGCGGTGCTCTTGGCGCTGGCGTTCGGTTGCGCCAGCGCCACGACCAAGGTCGCACTTCAGGGGGACCTGCCGAGCCTGCAGGCGGAGGTCGCGCGCGCCGAGAGCCAGGGTGAGCTTGGGCGCGCTTCGGTGCGAGAGCTGGCGGGCGCGGTGCTGGAGCGAGAGCTGTCGTCCCTGCGTGAGCCGCTCGCCGAGGTTCCCGAGCTCGGTCCTTGTGCGCGCGGCGTGCGCGGCGCTCTGACGGAGGTGGCAGAAGGCTCCGGAGAAGCCGCGGCGTTCGCATCGGTCGCGCTGCTCGACGCGGGCCTGAAGGCGCCGCGCCACAGTGACGAGCAGGGTGATCAAAAGGGCGACTCGCCCTTGTTGGCCGTGAGCGCGCGGCGCGCGCTGGGGAGCGCGGACGGACCGCAGCGTCGCGCCTACATGTTGCACGGCGATGCAGACGTGCGCCGTGCAGCGCTGGAGGCGGCGGAGCACAGCGCGGATCCCGTGGACGTCCGCGCGTTGCTCGAAGTGGCTCGACTCGATCCGGACGAGCGCAACCGCTCGCTCGCGGTGCGCGCGCTGGGCGCCATCGGCGGCGAGGCGGTCGTGGTCGGGCTCAGCGATCTGTGGTCAGCAGCCGATCCCGATCAGCGTCTGGACATCGTGCGCGCCTGGGCCATGCCCGCGAGCTTCAGCAGCGGTGGCGAGCAGCAGCTGCTGCGCAGCGCGGAGCAGGGTGCTGGCAGCAGCGCGGTCGAGGCCGCGGTCGTGTTGCTGCGCGAGGGAAGCGCTGCCAGCGGCCCCGCCAGCACTCTGCTGATGCGAGTGTTGCGCGGCGATGATCTGGCGGCGCGGCTTCTGGCCCTGTACCAGGTGCCCTGGTCGAACCCGGAGCTCCGGGCGCTCGTGATCGAGGCTCAGCGCTCGGACGATACCGCGGTGCGGCTGATCTCGCTGCTCCGTCAAGCGGAAGAGGGGCCGCTGGAGCCGCCCGTGCGCGATGCTCTGCGCGCACTGGCGACCAGTGATCGGTCCGCCATCGCCTTGCTCGCTCGTGTGACGCTGGCGCGTGCCGGTGATCAGGGCATCAAGCCCGCGCTGCTGCTGGACCTGAAATCAGCGCGCGCCAGAGATCGCATGCTGGCCGCGCTGGCCCTGGCGCAGTTGGGGGACTGGGGCGCCGCGGCGCACGCCTTGGCCGACGACAGCCCGCGCGTGCGCCAGACGGTGGCGTGTCAGTGGCTCGCGGAGCCGCGTTCGAGCAGCGCCGAGGCGGCGCTGGAGCACCGTCGCGCGGAGGCGTTCGGGCCGCTCGCGCCGCAACTCACCGAGTTGCTGCTCATCTCGGAGCAGAAGAGCTCGCCGCCGAGCGGCTCCTGAGCTGCCGCGTGCCTGCCGAGCTCGGGGTGCGGGGTGTGCCGGTAGCAGCGTCAGCGCCGCGTTGTTCGCGCGGGCACGTGCCGAACATGCGCTTGTACACGCGGTGAAACTGCGTGTCGCTGCCGAAGCCTGCCTCGAGCGCGGCCGAGAGCAGGTTGCCGTTACCGCGCTCCAGCGCCACGAAGAAACGATCCATCAGCCGCCGGTTGCGATACTCGACCAGGGACACGCCCACCTCGGCCTTGAACGAGCGCGCGAGATGTCCTGCGCTGATCGAGAGCTGACGTGCCAGGTACTCGCCGCTGGAGCGCGGGTTTTCCTCCAGCGCGCGCAGCACGCTCTTCACCCACGGGCTCTGCTGTGCGGCCGCGGTCGCCGGCCAGCGGAAACGGCTGCGGCGCGGCAGGAACAGCCCGGAGAGCAGGCTGCAGAACACCGCCATCGCGAGCTGCTTGCCGTCCTCGAACGGGGCCCGCGAGACGGCGGAGTCATTGTACATCACGCCGATGAAGTCGCGCGCCGCGACCAGCGGCGTGGCGACGAGCCAGCCGCGGCCGAGGTCGGTGGTGCCGTTGATGCCCTGTGGACACACCAACATGCTCTCGGAACGCCGCCACAACGACCCTTCGCGCTGCAGGTTGCACAGCGTTTGCGCCTCGGTCGGGTCGCATTCGTGGGCGAGCTCATGCTCGTCCGTCGTTTCTCCAGCCAGGCCGGTACCCCACGTACCGCGCAGCAGCAGTTGCTTGGCGCGCGGATCGCGCAGCCACAGCCCGACCCGCTCCAGCCCGATGCGCTCGCGCGCCAGCTCGACCGCACGCCGCAGCATCTGGTCGGTGTCGGCGATCGCCGCCAGCTCGTCCGCAGCGGCGAGCACAGGCCCCAGCAACATGGCCCCGAGCAAGCGCTGCGGCGCGACCTGAGGGTTCAGGGGCTGCGGGGTAACAGGCTGCGATGCACCCCCGCGGAACTCATCGACGGCTAGCAACTCGGCGGAGACCATGGCGACGCCGCGCCATGATACCGTGTCCGCCGATTGCCGCAAATTGGACAGCGGCTCGGAAAATTCCAGAGCACGCGGGGACGGCTCAATCGGAAGACGTAGACAGCGGAACGCCCAAGGGTGGGCAGGAATGACATCGTGGAGGGCGCCAAGGGGCCTCACGGCACAGGCGTCGAAGGCGAATCTCGTCGCTCACGCGTTCGAGCTCTTCAACCAGCACGACAGCGAGGGCTGGCTGGCCGTGATGACGGACGACTCCGTGTCAGCGACAACGCCGCGCCCGCGGACTACGTCGCAAGCCCAGAACCGGTAATTGACGCTGGCACGGATGCCAACGGCGCCGCGGCAAGGCTTGCCGGTGTGGGCGCACCGTCGGGTCATTTTTCCCCGATCTGCGCGCTCCTCGGCGCCGGCGTCCAGCCGCCGCAGCGCAGTAAACCTGCGACGTTGCAGCGAAACCTGGCGCGTTCTCGTGCGCGTGCGCGGTAGCGCCAAGCTGGCACGCTAATTGCGCCAATGGAGGCGTGGACTTTGATTCATCTGTTTCGAAGACTACCCGCGTGCGCCTGTTCTCGCTGCTCGTGCTGTTCGCCCTGGGCTGCGCCACACCGCAAGCGTTCGTGCCTCTGGCAGAGGTGAGGTCGGCCGCGCCCGACGGTGAGCACCGCGCCGCCGACTACGCGCTCTCCCCGCACGCGCACGTGCAGGTCTGGTCGCGCGGGGCCTTCAGCGATGAGGGCCAGGGCGAGAAGGAGACGGTCGTGCATGTGGGCTTCGTGCTCGACAATCAGGGACCGACGCCGATTCGGCTCGATGAAAAGCGCCTGTTCCTCGAAGACATCGGCTCTACCGAGGGCGGCATCGAGAAGCTCGCGCCGGTTCAGATCGACGGCAACGTGACCGTCGCTCCCTCCGGCAAGGCACAGATCGAGGCGTACTTCGCACTGCCCTCGCGCATCTGGCCGAGCGACATCGTCGGCTATCGTGTGGTCTGGGCACTCGAGGGCGGCGAGAAAAAGACGGAGCTCCAGCACACCGCGTTCCAGAGCACGCGCTTCGGTCCCAGCGTGTACCTCGCGTACTATCCGTACTATCCGTATTCCCCGTGGGATTGGTACTACCCCTTTCGTCCGTACCCCTTCTACGCGCCGTACCCGTACTGGGGCGGACCCGTGTACGGTCCGCGTGTGTACGTGGCGCCGCGTGCGTATGGTCCGCGTGGATACGGCGGACCGCGCTATCTGGCGCGTCCCCGATCGCGCTGAGCAGCAGGGCTCGCCTGCGCACGGCCTCCTTCCACACCAGGATGCGCCCATTGCCAGCGGGTTGGGGTCGCGCTGATGCCCTTTACTTAGCCATATCGCCTCCGATTCGTCTCGAACCGGCACACTCGTCGCTCGCGCTTCCGCTCCTCGCTCGCGCCCGCCTGGCGCGGAACCCGTCGCAGCCATCGGCAGAGGCGCGCAGCGAACTGACGTTGCTCCAGCACGGTCTCCTCCCGCTCGCTCAAAACGGGAGCTGGAGGCTCAGGGGTTCGAGCAGGTGATCCGGCCTTGCCTGGTCGCGCTGGCGGACAAGTATGCGCCGGCGCAGGCTGGGCGCGTCATACTGGACGAGCCCGGTACCGCCGCGCTCCCTGGCTCGATGAGCTAGCACGAGCGGCGGCTGCCGCGGACGCCGCCCCCCCAACGAGCGCGCTCAGCGCAGCGCGACGGAGGTGCCTCCGTACGCCTGCAGCAAGCTCGTAGCCTCGCGGTCGCTGGGGCGCCTGGCCAGCAGCGTCTTCAGCGTGCCGATGGCTTTCTCCACCTGTCCCAGGCGCTTCTGGGTGCGGGCCAGGTTCAGCTGAGCCGTGGACGAGCCATCGAGCGCCGCCCAGCGTTCGGCCACCTTGAGCGACTCGCCCCACCACTTGTTGCTCGCGGCGACGCGCGACCAGCCCTCGAGCACGCGCGCTTCGCGAGGATAGCTGCGGCCCAGGCGGCGATAGGCTTCGAGCGCATCGAGATTGTGACGACCGACCAGACCTTCGGCGTCGGCCAGGGCGCGCTCCAGCTCCGGATCGGGCTTCGGGCTCGCCTTGGCGGGCTTGTTCTCGTTCGCCGGCGGCTTGGTGGCCTTGGCGATGGGCGCGGATCTGGTGAGCCTGGCGGCGAGCTTGCTGGTGTCTTCCTTGGCGCTGGCTTTGGCGGGCTTGGCGGCGAGCTTGGCTTGCTTCTCCGCCGCGAGCACCTCCGCGACTGCGCGGCGCATTTCCAGCACCGTGGGGGTCACCGGCTCGCGCTTTGGCTCGTGATGGGGCTGCACCGCGTCGTGCTCTCTCTCCTCGCGCACTGCGCTGGCCGGCGCCGGCATTCTGGGCGCCACCGGCGCGCGCGGCTCCGGGCGTGCTTCGGCGGTCTCGTCGCGATTTTCCGGTTCGTCGCTGTCGTCTGTCGCTGCGCTTTCCAGGTTCGGTACGCTGCGCGCGAGGGGCACGGCTGCGAGGGAAAGGGCGGCGAGCGGCGCCGGCTCGGCTCGAGCCGTCGGGCTCTCCGACGCTTCGTCTTCGTCCTCATCGCGCGCAGCGTCTTCGGCGGCGAGCTCTTCGCGCGACGGAGCCGCCTGGGCGAGCGCGGCTCGGACCTGCGCCGGCGTGGCGGGAGCAGCACCGGGGAAGGCGCGCGCGGCGGAGTTCCATACCTGAGCGGCGGAAGCGCGCAGCGGCAGCGCCGTGACCTCGATGCGCTCGCGCAGGCCGTCGACGCCGACCAGCGCCACGGCGGCTGCGGCGCCGAGCGCGGCCATGCTCCCGAACATCCAGCGGCGCGAGGCGCCCGGTTGTTTCGACTCGTGGCCGAGGATCCAGACCAGGTCCTGGCGCAGTCCGACGATGTTGTCGTAGCGGTCCTTGGTGTCCGTCGCCAGCGCGGTGAGCAGCACGCGGTCCAGGTAGCGGGGCAGGCGCAGCTTGCGCACGCGCTGGCTCGGAGGCTTCACCTTCTCGTGCACCTTGCTGTCGAGCAGCGCCACGGTGCTCTCGGCCACGTGCGGTAAGCAGCCCGTGACCAGCTCGTACAATACGGCGCCGAGCGCGTAGACGTCGGCGCGCGCGTCCACCGAGGCGCGCCCGATCTGCTCCGGAGCCATGTACTCGGGCGTGCCGATCAGGCTGAGGCTCTCCGTGTTCGAGGGCTCCGGTTCGGCCTCGGTCTGGGTGATGCCGAAGTCCAGCAGCTTGAGCGTGCCGGCGCCGGTCAGGAACAAGTTCTGGGGCTTGATGTCGCGGTGCACGACGCCCAGGCCGTGAGCCGCCTCCAGGGCCTGGCAGGCCTGGATCCCGAGCTCCGCGACTTCCCGCCAGGGCAGACGCCCGCGGCGCGTCAGGACCTGGGCCAGCGTCTCGCCCTCCAGAAACTCCATCGCGTAGTAGGGGCGGCCGTCGCTGGAGATGCCGAAGTCGTGAATCTGCACCAGGTTGTCGTGGCGCAGTTGAGCTACCACGCGCGCCTCGTGCCGAAAGCGCTCCTCGGCTTCGGCGCTCGGGCAGCGCTGGCGATCGAGCACCTTCAGTGCCACCTTGCGGCCCAGATCGACATGCTGCGCCTCGAGCACGACGCTCATCGGTCCGCTCGCGATCTCGCGCAGCACGCGATAGCGCGTGCCCGGGAAGAGCGTATCGCGCGGCTCGACGACGCCGGGTTGCGGCGAACCGCTCCAGTCCGGGCGAATGCCGCCCGACTTGCGCACGAGCGCCACCAGCTGCGCGAACTCGGCGCGCGAGCGCGCCGGCTCCGCCGGATACAAGCGCAACATCAGGTGCGCCACGCGCGAGCGCACGCTGCGCTCACCATTGGCCAGCCCCGGCGCCTGTTGCAGCAGCTTGACCAGCTGAGCGGCGGCATCGCGCGCGGAGGCGAAGCGGTCTTCGATTCGGGTGGCGGTGAGGCGGCCGATGATGTTGTCCAGCTCGCGCGGCACGGCAAGCCAGAGTGAGAGCGCAGGCGGCGTGCGCTCGCCTTTGGCCACGGCCGCGAGGTGCTCCTGGGTGTCGCCCTGCAAGAAGCGGCGGCCCGCGATCAACTCCCAGAGCACGATGCCGAGCGCGTACAGGTCCGCGGCGGCGCCTCCCGGGTGGTTGGATGCCACCTCCGGAGCGACATAGCCCGGCTTCGCAAAGACGATGCCGTTGACCGTCTGGCAGCGACGGTTCTCGCCGCGCGCGGTGCCGAAGTCGATCAGCTTGGTATCGCCCACGTACGAGACCATGATGTTCTGCGGGCTCAGGTCGCGATGCACCACGTCGAGCGGGCGGCCATCGGGGTCGGTTTGCTCGTGCACGTGAGCCAGCGCCTCGGCGATCGAGGCGACGATCGCGACGGCGTCTGACCAGGGAATCGACAGCTTCAGCTGGTTCGCGCGCTGGCGAATCTCCGCCAGGTCGCGTCCGGCGACATACTCCACGACGACGTACGGCCTGCCCTCGGGATCGATCGCCGCCTCCAGCACCTGCGCCACACCCGGGTGTTGCATCTGCGCCTGGATGCGGGCTTCATCGAGGAAGCGCGCGAGGAACGAGGCGTCGTCGCGGTGCTCGTGTCGGATGAGCTTGACCACGCAGGGGCGCTCGGCGCCCTCGATGTCGCCCAGCGCCGCCAGGTAAACCTCTCCCATGCCTCCTCGGGCCAGCGCCTTGAGCAACATCAAGCGCCCGTAGGCTCGAGGTCCCGAGAACTCCGAGGCCGCACCAGGTTGCCGCGACGAGGGCGCGGCGTGGCTCGGCGACGAAGCGCCGCGCGGAGCGCTCACTGGGGACGAATTGTCTCGTGAATTCGAGTTGTTGGGTTCGCTGTTCGGAGCCGATGATTGCGCTTCGATCGCCATGCTCGCAGAATAATCGCGCGAGGATGGCTGGGCTAAATTCTGGACCGGGAAGCCGGTCTCACGGCGCAGCAAAGGGTACGGCGAGCGCTCACCCGTGCGGTGGATGGCAGTCGATCAGCCTCGCGAGCAACACCTTGCGCCACACGGGTTACAGCCCGCCGCCGAGGTTTTCTTTGGATTGAGCGCCAGGTCGACTAGAGTAGACTCTCGGGAACCCGTACCAACAGCCTGTGACCGTACTGCTTCACGTCAGGACCGCCCGCCCCCTCGAGGGGTCGCTGCGCGTGCTGCGCTGGGTACTGCTCCAGCTGCTCCCGGCGTGGTTGTGCGTGGTCGCGAGCCTGGCGTCAAACGCGGCGGCCGCGATGGACGATGAAGCGCCCATGTGTGATCCACATGGTGCATCTGTTGCGGCGCCGACGGAAGTGCCCGAAGTCGATCGGGGCAAGCTCGAGGAGTTGCCCTGCGACGCGCTGATTCGCTGGGTGGGGGTGAGCATCGATCTCGGCGACTCCGATATGCCCGCGGTTTCGCGCGGCAGCGTGCCGGCGCCCGCTCCCGACGTTCATCTCGATCGCGAACGCCCCGAGGGGGTGCTGCCGATCGTGATTCTGTCGCTGCCCGAGCGCGCTGTGCCTCAGCGTCTGCAGGAGCCTGCCGTGGTGGGGTTGCCGCCACGTGAGGGGCACCGCAATCTCGTCTTTCGTCCGCCGCTCTTCGGCTGAACGTCGCGCCGTTGCTCGGTCCACTGGTTGTGCGGTAGCAGCCCGCATCCCAGGGCCCGAGCGTCTCCTGCGCGCGGTTTGACGCATCGGTTTGCGGGGCCACCCCCTGCGCTCCGAGGACTCGCGCAGGACTCCACCGCGAGCGTGTGCCCAGCGCTTGGGCCATGCAGGTCGCGACCGGGACTGAAGCAAGTCCCGGTTTGGGCCGCATCGCAATGCCATGCGCAGTGCGAGCGGCACTGCGCTCGACCTACCCCGGCGTTCCACGGGGAGCGCCCCGTCCAGCCATCTATCCATCAATGTCCGCTCGCTTCGTCGTGCGGACGCAATCGAACGAAATCTAGGAGATCAATGTCATGAACAAAGGAACCGCTTTCGTCGGCTTCCTCCTGAGCTTTTTAGCCGGGATGGGGTTGATGTGGGGCATTGCCCAGGACCGTGGAGGGGTCCAGGTCAGTGCCGAGGTAGCCAGCAAGGGCAACGGCGATAACAGCCATGCCACTTCGCCTGTGCCGATCTCCGCCGACGACCCCATGTGGGGTAAGGCGGATGCGCCGGTCACGATCGTCGAGGCCAGCGACTTCGAGTGCCCGTTCTGCTCGCGCGTCGAGCCGACGATGGACCGGGTCAAGAAGGAATACGGGCCCGACAAGGTGCGCGTGATCTGGAAGAACAACCCGCTTCCCTTCCACAAGAGCGCCCGTCCCGCGGCTGACGCTGCCGTGACGGTAGCGGGGCTCGGTGGCGATTTCTGGAAGTTCCACGACCTCGCCTTCGCCAACCAGAAGGATCTCACTCCCGAGAACTTCGAAAAGTGGGCAGTGGCGGCGGGCGTCGATGCCCAGAAGTTCAAGGCTGCTCTCGACAGCAAGAAGTTTGTCGGCAAGGTCGACAAGGATCTCGCGGTCTCGAAGCAAATCGGCGTGCGCGGCACGCCGCACTTCATGATCAATGGCAAGACCTTGAGCGGCGCTCAGCCGTTCGAGAAGTTCAAGGAGCAGATCGACGCCGAGCTCGCCGCCGCGGATGCGCTGGCGAAGACGGGCGTGGCCAAGAACAAGGTCTCGCTGGAGCTGACGAAGAAGAACTTCCAGAAGCCGGAAGATCCCAAGCCGCAGGCTCCTCCGCCGGAAGACACCACGGTCTGGAAGGTGCCCGTCGCCGATGACGACCCGGTGCGCGGCCCCGCCGACGCACTGGTCACGATCGTCGAGTACTCCGACTTCCAGTGCCCGTTCTGCGCCCGCGTCGAACCGACGATCGCGCAGATGATGAACGACTACAAGGGTGACCTGCGCGTCGTCTGGAAGGACAACCCGCTGCCCTTCCACCCGCGCGCCAAGCCCGCGGCCACGCTGGCTCGCTTCGCTTACGAGAAGGGTGGCGACAAGCTGTTCTGGGAGGCGCACGACGCGCTGTTCGAAGGCCAGAAGAACCTGGAAGACGCCGGCCTCCAGGAGATCGCCAAGAAGGTCGGTGTGCCCTGGGACAAGGTCAAGGCTGCGATCGACAGCGACAAGTACGCCGCGCGTTTCACCAGCACGATCGATCAAGCCGCGGACTTCGAAGCTCGCGGCACGCCGCATTTCTTCATCAACGGTCGCCGCCTGTCCGGCGCGCAGCCGCCCGAGAAGTTCAAGGAATTGATCGACGCGCAGCTGGCGATCGCCAAGGGCCTCGTCAGCAAGGGCGTGCCGCGCAACAAGGTCTTCGCCGAGGTGATGAAGAGCGCCAAGGGCGCGGCCGAGCCGGAAAAGAAGGACGTGCCGGCGCCCACGAAGGAAAATCCCTTCAAGGGCCCGGAGAATGCCAAGATCGTCATTCAGCAGTTCTCGGACTTCCAGTGCCCGTTCTGCAGCCGCGTGGAGCCCACGATCGACGAGATCCAGAAGGCTTACCCGAAGGACGTGAAGGTCGTGTGGCACAACATGCCGCTGCCCTTCCACGCAGACGCTCCGCTCGCCGCCGAGGCTGCGCGCGAGATCTTCGTGCAGGCCGGCAACAAGGGCTTCTGGAAGTATCACAACCTGCTGTTCACCAATCAGGCGAACATCAAGCGCCCCGACCTGGAGAAGTACGCCGAGCAGGTGGGTGGTATCGACATGGCCAAGTTCAAGGCCGCGCTCGACAGCCACAAGCACAAGGAGTTCGTCGACCAGGATGCCGCGATCGGCAACAAGGCGGGCATCGGGGGTACTCCCGGGTTCGTGATCAATGGCTACTTCGTGAGCGGCGCCCAGCCGTTCCAGGCCTTTGACAAGGTCATCAAGATGGCCCAGAAGTCAGGCTGAGGCCCGGCGCTTCAGCGTCTGAGCCGACAAGATGGCTCCTCGGAGGCAACTCCGGGGAGCCGTTTTCGTTTTCGACGGGTGACGATTTGACGTAGAACCGGCCCCCCAATGGCTGGGCCCATTCTCGAGGCACAATCCATCACCAAGCGCTACCCGGGCGTGCTGGCGCTGCGCGATGTCAGCTTCCAGCTGCACGCGGGCGAGGTGCACGCGCTGTGCGGGGAAAATGGCGCGGGCAAGTCCACGTTGATCAAGGTCCTGGGCGGCGTGCTGCCGCATGACAGCTACACGGGGCAGCTGGTGTGCGGCGGCAAACCCGTGCGCTTCGAGTCGATCCGCGACGCGGAAGCGGCGGGCATCGCCGTGATCCACCAGGAGCTGGCGCTGGTGGATGAGATGACCGTGGCCGAGAACGTCTTCCTCGGCAATGAGCCGAGCCGCTTCGGCTTCGTCCAGCACGAGCGCATGCACGTCGAGACCCAGAAGGTGCTGGAGCGTTTCAAGCTGGATATCGACCCGACGGTGCGCGCGGGGGATCTCGGCATGGGGCAGAAGCAGCTGGTGGAGATCGCGCGCGCGCTGGCCAAGCAGGCGCGCATCCTGATCCTGGACGAGCCCACCTCTGCGCTCAGCGACAAGGAAGTCCGGGCGTTGCTCGCGATCATCCTGGAGCTGCGCGGCGCCGGCGTGAGCAGCATCTACATCTCGCACAAGCTCGACGAAGTGTTCCATCTCGCCGATCGCATCACCGTGCTGCGCGACGGTCAGAGCGTGTTCTCGACCCCGAGCCGCGAGACCGATACCTCGAGCATCGTGCAGCATATGGTGGGGCGGCGCGTCGATGACCTGTTTCCACCGCGCAGCGGTGCGCCCGGTGAGGTGTTGCTGTCGGTGCGCGGCCTCAGCGTCGCGCCGCGCGCCGGACAGCCCGCGCGCCTGCGCGACATCAGCCTGGAAGTGCGCGGCGGGCAGGTGCTCGGCATCGGCGGGCTGATGGGCGCGGGTCGCAGCGAGCTGCTGATGAATCTGTTCGGCTGCTACGGCGTGCGGCTGGCGGGCGAAGTGCGCTTTCGCGGTCAGCCGCTGGCCGAGAACGACCCGGCGGGCAACGTGCGCGCGGGCATGGTGCTGGTGACCGAAGACCGCAAGCGCTACGGGCTGAGTCTCGACGCCGGCGTCGGCTTCAACCTGTCGCTCTCCGCGCTGCGCGAGCTCTCGCGCAACGGCTTCATCGATGGCGAGCGAGAGCTGCAGGAAAATCGCCGCATGATGCAGTCGATGTCGATCAAGGCCGCCTCGCTGGAGGTCAAGGTCGGCACACTCTCCGGCGGTAACCAGCAGAAGGTAGTGCTGGGGCGCGCGCTGATGACGGAGCCCAAGGTGGTGCTGCTGGATGAACCGACGCGCGGCATCGACATCGGCGCCAAGAGTGAGATTTATGCGCTGGTGCGCGGACTGACGGAGCAAGGCCTGGCTGTCGTGCTCGTCTCCAGCGAGCTGCCGGAACTGATCGGTCTGGCGGACCGCATCCTGATGTTATGTGAGGGACAGCTGGGTGGAAGCTTCGACGCCCGCGAAGCCACCCAGGCCGAGCTCTTGAGCGCGGCCATGAGCAAGAGCCGGGTCACGGTGAGCGCGGTAGAACATGGATAAACGCATCGCGTTGCGCGATTTTTCACTCTTGATCGCGCTCGTCCTGATCGGCGCTTTCTTTTACACGCGCGACGCGCGTTTCTTGAGCGCGAGGAATCTCGCGCAGCTCGGCATCGAGCTCTCTGCCACGGCGGTCCTGTCGCTGGGCATGTTGCTGGTGATCTTGCCGGGTCACATCGATCTGAGCGTGGGCAGCGGCGTGGGCTTGATCGGCGGCGTCGCGGCCGTGCTGATCTCGAACCAGGATTGGAGCGCGCCGCCCGCGCTGCTGATCACGGCGGTGCTGTCGCTGTTGCTCTACACGGGCATGGGCTGGATCATCATGAAGGAGCGGGTGCCTGCCTTCATCATCACGCTGGGCGGGCTCCTGGTGTTCAAGGGCGTGCACTGGCTCGTGATCCAGAACGAGACCGTCGCCGTTGCGCCCGGCAATCAAGAGAACCTGTATTCGCTGCTCACGACCTTCTACCTGCCGAAGATGCTGGGAGCGGCGCTGGCGGCTGCAACCATTGCAGTGCTCGGCTTCGCGATGCTGCGCAGCTACCGGCAGCGCATCACCCGTGGCTTCGCGAGCGACGGTGAGCTGGTGTTCCTGCGCTGGTTCGTGGCCAGCCAGGTCATCGGCTTGTTCGTGCTGGTGATGAGCCAGTACAAGGGGGTGCCGCTGGCGGCACTGATCCTCGGTGTGGTCGCGCTGTTGGTTCATGTGCTGCTGCAGCAGACGCGGCTGGGGCGCTACCTGTACGCGGTGGGCGGCAATGAGCAGGCGGCGCTCGTGGCCGGCGTCCCCGTCAACCGGGTGGTGATCGGCGCCTTCGCGCTGATGGGGCTGATCGTCGCCCTGGCGGGCTTCCTGCAGACCGCGTTCGCGGGCTCCAGCACCACCACCACCGGTCAGCTGATGGAGCTGGACGCGATCGCTGCCTGTGTCATCGGCGGCACCAGCCTCAAGGGCGGACAGGGGACCGTGGTCGGTGTGCTCTTCGGGGCGCTGATCATGGCGATGTTGCTCAACGGGATGACCCTGCTCGCGGTCAGCCCGGAGCAGAAGTTCATTGCTCGCGGCCTGGTGCTGGCCCTCGCCGTGTGGATGGACGTGCGCCTGACTCAGAAGGGGTCAGCGGTCAGGGGTTGAGGGCCGGAGGGCGGATTGCCCTCCCAGCGCAGGCTGAGCTGGACGCTCAGCTGGCCTTCCTGGAGCCCGACGTTTGAATCAGGGTCGAGCCAAGATCAGATCGGGACAGCTTTGTCCGGCCCGTGACCGCTGATCGCCTTTTGTTAAAGCCCGGGGGTGGAGTGCCGTTCAGCGTGACGGCGGTAGTGTCTCCGCATCTTGGTGCATGAGTTTAGAGAACAGTCTCATTCTGGGGCGATACCGCGTCCTCTGGCTGCTGGATCAGAAGAAGCTCGCCAAGAGTTACATCGCCCGTGACGAATCGGAAGATGCCTATGGCACGCCGATTCTGATCAAACAGTACATGCACGATCTGGGCGATCGCGAGAGCCCGCTGCTGCACGCGCTGCGCGACGAGATGAGCGCGCTCATGCATCTGCGCCACGCGGGCGTGGTTTCGCTCTTGAACTACGGCGTGGTCGAGGACCGCCTGGTCACGGCCTCCTCGCACCTACCCGGTGCCAGCCTGGCCCAGCTCTGCGAGTACTTCGGGCGCAAGCAGCGCCCGTTCCCTCCGCACCTGGCCGTCTACATCGTGCGCCGGCTGTTGCAGACGCTGCACCACTGCCACACGCGCGAAGCGCGTGGCTTCGTGCACGGGCGCATCACGCTGGGCTGTATCCATGTGCCGCTCTCGGGCGAGCCTCAGATCACGGACTTTGGTCTGGCGAGCCTGGAGGATGTCGCCGCCGAGGCCGAGTCACAGCTCGGGTTCTTTCAGACGCGCATGAGCTTTGCGGCGCCCGAGGTCACGCGCGGGGAGACGCCGACAGCGCGCGGCGACACTTATTCGCTCGCGCTCTTGCTGTACCGGTTGCTCACGGGCTCCAATCCGTTCCGCGGCCGATCCATCCCCGAGACCTTGCAGCGGGTGCTGCAGCTCACCCCGGCACCACTGATGATGCCGGAGTGGGAGCATTGCCAGCAGGTCAATGTGATCCTCGCTCGCGCGATGTCCAAGGACCCGAGCGCGCGTCACCAGAGCTGCCTGGAGTTGAGCGACGATCTGAGCACGGTTCAGATCGGCACTTACGATGCGCTCGCCGAGTCTCTGGGCACGCTCGTGCGCACCAACCACGGCGCCGATTGGCGGCAGGTGGCGCGCTTGACCCACCCCGCGCGCAAATCCGGTGCTCCGCGCTCCCTGGGTGAGGCCAACCGCATGGGTGAGAGCCACCGCCTGGCGGCGGCGCTGCCGCTGGATTCTGCGCCCGCTTTCGCCAGCGGTCTGGTCACGCAAAAGCCGATCTCGGTGACGGAGCACACCGCGCGGGACGTCCGCGATCGCGAGCAGAAGCGCGCCGCGCGCCGCCGCCGGCGCCGGCTGGCGATGCTGCCCACGGTGCTCTTGCCCGCCGCGGCCATCATCCTGGGGCTGTTTCTGGGCCGGCTCGGAGGGGCGGGCTCGGTACCGGCGCGCACGCCCCAGCCGGCGCTCACTGCGACCAACGATCAGCTCGTGAGCGGCTCGGTCGCCCTCCTGCAGGCGCATCTGCGCGAATGCAGCGACGCGGGCGAGCGCAGGGAAGCCGGCTCCAAGGTGGAGCTGGAGTTTGGCCCGCGCGGGCAGCTCGCCGAGGTGCGGCTCCGCCCCAGCAGCTTGGCCCAGACCCGGCTCGGCGCCTGCATGCTCAAGCGTGTCTGGGACACCGGCGTGAGTGCTCCGGCCGCCATGTCGCTGGTGATTCCGCTCGGCGAAGAGCGCTGAGCTCTCCGCCCGGCGAAGAGCCTGCGCTCAGTACGGGTTGTCGTCACTCGGGCCGGGCTTGG
>JAICTU010000735.1 GCA_025936205.1 Polyangiaceae bacterium | reverse complement strand
GCTGGGCGCGCTGGCCGCGGACGGCAGCTACGCGATCTGCGACTCCACCGGCACGGTGCGCATGCTCTCCGCCGATGGCTCGCGCAGCCTGGTGGCGCTGCGGCTGAGCCGCGCGCGGCGCGATGAGTCGGCGCTCTCGAGCTGCGCGCTGGGCGCGGGGGTTTCCTGGCCGCGGGTCGAGACGGCGGCGCAGGCTGCACCACCGGAGCCCCTGATCGATCAGCTGGCGCACGTGCTCGCCCTCTCCGATTCCGATCTCGCGAACGCGCAGCGGTTCCTCGCGCGCGAGCTGGCGGCCAGACCCGAACCCGACGCCACCCGAGCGCTGATCGCCCTGGCGGCTCGGCGCAGCGCCGACCCCATCCTGCAATCGGAGGCGGAGGACCTGCTCGCGACTCGGCGCAACGGGCAGGAGTACATGCTGCAGGCCCTGGAGCGGGCGGGGCCTCGGTCCGCGGACCCGGTGAGCCGCGCGCCGATCGGTGCTCTCGCCGACGCGCTGCTGGCGCTCGGCGAGAAAAAGGCGGCGCCGCTCCTGGCTGCGCAGATGAATCAGCTGGGCCACTCGCCGCAGGAGCTGGAGCGTGTGGCGCGGGCACTGGAAAAACTGGCCACGGACGCTGAATACGCTCCGCTGGTGGTGTTCTTTTCCGTGTATCGCACCAGCGCGGACCAGCCTGAGCTGGAGGAAGCAGTCTCGGCGGTGGGGCGTACTCTGCTGCGCGTCGGCGCGGCGCCCGGTCGCCGCTTGGTGGAAATCGCCACCCGCGACCCCCTGACGGTGCCAGGTGTGCGCTCCCAGCTCGAGAAAGCGCTGCAGCCTTGACCTGCGGGCCTCTTCGATTAGCCCCTGGACTCGAGGGAGGATAGAGTTATCAACGCGGTGCGGCCCATCCGGGGTCGCCCTGACTCCTCGAACCGCAGCGCGTCACCCAGATGAACGAGCCCCTCGCCTCCGCGGCGCTGTACATCGCACTGGTCGCCTATTCGACGGCGGCGACCTTGTATTTCGTTGACATGGCCCGGCGCGAATACAGCCCCGACGGCAACGTGTACGCGTCGCGGGTGCTGATCGTGGGCGCGCTGTTGCATGCGCTGCAGATCTTCATCGCCAGCTTTGCCACCAACACCTGCCCGGTGGAGTCGCTGCCATTCGCGCTGAACCTGAGCGCGCTGCTCACGGTGGTGGCCTACATCATCATCCGCCGCCGCTGGCGCGTGGACGCGATGGGCGTGGCCGTGGTGCCGATCGCGCTCGCCTTCCTGGTGGGCGGGCAATTCGTGGGCAGCGGCCCCACTCCGGAGCACCTGCCGCGTACGCTGCTGGCGATCCACATCGCCGCCAACCTGATGGGGCTGGGGTTGTTCTTGCTGGCCGGCGCTGCCGGCGCCTTCTACATCGTGCAAGAGCGGCGTCTGAAGAAGAAGCGCATGCCCTCGAAGCTACCGCCACTCGATGCGCTCGACACAACCGAGCACCGCCTGCTGCTCGCCGGCTTTCCGCTGCAGACCCTGGGCGCGATCAGTGGGGCTGCATTTCTCTCGGATTTGCACATGACCCAGGCCCAGCTGCTGCAGGTGATCCTGGCCTACGGCACGTGGGTGCTGATCGCCGGCGTCCTCCTCGTGCGCGCGCTGCTCGGCTGGCACGGCCGGCGCACGGCCTACGGGACGGTAGCCGGCGCGGCTTGTGTGATGCTGGTGCTTTTCCTGTATATCCTGCGCGGCACGGGAGCCTGAGCTCGGCATGTTCGCGGTCGTCGGCCTCTCACATCACACGGCACCGATTCAGGTGCGCGAGCGCATGGCGCTGGAGCGCGAGCAGATCGAGGCGCTGCTCAAGCAACTGGTAGCGCAGCCCGAGATCGAGGAAGCGCTCGTGCTCTCCACCTGCAACCGCGTCGAGGTGATGGCCGCGGCGCGCTCCGGTGTGGAACCGGAGCGGCTGGATCACGCGGTGCGGGCCCAGATGAGCGTCTTTGCGGAGGCGTTGAGCCCATATCTGTACGGGCACACCGGCCCCACGGGGCTGCGGCACCTCTTCCGGGTCGCTTGCTCGCTCGACTCGCTGGTGGTGGGTGAGCCGCAGATCCTCGGGCAGCTCAAGCAGGCGGTGGAGCTCGCGCAGGAGATCGGCACGGTCGGCGCGGTGCTGCGCCGCGCGACGACGCACGCCATCCGCACTGCCAAACGAGTGCGCACCGAGACGGCGCTGGGCGTCGGTCAGGTGTCGGTCCCGAGCGTCGCCGTCGACCTCACGCGCCGCATCTTCGGCGATCTGCGCGGGCGCAAGGCCGCCCTGCTGGGCCTCGGCGAGATGGGCCAGCTGGTGGCGAAGCAGCTCGGCGGCGAAGGCGCCCTGCTATTCGCGCTCGGCCGGCAACCGGAGAAGGTGGCGGCGCTGGCCCAAATGCTGAACGCGAAGCCGCGCAGCCTGGCGGAGCTGGAGGCCACGATGCTCGAAGTGGACGTGCTGGTGGCCATGACCAGCGCGCACGGCTTCGTGGTCGAGTACGACACCGTCGCGCGGCTGGTTCGCCAGCGGCGCGGGCGCCCGCTGTTCTTCGTCGACCTGTCGGTGCCGCGCAACATCGATCCGCGCCTGGACGGCCTGGACGACGTCTTCCTCTACAACATCGACGATCTCTCCAAGATCGTCCACGAGAAGAAGTCGAGCCGCAAGGGCGAGGCCGAGCGCGCCGAGCAGATCGTGCTGGAGGAGACGCGCAACTTCGAGCGCGCGACCTCCGCCGAGTCGGTCACGCCCACCGTGGTCGCGCTGCGGCGCCGGCTGCGCGAGGCGCTGCGCGCCGAGCACGACAAGAGCCGGCGCGGCAAGCTGCGGGATCTGAGCCAGGAACATCACGAGTGCGTCGAGCGCATGCTGGACGCGGCGGTGAACAAGATCCTGCACGCGCCGACGGTGCGCCTGCGCGAGGCGGCTTCGAACCCCGCGGAGGCGGCCACGCTCGAAGGGTTCGTCGGGGCGCTGTCCGAGCTGTTCGGGCTCGACGACGAAGAGCCGGCGCCGGTGCGCGAGAGCCTCGCTCCGCGTGCCAATGGATCTGGAGGGGGAAGGCAAGATGCCGGCAAGGAACGGCGCGACTCGCGCACTCCGCCGGCCGCTGAACAACGCAGCTCCGAGCGAGCGGGTGAGGTCGGATGAGCGACGACGAGGAACCGAAAAGCAGGGTACGGACCGTCACGGTGGCGACGCGCAAGAGCGCACTGGCACTG
>JAICTU010000485.1 GCA_025936205.1 Polyangiaceae bacterium | reverse complement strand
CTCACCACCACGCACGCCAACTCCGCCGCCGAGGCCATCGCGCGGCTGGAGACGCTGGTGCTCATGGCCGGCCTCGAGCTGCCGGTGCGCGCGATCCGCGAGCAGATCGCGGGCGCGGTGCACGTCCTGGTGCAACAGGCACGGCTCTCCGACGGCAGCCGCAAGGTCACTGCGATCACGGAAGTGCGCGGGGTGGGCGAAAGCGGCGCGATCGAGCTCCTGCCCCTCTTCCGCTTCCAGCGCACCGGCACGAGCACCAGCGGAGCCGTGCAGGGCGAATTTCAGGCGACGGGGTTCTTGCCGAGCTTCGCTCACGAGTTTCAGGTGCTGGGGCTGCTGCAGCTCGGGGAGAGCGTGCTGTGATGGCCGAGCGGGCGCTGGCCTGGTTCGGGGCGGGCTGCGTCGCATTCGGCAGCACGCTCTGGTTCCCCGCGCTGGTGGCGCCGGAGAGCGGGCTGCGCCGCGCTTACGAGCGGCACGTCTCGAAGCTCGATCGCCAGCTGCGCCTGTGCTTCCTGCCCAGCTCTGGCCGGCGCATCGCGCAGCTGCAGCTCGCGGGCGTGCTACTGGCGCTGAGCGCGGCGCTCGGGCTCTCTCAGCGCTGGGGCTACCCGCTGTCGGTGCTCGGGCTGGTCTTGCCGGGGCGCTACCTGGCGCGCCGCCACCGCAAGCACGTGAGCAAGGTCGAAGGACAGATGGACACCTTCATCGTCGGCCTCGCCAACGCGCTCAAGGCCGTGCCCAGCCCGGCGGCAGCGCTCCAGTACCTGGCACCGGTGTTGCCGGCGCCGCTACGGCTCGAGATCGAACGCATGCTGGCCGAACTGCGCGTCGGCAGCACGCTCGAGCAAGCGCTGCTCGGCATGGCCGCACGCCTGGCGAGCCCGGACGTCGAGAGCGCGCTCTCGGCTCTGCTGATCGGCTTGCAATCGGGCGGCAACCTGCCGCGCGTGCTCGAGAACAGCGCCGCCACCATCCGCGAAATGCACCGGCTCGAAGGCGTCGTGCGCACCAAGACCTCCGAATCCAAGGCGCAGCTGTGGGTGCTCGGCGGCTTTCCTTACGTGCTCGCGTTCGGATTCAACGCCGTGGATCCAGGCTACTTCCTGCCGCTACAGAGCGGCGTGATCGGCACATTGATCGTGACGCTCGCGGGCGGCCTGTGGCTCGGCGCGCTGCTCACGGCACGCCGCATTCTGAAGGTGGACATCTGATGACCGTCGATCGCAACTGGTGTCTGTTGCTCGCTTGCCTGGCCTCGGCGGGGGCGGCCTTCACGTTCGGGCAATTGCTCGGCGGCACCTCCAGCGCCGCGAGCCGCCGGCTGGGTCTGCGCGGTCTGAAGCGCCAGCGCGCGCTCGACACCCAGCCCGGCTGGGCCCTGCTGGAGCCGGTGCTGCGCTGGCTGGGCGCGCGCCTCGCGCCGCTCCTGCCCGACGGCGTGCGCCAGCGGCTCGAGCGCGAGATGGCCCTGGCCGGCGACGTGCTCGGGCTCTTGCCCGAGGAATTGCTGGCGCTCAGCGGGCTCTCGGCGGCGATCGGCCTCGCGCTGGGCGCTCTGCTCGGACACACCAGCCAGCTCGGCGACCCGGTGGCGGTAGCGGGACTCGTGGCAGGCGCCGCCCTGCCCCGCCTGCGCATCGGCAGCGCCGCTGCTCAGCGCAAGAAAGACGTGACCCGGCGCCTGCCGCACGCCATCGATCTGCTCGCGCTCTCGATGGGCGCAGGCTCGGACTTTCCCGGAGCGGTACGCCAGCTGCTGGAGAAGTCGCCCAACCCGAACGATCCCCTCACCGAAGAGCTCACGCTGCTGGTGCAGAGCCTGCAACTCGGCCGCACGCGCCGCCGCGCGCTCGAGGAGTTCGCGGAGCGGGTGCCGAGCGACGCGGTGGTCGAGTTCGTGGGCGCGGTGGTGCAAGCCGAGCTGCGCGGCTCACCGCTGGTGGAGGTGCTGCGCATTCAGGCGGAGGTCTCGCGGCGCAAGCGCACCGTGCGCGCCGAAGAGCTGGCCGCGAAAGCCGGCGTTGCCATGATGGGCCCGCTGGTGCTCGTCTTCTTGGCGATCTTGTTGATCATCGTGGCGCCGATGGTGCTGCGCCTGCAGAGCAACGGGCTCTGAACCCCCTTCCGGGAAATCCAACGAGGCGAAATATGCATGACATGTTGTTCGAGATCAGCGACGCGCGAGGCCGCTGCGAGTCTCTCCGCATCGAAGGCGGGCGCGCCTCGATCGGCAGTGCATCCCACTGCGACGTGCGCCTGCCGGTGGAAGATGCCGGCGCCGAGCACGCGCGCGCCACGCTCCAGGGTGGCGAGCTACTCTTCCAGGCTCTGCTCGCGCCGGCCGTCACGCTCGACGGCGCTCCACTCGCACCGGGCGAACAGCGGCGCGGCAGCGAGCTCTGCATCGGCCGCGTCCGCTTGCGGGCACGGAGCGTGGCGCAGGAACGCGGCACGCCCACCGGCGCCGGCGCGGGGCGCCCGCTCTGGGTGCCGGCGCTCGCCGCGTGCCTGGTGCTGACCCTGCTGGCGCTGGTGGCGCGCCGGCGCACGGCGGGCGGCGATCCGCCTCTGGATCCCGGTCTCTCCCTGTTCTCGCAGCTCGCCCCCAGCTGCCCGCGTCCCGATCCGCTGCAAGCGCTCGCCTTCGCGCGCCAGCAACGCGACCTCGGCGAAACCCAGCAAGAACGCATGCCGTTCCTGGTGGAAGAGGGCCTCTCCGCGGTCGACTCCTTCGAGACCGCGGCAGCCTGCTTCCAGACCGGCGCAGCCCCGGCGCTGGCCGAGCAAGCCTCCAGCGCGGCCGAACGCCTGAAGGGCGCACTCGAAGACGACTTCCGCGCGCGCCGCTTGCGGCTCTCGCGCATGCTGCTGGTGGGCGATCGCGAGCTCGCGCGCACGGACGTGACCTGGCTGCGCGCACTGCTGCGCGGCAAGAGCGGCGCCTACGTGCGCTGGCTCGAGAGCGAAGCACTGGAGCTCGGCACGGGAGACGCCTCGTGAAAGCGCTCTGTGGATTGTGGCTTGCTGTCTTCTTCTGCTGCGGCTGTGCCACCGGGCATCCCCCCGAGGCCCAGAGCCCGCGCGCCGACAGCCCGTCCGAGCTGCTCTCGAGAGGCGAGGCCGCTGCTGCTGCTGGCGATGCCACGCGCGCCGAACAATACTTCGCCGCGGCGCTGCAAGTCGGCGGGGAAGACCCGCACATCGTACAACGGCTGCTGGCGGCGTGTGTCTCCGACCGCCGCTACCCCGCCGCCATCCAGTACGCCGAGCGCTACCTGCGCCACCACCCCGATGACCCCGAGATCGGCTTCGCTGCTGCCTCGCTGCAGCTCGCGACCGGCAACTTCGCGCGCGCCCGCGAGCTGCTCGAGGCTTTGACGACGCGCGTCCCGCGCTGGCCCGAGCCCCACTTCGCGCTCGCCAGCGTGCTGCGCGAACAAGGCGACGCCCCCGCGGACGCCGAGCTCCACGATCTCGAATACCTGAAGCTCGCGCCGAACGGCCCCCTCGCGGAGGCGGCCCGCTCGCGCCTCCACCGCACGCAGTGAACCCCACCAGAAGAAATTGAACCGGAAGGAACCCTCATGCTCCCTCGACCGCTCTTCGAACAGACCCTGCTCCAGTTCTTCGAACCCATCGCGCCCTTTCTCGAAGACGCCAGCGTCAGTGAGGTCATGATCAACGGCCCCGACCAGATCTACATCGAACGCCGCGGCCAGCTCGAGCTCACGGGCGCCCGCTTCCCGAGCAGCGAGGCCCTGCTGGCGGCGCTGCGCAACCTCTCGCAGTACGTCGGCAAACCGATCAGCGAAGAACGCCCGATCCTCGAAGGCCGACTCCCGGATGGCTCGCGCGTCGAAGCCCTCTTACCGCCCGTCGCGCCGGACGGACCCAGCGTGGCCATCCGCCGCTTCTTCCGCGAGACCCTCACGATCGACAAACTCGTCCAGTTCGGCGCCCTACCCGCCTTCGCGGCGCAACTGCTCCAGAGCTTCGTGCACGGCAAACTCAACATCCTGATCGCGGGCGGCACCGGCAGCGGCAAGACCTCCCTGCTCAACGCCCTCTCCGGCTTCATCCCCGACGGCGAGCGCGTGGTGGTGATCGAAGACTCCCGCGAAATCCAGTTCCAGAAACCCCACGTCGTCCAGCTCGAAGCCCGACCTGCACAACCCAACGGCAGAGGCGCAGTCACCATCCGCGACCTGTTCCGGGCCACCCTGCGGCTACGCCCCGACCGCGTGATCGTCGGCGAAATCCGCGGCGGCGAAGCCCTCGACATCGTCCAGGCCATGACCAGCGGCCACGGCGGCTGCATGTGCACCCTGCACGCCAGCTACCCCAAAGACAGCCTCACCCGCATGGAGACCATGGGACTCATGAGCGACCTCGACCTCCCCCTCACGGCGCTGCGCAACCAGATCGGCTCCGGCATCGACCTCGTGATCATCGTCTCCCGCCTCGCCGACGGCACCCGAAAACTCACCCACGTCACCGAAGTCCTCGGCTTCGACAACGAACGCCAGCGCTACGACCTCCAAGACCTGCTCGTACGCAAATACGCCAGCACCGACCATAGAGGACAAATTCAAAGCGAGCTGGTCCCGACCGGCATCGTACCGAGCTTCCTCCCCCGCCTCGCCGAGCACGGCGTAGAGCTCTCGGCGGACGCATTTCACACCCTGGCAGGTGCAGCATGATGGCCTCCCCATCACACCTGCTGCTCAGCGTCGTCGCGGGCCGAGCCGCCCAGCGCAACCGCACCCTGCGCTGGGGCAACAACGTCCCCACCTTCTCCGTCGGCCGCGGCGGCGACTGGTGCGTATCGGCACCCGGCGTCGCCGACGCCCACGTCTTCCTCGCCTTCGACGGAACCCGCCTGCGCATTGCCTCCGTCTCCCCGCGCAGCGAAGTCAAAGTCCACGGCGCGGCCCTACCCCCCAGCTGGACCGAGCTCACCCTGCCCGCAGAGATCCAATTCGGCGAAGCCCGCGTGCGAGCCCGCCAGGTGTTCCACGCCTCCGCGAACCTGGCAACCACCCAGCACGTTGACCTGCACGCCCTCGCGCCCTTGCTGCGCGCGACCCTGCCGCACGTGGCGCCCGCGGAGTCGGCAATGGTCGAGACGGTGTGCGACGGGGGCGCGCTCCGAGCGGAAGCGCTGCGACTCCAGGCGCAAGCCGCGCAGAAGGCGGCGACCCGGCACACTGCGCTGCGCTGGCTGCGTCAGCTTTCTCTGCGCCCGCGCCAGCTCGCTCTGGCAGCGCTAGGAGCGTGCGCCGCCCTGGTGCTCACCTGGCGCCTGCTGCACGCGAGGGCCATCCCCGAAACGGCGATCGCCGCCGAAGCTCTCCCTCAGCCATCGCCAGCTCCGCCCCCGGCGACGGACGTCCCCCTCGTTCCGCTGCCGGAGCTGCCTCCAGCCACGCCCGAGCTCCAGCGTGACGCTCTGCGCGCTGCCCTCAACGGCGACGAACGCGCCACCGAGCTCTACCAGCGCCTCGCCGCCGGCCCCGACGCCCGCACCTTCCAACTCGCTGCCCGCCTCAGCTCGCGAGGCCACATCCGCAAACCCTGACGTCATGCTCGCAGCAGCCATCGCCACGCGTCACGGATCGCGTTGTGCGGCGACTGGTCGAGCAGATCGCCATGGGCGATGACGGCGCGCTCGAAATCCCAGGCCAGAATGCGTTCCAGGGCCTCCCGCGCGGCTCTGCGATCGCGCGTGAACCAGCGCAACTCGGGCGCCGGACACGGCCGGCCCCACGTGCCCAGAACCGTCAGCATCGCCCGCAGCAGCCCGTTGGTCCCAGGCGACTGATCGCTGAAATTCTCCACGAGATCGACGGCAATCAGGCTCCGGCTGGCCCGGTGCAGGAAGTCGACCTCCCGCATGACGCGGTTGCCCACGAACACCTGGTCCATCTGTCCCCTCCAACAGGTGGGAGGTTCTTCGCCAATGATCTCGTCAAACTGGAGATCCCTGCGCTTGCGCTGGACGCCTGCGGTGCCGAAGGTCCGCGCGCGGGGGAAGGCCTTCTGAGCGCTGGTGAAGTAGAGGTGATGGCAGTTGCTCGGGGCTACGACAGCGATCACCGTACCGAGTTTTTCGATACCTTCTCTGGTTGAGTCATCGATCTCCACGGGAGAGTGTAGGCACAGACCAGCGTCGAGGCGGAGCACCGTCATGCGAGTGCGCAGCGCAGCGCCCATGATGGTCAACGCCTGCTCCTTGATCCATACGAGGTCGCGCACGTACTCCAGGAGCGGCAAGCTTTGCGTCGTCAAGATCGCGTCTCCGTTCGGCTCAGGCTCGAGCCTCTAGCTTACGACATCCACGTCATTGGCGCGCAGGAGATCATCCTGGCCGGGTGCCAGGCACGCGAGCGCAGACGATCACGCTGATGACGGATCTGATCGGCGGTCGTCTCGATGGAGCGCGCGTCTGCGATCTGTGTTGCGGAGAAAACTATCTCGGGCGCTCACCGCCGGTGATCCATTGGGCAAAGCCACGCAACGAACATTTTGACGAAAGACTTCAAGATGGATTTTCGCGCGTTCCTCGCACCTTCTCACCCGCCCTCGGTGGGCCATACCCCCCTCTGGTGTGCGGCGGACGATCCGACTATGAGGCACCATGAGCCGCTCCCCAGTTCGAGTCGCGGGTGCAGATGATCTTTCGGGCGTACTGGCGCTCTTCCGACACTTGCACCCGGACGATCCTGTGTTGGAAGCCGCAGCGGCGGAAGCG
>JAICTU010000181.1 GCA_025936205.1 Polyangiaceae bacterium | reverse complement strand
TCGTATTCCTGAGCGCGGGCGGCGTCGTGCTTGGCCTCTATCCGCGCCAAGCCCTGGCCGAGGACGCCCACGTCTCGCCGGAGGGCTCGGGCTTCGGTGGCATCACGCTCGCGTGCAATGTGGCGACGAAGGCGGAGGTGGACGCGGCACTCGCGCGCGCCGAGAAGGCCGGCGCGCGCATCCTGAAGTCTGCGCGTGACGTCTTCTGGGGCGGCTATTCCGGCTACTTCGCGGATCCGGACGGCTATCCCTGGGAAGTGGCGTTCAACCCGTTCTGGGAGCTCGACGAAAAAGGACAGGTGTTGCTGCCGCAGTAACGCTCCACAGCGTGAGGGGCAGCTGGATCGCCAAAATTCGCCTGGCTCACAGCGAAGCAATTCTCACAGTGAAGCAATTCTCACAGCGAAGCAATTCTCACAGCGAAGCAATTCTCACAGCGAAGCAATTCTCACAGCGAAGCAATATTGCCGACAGCTGCACGAATCGGAGGCACACGACGCGGGGGGATCGCCTCCTCCTCTGAAGGGCCCGCCGAACCCTCGCGCGGGATCTGATACACCTGCCCCTCGCACAGATCCTTCTGCTTCAGGTGATTCGCCTCCATGATGGCGGTCACGCTGACGCTGTAGCGGCGCGCGAGGCCGAGCAACGTGTCGCCTTTGCGGGCCGTGTGCTTGAGGTTGTAACGCAACGGCTTGAGCTTGTGCTGCGCCAGCAGCGCTCCGTAGCAACGCCGCGCCGTCTCTTCCGCCACCGGATTGTAGAACCGCACGTGAAAGTGGGTATCGTGGCCGGGCTCGTGCAAGATGATGGGCGGCTCGGTGTCGGTGCCGTGGAAGATGCTCTCCAGCCAGCCGTTATCCTCGCCGATCTTCTCCGCATACTCGCGCAGCACGCGCTGCACGCGCCGGTCGATGAAGATGTAGCGCACGTCCGTATGTGCGATCAGCGTCCGGATCAGGCCCCAGGTGCGCGGTGCGTCCAGGTTGCCGCGCGTGGCCCGCCGATACCAGGCCGGCTTGCTCTTGTAGAAATACCCGACGTCGACGTCCCTGCCGGACTGATGACTCAGGTGCGGATACATGTAGCCACCTTCGCGCTGGCTAATGTCCCCGACAAACAACGGCGGCGAAGCCGGGAACTGCTCGTTGACCGCGTCGATCGCCGTCACCAGGTACTGGATGGTCTCCGCCGTACCCCACGCGTGAGGCGGGTGGACGATGATCCAGCGGTCGTCCTCGGGCATGCGCACCGGATTCAAGAGGCCACCATGCGCGGCAGTGCCAAACGCCATGGAGCCGACGCTGGTCAGGTCGCTGCGCAGCAGCTTGGCGATCTCTTCATCGCTCTTGCCGGTGACCACCCGCCGCACCACGGGAGGCCGTGCGCGAACTCGCGCCGGCACGACCGGTTGGGCTGCGTTCGGCACGATCCATGCCGATTCGGGCGGGGCCCGCAGGCACCCCTTCGGACTGCAGCCCTGCCCGACGTCTTCGGGGTGGGACGCGAACGTGGGCGCAGCGGCAGCAGCGGAGCGTGCAGCGCTCGGCCGGGAGGAACCCACGCAAGCCAGTAGTCCCAGCATCATGGCGCCGAACGACAGCCGTACGATCCACGCGCGAGATCTGCCCGCGGAGTTGGTGAGCCCGGATAGCGAAAGCACAAAAACGGGGCGACGCTAACAGCTCTGGCGAAGCATTTCCAAGCCCCATTTCCATAAGGCAGCCCCGGGAGCTCCCTCGTCAACCCACCAGGGGAATGGGGCGGTCGTCCCCAGCCACAGATCGCAAGCCCGTGAACACAAACTGAAACATCCCGGCACGGTGAGCTCGACCGTGTTTCTCGCAGGGGACACCGCGACCTGCGCAGAGACACCCTGCGTCATCCCGCGGAGCGACTGGCCAGGTAGGCGGTGATCGCCGCCCCCGAGAGCCCGATGGCGACGATGACGCCCGTCGAGGCCAGCACGCGGCGGAGCAACACAGGGGATTGGGCAAAGCGCGCGACCAGCACGGCGTTGACCGCCGCGCTGGCGAGCGACGCCAAGATCGCGCCCACGCCGGCCACCGCCGATGGGATCGTGCCGGAGGCCGCGAGCGTGGCCGCGGCGGCGACCGCAGACGCGCTCGACACCACCCCTCCCAGTACGCTGATCACATAGAAGCCGAGTTGGCCGAAGAAGCCCTGAGCAAAGATGTCCGCAATCTGCAGTAGCAAGAAGATGGCACCAAACTTCAGCGCCGAGAGCAAGGAGAACGGTGACTTCAGATCCAGCGGTTTGTCACCGGAGGTATCGGCAGCTCGCTTCTTGCGGGAGAAGGCCAGGAGCGCACTGGCGATCAACATCAACCCGAGCGACGGACCGGAGACGAGCAGCGACTCCGGGCGCAGCAGGCCGAGCACGAGCGCATTGCGAACGGCCATGGCCGCGACCGAGAGCATGATCCCTCGGTAGGCGACATCGACCAAGCTGCCGCCGAACTCGGCGACGCGTGTGGCCAAGTCGGTCACGGTCACCGTGCTGTTGACGAGCCCGCCCAGAAAGCCCGCGAACTCGATGCCGCGCGTGCCGAACAGCTTCCAGAGGATGTAGTTGGCAAAGCCGATGCCGGCGATCAAGAGCACCGTCAGCCAGGCCTCGCGCGGATCGATCAGGCCCCAGCGATCGATGGGATGGTCCGGTAGCACCGGATAGACGGCGAACGCGAGGATGCCGAGCAGGATCGCCGAGCGCAGCTCTTGCGCCGTGAGCTTGTGCCCGAACTCCGAGAGCCGCTCTTTCCACGACAAGAGGCCCGCCGTGACCACGGACACGGCAACGGGCGTGACGCGGTGCCCGAAGGCGCACAGCAGCCCCGTCATGAATACGACCAGCAGCGCCGCCGACGTCGTCAGCTCGGTGCTGCCTTCCGCCCGCATTCCCTGCAGATTGAGGAAGACCAGCAGGATGCCGACCAGCCCGATGCTGGCCAGCGCGTAGGGCATGCCGAGCAGGCCGCTCAAGGCGCCCAGCAGGGACACCAGCCCGAACGTGCGCAGGCCCGCCTCTTTCCCGCGCCATTCGCGCTCCAGCCCCACCAGGAGGCCGACGCCGAGCGCGAGGATCAGCCGGGCGAGCACATCGAGGGGGACCCAGGTGACCGCGGTGGGCAGGCTCTGCATGGTGGTGGAACATTAGCGCGTTGCGCGGCGCGCGCGGGAGGGCTTCTGCCGCCAGGGCGCGCGGGACTGGACCTCGGCCGTCGCGGCCCCCTGGGCGCCCGCGCGGGGCGATCAACACGTGCTGGGCGGCGGCAAAGAGTTGCAGGGTGAGTCGCCCGCGCGTGAGCGGATGGCCCTCGCGCACCACACACACGAGCCGCTCCGTGATCAGCTGCCGCGATTGCCGCTATCTCTAGCCCCCGCGCAACTCATCCCCGCACAGGGCCCCGAGGATTCGCGCGGCGACTCGCAGCTGAGGCCCGGCCCAAATCCTTTACCACCAGGTCTCCGCCTGGAGCCCGTAGCTCAGACCATCCGTGCGATCGGCATAGGGGGCGCCCCCCACTTGCCCGCGCAGCGACTCCGACCAGCTCGCGTAAGTAAAGAACAGCCGCAACACCGGGCGGCTAAAGAACGTCGGCCCCGTCGCGAGCTGCGGCGCGATACTCAGCTTGCGCAGCGACCCCTCAGCGTGCGTAGCCCCATCGCGCACCCAGTCGATGCCCCCCTCTACGGCCAGCGAGGTGTAGTCAGAGAAGTAGAGGATGGGACGGGCTCCAGCGGAGAACCAGTGGTTCACACCCGCCGCTGCATCTCCCGTCTCCGACCTTTGATAGATCAGGACCGGCATCATCCCGAACCAGTGCGTGGGGCGCAGCAGCATGTGATCCGTGATCAAGAGCCGCTTGGCGTCTTCCTGGAAGACCGTCACCGGTGCCACATCGGCACGGAAGTTCGTTGCAATCCCCTGGCCATAGGCGATCAGCAGGTTCTGATACCCGCCGCCAAAGTGCTCGATCAGGTGCTTGACGCCCGCAGCCCAGCCCACCGACGACGGGATCACTGTGCCATCCTCCGTCGCCCCCCCTTTCGCCTGCGCGACGTTGACCCAGAGCGCCAGCGTGCCGACGCCCACATCCAGGCCGTACCAGCGCGCGTCGAAGTTCAGCTTGGCGTAGCTGCCGCGCTGCGTGGTCACCGTGTCGCTCGCTCCTCCGAGAATGGCGACGGCGACCTTGCCGAGGTGCACATCCACGTCCTCGATACCGCCGCCGTAGCCGCTCATATCAACGCTGTAGAAGTCGTTGATGTGGATGTCCTGGCGCCGGTAGAACCGCTCCCCCGCCCAGAAGCGCGCCTGGGGCTGCCCGTTCCAGATGTTGCTCGCCTGAGCATAGGCTTCGCGCAGGTGAAACTGATCGAGGCTGCTGAACGTCGACCCATTCGTCGTCGCTGCCTGCAGCAAGACCTCCGTGCGGAAGGACGGTACGTTCTTGTCCGGCGTGGGATTGAGCCAGTTGTTGACGAGAATGAACTCGCCATACGTCTCGGCTTCGTTACCCAGGCGGTACTTGGCGCCCGCCCCCGGCCCCTGGAAGGCGACTTGCTGACCTCCTCTGCCATTGAGCCCGTAGCCGGAGCGCAGGTAGCCGTGGAACTCGAAGAGATCCACCTTGGCCTTCAACGTGTCGAGCCGCTGCTCTGCATCGCGCAGCTCCGAGTAGACGGGCGTGCTCGACCCTCTCGATGGCTCGTCCTCCGCTGGCGCGTCTGCATCGGCCGGGCCGGGCTTCACGTTGCTGGGCTCGGGGATTGCCTCAGGTTGCGCTGGAACCCCTTGCTGGGCGCCGCTGCTCACCGAGAAGCTGGAGAGTGCCAGCAGCGACGCCGTTACGAGCGTGAGACGCTCTGCCTCGCGCCAAACCGTCCCGGCCGCGGCGGGGCCGCCGGGCCGCAGATTCTTGATCCGCACGAGCTCACGAGTCAGGAGACAGACGCCATCGGACGGGGTGTGGCGATCGCGGCCATCGTCGTTACGACACCGGCCTCCCCGACCTGCGGCGAGCTGAGATGACGATCGCTGGCTGCCTTGCGAGCAAGATCGTTGACCGAGACCACGCCGAGCAGATGCCCGTTGCGATCGATGACGGGCACGCGCCGCACCTGATTGTCGCGCATCAAGCGCTCCGCCGTTTTCACGTCATCATCGGGTCGACAAGCCACGATTTTGCTCGCCATGGCCTGATGCACCTGGATGTCGGAGAGTGCGCGGTCCTGGAAGTAGGCCGCCATGCAGATGTCGCGATCGGTGACCATGCCGACCACGCGCTGCTCGCGGTCCACGACGGGAATGCTGCCGATATCGCACTCCCACATGATGTGCGCCGCCGTCTTGAGGCTCTCCTCCGAACGACAGCATTTGGGGTTTTTGGTCATCAGGCTCTGAACGATCATGGCGATTCCTCTCTGACCCCGAGGGTCAGTTGTGACCGCTAGCCACGAGCAAGAGCTGCACCAGCCGCCGAGGTCTCGCGATGAGCCGTTTGGAGTGCCGCGCAAAGCGACACCGCCCCGAGAAACCCAAGACCGGCTGAGCGGCTCTCAGAGCAGGCGCTGCAGCAAACCGATCGCGAGCAGCACCACCAGCGGCGAGAGATCGAAGCCGCCGAGCGCCGGCACCACGCGGCGCACGGGCGTGAACACGGGCTCCGTCAGCTGGTGCACGAGGCGCACGAATGGATTGTCCTCCGGCAGGCTCATCCAGCTGAGGACGACGGAGGCGATCACGACCAGGGAATAGAGATCGAGGAGCCAGTGCAACATGGCGGCGCCCGACTCTACTACACTCTGCCGACTATTCGGCGGCCGGCAGCGCAGCCTGCAGCTTCAGCTCCGTGATCTCCGCGGGGCTGAGCAGACGCATCGGCGGCCCCCAGTAACCCGTGCCGTTGCTCACGTAGAGCAGCGCGCGGCCGATCCGGACCAGCCCGGAGATCACCGGCTGCTGCAGGCGCACCAGGAAGTGAAACGGCCAGATCTGCCCGCCGTGCGTGTGGCCCGAGATCTGGAGCCCGACGCCCGCGCGCTCCGCCTCCGCCACCACGCGCGGCTGATGCGCGAGCAGGACCAGTTCGCGCGACTGGTCCCGCCCCAGCAACGCGCGCGAGAGGTCGGCGCCCTGCCCCGGACCGAACTGGCGCCCCGCCAGATCATCGATGCCGGCCAGGTCGTAGCTCTCTTCGCCTTCGCCGATGCGCACGCGCTCGTTGCGCAGCACGCGCAGCCCGAGCTGGGTCAAATAGGCGCACCAGGGCTCCGCGCCGGAGTAGTACTCGTGATTGCCGGTCACGAAGTACACGCCGTGCCGTGCCTTCAGGCGCCCGAGCGGCGCCACGTCCTCCGCCAGCTTGGCGACGGAGCCGTCCACCAGGTCACCGGTGATGGCGACGACATCGGGCTGGAGCGCGTTGGTGGCGTCCACGACGCGATCGAGGAAGCGGCGCCCGCGCATGGGCCCGATGTGCACGTCAGTGAGCTGGACGATCGTCGTGCCGTCGAGCGACGCCGGCAAGCGCGACAGCGGTACGGGCACGCGCTTGACCTGGAACCTGCGCCCCGACCAGAGCGACGCGAGCAGCGCCGTGCCGGCAACGGAAGCCGCAATGCCGGCCTCGAGGCGCGCTCGCGCGAGCCGTTCGACGGCGTCGATCGCCGGCGCGCCGAGCAGCACGCCGCCGATCTCGATCGCCGCGCGCACCAGATCGGCCGCCACGACCGACGCGAAGAGCAGAAACAGCGCGCCCAGCCAGACATAGCCCGGCCACACGAAAGCCAGCGCTGCACGTGAGGACGCGCGCCGCCCGAACGCGAAGGTGAGCGGGATGCTCGCGAACAGCACCACCATCACGGCCGTGAGCGCCGTGGTCCAGGCGGGCCCCAGCTGCGGCGCGTACACCAGACGCGACCAGATGTAGAGATGCACGCTGGCAAAGACGCTGAGCGCGACGATGAAGAACCGACTCATTGCTTCGCTCCTTGCTGCTTGCCCGCGCGCTGGCTCGCGGAGGGCAATGGCGTCACTATCAGCTCCGCCCCGACGTCGAGGCCCAGATGGTTCCGGATGGCCTCCGGCAAGCGCACGCCGTCGTTGCCCGACCAGCGGAACTCGCTCTGTACGCTGCGCGCAAAGGGCGCGCTCGGCAGGTAGCGCAAGATCACCGCACGCTGCTCCGCCGGCTGCGCAGAAGCCGCCGCGCTCGGCGGCTGCGAAGCACCCTCCAGCGGCCCCGCGAAGCGCACCCGCCGCGACTTCTGGATCAACGTCACTTCCTCGGTCGGCGCCACGAAATGCGGCCCGCCGTCGAACGGATCGACCCGGCGCGCGTACCGGAAACCGACGGCGCGCAGCATGCGCTCCACGCCCAGCGTCTGCTCACCGACCTTGCCGATCACGTCGCGCGCCTTGTCGTCGAACAGGCTGGTGTGGATCTCGTTCAGCGGAAACAGATCGCGAATGAAGTCCTTGTCGCGGCTCGACAAGCGATCGGCCTCGGCGTAGCTCATGCCGGTGAAACGCCGGCCGAGCGCCTGCCACAGGTGGCTGGTCCCGTCGGGCTCGAGCGGAGGCAACAGCTCCGCCAGCAATTGGTCGCGAAACGCATCCCGCCGGCCTGCGATGTAGGCGAAGCGCGCGTACGATACGAAGCGGCCCAGGCGCTCGGGGGAGCCCCGCTCTTCTGGCTGGACCACGAGCCCCCCGAGCTCGGTCGGCCCTTTGTAGGAGAAGCCCAGCCGCAGCACGGTGTGATGGAAGTGCTTGTCCAGCGACTTCGAATAGCGTTCTTCGTCGAGCACGTCGAAATAGATATACGGAGCATCCCTGCGCCCGAGTTGCGCGATGATGCTGCTGGAGCCGATCGCCGTCTGCTTCTCCAGGTCCCAGAGCAGGAACACATAGCGGCGCTTGGCCACGCTCACCTGTCCAGCAAAGCTCTGCTCGGCGTGCTGCAACAAGTCCCGCACGGACTGGCGATCATCGGGAAGGTTCACCGTGTCGAGGTGCCCCGCCAGCGCGAGCAACGGCTCCTCGTCGATGCTCGTGGCCCCTCGGATCTCATAGCGGGGGACCCGCCCCGTAGCTCCGTTCACCTGCAACCCCATTGGTTCGGAGGCACCAAGCGCCCCGGGCTATACCATGTCGCGACCCGATCCGAGCCAGCCTCAGAGCCACCCCTATTGGAAAAAGGGTTCCTAACGAGAAGCGCGAATCCCGTCCTCGAGCTTCCGTGTGCCACGTTAGGTCTCTCAGCCAATCCAGGCGTGACGCAAAGTCACCACTGGCCCGTTCCAGCGAGCAAACGGCGTCGGCCCCCGTCAGGTTCAGCAGAGAGCGGGACTTCGATGTTTCGGGGCAGCTCTCGCCGTGACAACCGGGCGACACCGGGAGGGCGGAGCACCACAGCCGAAAATGTCAGTGAATTCGATGCTGGCCCCCACTGGTACGGTCTCTGGTAGGGGGCAGACGACTATGCTTTAATGCTCTCCGTGAAATACCGGCTTTTCTCCCAGGCGAGCTGCAGAGCGCTGATCGCCGTGGGCTCTGTTGCGAGCAGCAGTGTTGCCATCGGCTGTGCAGGGCCGGCCAAGGTGGAGGTCGCGGACACCGGGTCCAATCAGTTGAACGGGCAGAGCGGCTTCATCGACGACGACAACGCCGCAGCTCAAAACCTGGACAACGCCGCTTGCCTCGAGCAAACGGCGGGGGCCGAGCAGCGCAAGGTGGCGCTGTACATGATGCTCGACAGCTCCGGCTCGATGGAGGAGTCGACGGGCAGCATCCGCACCAAGTGGGACTCGGTCCAGCGCGCGCTGCGCGGCTTTCTCGCGGAGACGAAAGACAGCGATCTGCTGCTCGGCATGCAGTTCTTCCCGCTGCTCAAGCCGGGGGTAAAGTCGCTCACCTGTACCAAACAATCCGACTGCGGTGACGACGGCGGGCCCTGCTTCTTGTCCACCTGCCGCAATACGACCACCATCCAGTTGTGTCGGACCAACTCCGACTGCCCCGGCGGGCCCGCGGTGAACCCGTGCGTGCCCTTCGGCTTGTGCTCCAACACGGTAGACCAAGCAAACCCGCTCGCGTGCTTGCTGGATCAAACCGGCTCGTGCGGCGCCGGGCAGGGAGTCTGCACTGATTTTCCACGCACCTGCACGAACGCGACCACCTGCGATCCCAACATCTACGGGACGCCGGCAGTGGAGATTCAGCCCGTGACGACGGGCCTCGGCCTGATCGACCAGGCGTTGATGGGTAAGGCGCCAGAGGGTCTCACACCGACCGTACCCGCGCTCACCGGCTCGATCCAGCACGCGCGCCAGTGGGCGATCGATCATCCGGATCAGACGGTGGCCACCTTGCTCGCGACCGACGGCTTGCCCACCGAATGTGGCGCGGTGCAGCAGACCACGGGCACCGAGACGATCAACCAGGTGCTGAAGATCGCCGCTGAGGGCGCCAATGGCGATCCGCCCGTGCGCACCTTCGTGATCGGCGTGTTCCGCCCCGGCGACGGCGCCAGCATCAACAACGTGAACGCCATCGCGCAAGCGGGCGGCACCCAGCAGGCCGTGTTCATCGACTCGACGGGCGAAGTCGAGCAACAGTTCCTGGACGCATTGCGCGAGATCCGCAGCGGGCAGCTGGCGTGCGAGTTCCGCATCCCGCAAAGCGACCAGCAGCTCGACTACTACAAGGTGAACCTGGAGTTCGACGATGGCTCGAGCACGCGCCAGCTCAAGTACGTGCGCGACTCCGGCGGTTGCACGGACAACCCCGAAGGCTGGCACTACGACGTGGACCCGAACCAGAAGAAGCCGACGTCGATCCAGGTCTGCCCGAACATCTGCCAGGAAGTGAAGGCGGCGGCGAAGGGCAAGATCAACCTGCAGCTCGGCTGCGCCACGATCTTGCGCTGAAGACCGGCGCGGCCGGCGCTGGCCTGGCGGGGGCCGGGGCGAGCTGGTGCGAGCGCAGCCGAAACTGGCTGCGCTCGCGGCGATTTGGGACGGGCATCTCGCTTGCTGTGGCGGAGGCGGAGGAACACTCAGGCCCACGCCCATTCACTCGCTCTTTCGCCGGCTCACGGGGGCCTGCGCTCTCGCGGCGCTCGTCGCCTGCTCGGACTTGCCGGAGCTCCCCATCGGGCAGCTACGGCTCGGCCTGTCGAGCGGCATCGGCGAAGCCCGCTATCGGCTCGACAAGGCCAGCTTTGCCATCGAGGGCACGGCGCAGCTGCAGCTGAGCAGCGCGGATAGCCCCAATTCCGACACGCTGCAGCGCTCGTTGCCCATCGGAGACTACACCGCCCAGCTCCTGCCCGGCTGGCAGCTGCAGCGCAGCGCTGGCGCCGCCGGCAACCAGGCCGTGGCGGCGGAGCTGGTGTCGCGCAACCCGTTGGACTTCAGCATCCGCGCCGGTGAGCTCACCACGCTGACGTTCCAGTTCCGCACCACACAGGACCCGGGGCAGCCCCCCGCCGGCAGCGACGGCGACCTGCGCGTCGCGATCGAGGTCGACGGCAAGGGCGCGCCCCAGGTCGTGATCTCGGAGCTGATGAAGAACCCGGAGGCCTTGCCCGACGCCGATGGCGAGTGGCTCGAGCTCTACAACGCAGGCACGCAGGACATGGACCTCGGCGGCTGCGAGCTGAGGCGCGATGATCAGAAGCTACCGCTGGAGGAAGGGTTTTCGATCGCGGCCGGTGCCTACCTCACCCTCGCCAACGGCGAGATGCCGGGATTCCAGCCGGATGTGTTGTACCGCGGCATCACCTTGCCCAACACGGGCGCGTTCGTGCTCGCGCTCGCCTGTGGCTCTCAGCTGCTCGATCAGGTCACGATCGACTCGGCCGCGTCGCCCAACAAGGCGGGCCACAGCCTCAGTCTCTCCAGCTCCGCGCTCGACCCGGGCGCGAATGACCGCCCAGAGAACTGGTGCGACGGCGTCAGCGCTTACAACGGTGACTTTGGCACCCCGGGTGAGGACAATCCCGCGTGCGCGCGCTGAGCGCCCGCCGTCAACGCACGACGCAGCTCCGCCCACTCCGCCCCGTCGTCAAACACGACCTGGCCGGACTCGAGCCGCACCCCGAGCCGGCGAAAGATCGCGTCCAGATCGACCTGGACCGCAGATTCGGCGTGCTCCTGGTACAGCTCGCTGAGCACGTGGCCGCCGACGGCGCGGTCGCCCGCCGCGAGCGTCTGCGCGACGCTCCAGCGCACGGTGGTATCTCCGCCGGCGTTGAAGATGCCGCGCAGCGCGTCGTCGAGACTATAGCGCTGCGCGGATTCGACGCGGATGCGCAGATCCGCGAGCAAGCAGAAGAGCGCCCCGCCCCAGTAGGTGCGCGCCCAGCTCTGCGTCCCATCGAGCCCTCCATCGCCCGGAGCCGGCAAGCCCTTCGGCAGGCCTTCCAGGAACTCGCGCCACAGCTGCTGCTCGCTGATGAACCCCGCACGAGCGCGCGCGAGCGGCTCCTGGTAGCTGGCGAGCCCCTCCGCCAGCCACAGGTGGCGGCGCGGCAGTGTGGGAAAGCCCAGATGAAACAGCTCGTGCACCAGCACCCATTCGCTCTGCGGCGAGAGCTCCGCCGCTCGTCGGCCCACGAACAGCAGAATGCTCGCGCCGCCGTTGCCGAGCTGCATGCCGAACACCCCGGAACCCTCCGCCGGCACCACGATCAAGGCCAGCTCGCGCGCAGGAAAGCGACCATAGTAGTCGGAAATGACGCGCGCCGAAGCGCGCAGCGCGGAGTCGAGCTGCGCGGGCGTGAGCGCCAGCGCCCCGCCGTCGAGGCCGACCGAAGCCACGATGGTGCCGCCCGGCACCGAGATCCGCTGCTCGCGAAAGTGCCCGAACGCGGAATACGGCGCCTCGAACAGCAGCTCCGCCGGAGCCTCGCGGCTCTGGTCCGCGCTGCGCGATGGCGGGACACCGCTGACGAAGCGAAGCGGAGGCGCGCTGCGCACGCTCAAACGATAGCGATCGCTGCCTGCATAGTCGCGCGGATGCAGCAGCCAGGTGGAGGGCGGCGCCAGCAGCACGCCGCCGCGCAGCGCCGCAAAGCCAAAGCGGTCGATCTTCTGGGCAGCTTCCCCGAGCAGGTAGCGATAGCGCAGCTCACAACCGCTCACGCGGCACTCGGGCACACGCCAGCTCGTCCCGCTCGCGTTCAGGGAGCGCCAGCCGTGCGCCGTGCGCAGCTCGAGCTCGCGCAAGAACGGATGCGCGAAACGATCGAGCTCCAGCTCCTCCGGCACGCCGGGCGGCAGCGCCGCATGCACGGAAAGCTCGCGTGCGTCCGTGCCGGCGGCGACCTCGTAGCTCCAGACGCGCTCCGCAGCGCGCGCCGTCGAAGCCTGTGAAAGCGCTGGATCGAGCCGCACCGAGCCACACCCGAGCAGCAGGAACGAGAGCAAGCACCGACACCTCAGCGCTGACCCTGACATCCACCTACAAGCAGGTGCGCTGGCGATGACGCTGTGAATCATGCTGTTTCAGGCAAGCGAGCGGGCTGGCAGTATCGTGCAAAAGCTGGCAGCGCGACGCTCATTCCGCGGCTGGCACTGAATCTGGTATAAAATCTGGGCGTTTTCTCTGCGGGTGAGAACGGCGATGACTCGACGCGATAGTTCTCGGAGTGCTGGCACGGGAGCGATGGTTCTCGGAGTGCTGGCGCTCGCCTGCTCATCGGGCAGCTCGCACAATCCTTCGCGCGGCGGGGGCGGTGACGGCACGAGCAGCGCGGGCGGCAGCCCGGGCTCGAGCGCAACCGGGAAAGGCCCGGCGCCGGGCGAAGCACCCACCATCACACCGATCGCGCCGGGCGGCGTGGATGAGTCGTTCCAGGTGCCCGCGTTCCCCCAGATCGTCGGCGCAAACTTCGGCGGCACGGATTTTCCATCCTCCACCTGCCGCGAGAACTGCACGGACTTCCCTGCCGAGCCGCTGCTCGACACGGGCGGAACGCCCATCAACCCGGGCGACCTCGCACCCTTCGCCGATCCGGACACCTTCACCGCCGGCACCCTGTGCGTGGTCGAGCCTCAGCTCGGCAGCGGAGACGCGCCGGGTGCGCTCTTCCCCGCCAACTGGCTGCGCCCGCGCTTCCGCTGGCAGGGCGGCGGCAACAACGCGCTGTACGAGGTGCGCCTGCACAGCGAGATCGAGGCCAATGATCTGGTCGCCTACACTCGCCAGACCGAGTGGGTGATGCCCGCGGGCGTGTGGCGCAACCTCGCGCGCAACGTGCACACACCGATCACCGTCACCGTGCGTGCGGCAAGCGGCGCCACACTCACGGGCATGCGCGGCACCTTCCAGATCGCGCCCGTCAACGCTGGTGGCAGCCTGGTGTTCTGGGCCACGACCTCGTCGGAGGTCGCCTTCGTGCCGCAGGTCACGAGCCAGCTGCTCGGCTTCCGCGTGGGCGATGAAGGCGTGATCCAGGCGCTCGACGCCACCGACATCCAGCTCGGCGGCATCGTGGGCGAAGACGGCATCGAACCGCGCGGCAACTACGACGGCACGCTGACCCAGCGCGGGCTCACCGCCGGCGAGGTCGCGTGCGTGGGCTGCCACATCTCCACGCCCGACGGCGCCGGCGTCGTGTTCAGCGACAACTGGCCGTGGAACAAGGTCGTCTCCTCGATCACCGAGGGCACGGTGGGTGCCACCCCCGCCTGGATGAGCGATGGCGCGGCGCTGCTCCTGTCTCAGCCCTGGCTCGGCACACAGACCATGAGCCCGGCGCACTTCAGCGCGGGCGATCGCCTGCTGCTCACCAGCTACGGCCTCGCTCCAAACGGCGACGCCGCGCGCGTCCCCTGGGACGCGCGCTTTGCGCAGGGCACGGGTCCGGCACGTCACGGCCTCGCCTGGTTCGATCTCGAGGCACAGGTGGCGGTCGCCGATCGCAGCGAGATCGGAGAATTTGCGCCATCGAACGACTACACCAACGGCTTCACGTATCCGACGGAGCCCGCCGATCTGCAGCGCGTCCCGCCCAATCCGCCCGGCCAGGGCCAGCTCGACCGCCGGCAGCTCAGCTTGTTCCGTGCGGCGACGGTGGCGGGCGCGCAGGGTAGCGGCTGGGACCTGATCCCCACCACTGGTGAAACACGCAGCGCCGTCACCCCCGACTGGAGCAACGACGGCGAGCAGATCGCCTACGTCTCCACGGACGTCACCTCCCCCGACGGCCACCCCGACTGGACCGCCAACGCCGCCGACATCAAGCTCGTGCCATTCAACGGCGGCAACGGCGGCCGCGCGGTGAACCTGCAAGGCGCCTCCGACCCCAACTTCCTCGAATACTACCCGTCCTACTCCAGCGACGACGCCTTCATCGCCTTTGCGCGCGCCCCCAACCCCAGCAACACGGCCCGCACCGGCTGCACCCCCACCTCGCAGCCCGGCTGCCGCAACCAGAACCTCGGCACCAATCCCGACGGCCCCTACTACAACCGCAACGGCGAGATCTACATCGTACCCAGCACGGGCGCGCCCCAGCCGATCCGCCTCGCCGCCAACGACCCGGTCAGCTGCACCGGCGGCACCGCCCGCGGCAGCATCAACAGCTGGCCCAAGTGGTCCCCGCGCGTCGTCGATAGCGGCGGCAAGACCTACTACTTCCTCGTCTTCTCCTCGGCGCGCGCCTACCCCGGCAGCTTCACGATCGCCCAGACGGACTACACCCCCCCGATCTCCAACACCTCCTCCCAGCTCTACATGGCCTCGATCGTCGTCGACGACGCCACCGGCGACGTCACCACCTACCCCGCCATCTACATCTGGAACCAGAACACGCGCGTGAACGCCAACGGCAGCACGGCCCAGCGCCAGACCAGCAACCTCACGCCGGCCTGGGACGAATTCATCCTGCCCCCGATCGTCATCCAGTAATCGGCGGCGTCGGCGCCCACTTCGCGCGCCTGCGCGACATTTGATTTTGGGCCGGGCCTCAGCCCCACGTCCATCCAAGGCCCCTCGGGACTCTGCTCGCGGCAAACGGAATGCCTCTGCTCGCAATGCGGGTCGGAGTTGCACGGCCATGAGTCGCCCCCCACGGGACCGCTGCAGCTGACCATTGATCCAAGAATGGTCAAAGGTGGCCGCAACAGGAATTCGGTGGAGCGCAGCTGGGAGACCCCCGGCGTACGGCGCGGGCAGTTGACCTAGCCGCCCGCGTGATGGAGTGCCCAGCGGGCACGGTGACGGCTGTCGTTCAGCAGGACGCCACCCGGGAGGCGGCGTTTCGATTTTTACGAAACGCCCACGTGGGCGTCGGAGCTCTGGGGCGCAGCAGCCATTTGCCGGCTATACGCCGCTGCCAAGGCGAGGACACCGTGTTCGTGGCGGTGGATCAGTGCTCGATTGCGGTCACGGACCGGGCGGGAAAGAAGGACTTTGGCCCGGTCGGTACCCGTCCCAACGCCCAGGTTCGAGGTCTGCAAGCCATGACAGCGCTGGCGATCAGCGAGTCGGGGCGTGTCCTCGGAGTCTGCGGGCATCGGCGGTGGCGCCGCTCCGACCAGAAATCTCCCCGGTTTGGTCAAGACAAGCGCACCGCGCCGGGAGCGGGAGTCGAGCCTTTGGACCCACGTACAGAACGATGCAAATGGAAGCTCGGCGCAGAGCCGACCATCGAGCAATTCGTGCTCTTGGTCGCCAACATGGGCGGCTACACGGGCCGCTCTTCCGGCGGCCCGCCTGGCTCTATCGTCATCGCCCGAGGTTTCGACCGCGTCACCGCGGCTGCCGCTGCCTTCGCTGCAGCCAGCGGGATCAAGATCTGACCAATGGTCAGCCGCTGCAGCCCCCTCCGTACGCACAAATCGAGGTTTCCATGGAAACCTCAGTTCCCGCCCTCGCACCCCCTTCGTTCCTCCGGAAACCTCAGTTCCCGCGCTCGCATCCCCTTCGTTCCTCCAGAAACCTCAGTTCCCGCGCTCGCATCCCCTTCGTTCCTCCGGAAACCTCAATTCCCGCCCTCGCACCCCCTTCGTTCCTCCGGAAACCTCAATTCCCG
>JAICTU010000098.1 GCA_025936205.1 Polyangiaceae bacterium | reverse complement strand
GATCTGACCTTGGTCAGCCGCGGCAAGGACCCAGCGCAGATGCGCAGCCGATATGCCGTGGTGCTGGCGCAGATGATGCGCCAGCTCGGGCGTCGCCGTCAGGAGATGGAATACGCCACGGGCACGCTGGCCAACGGCTTGAGCCTGCTGGCGAGCGACCAGGAGCTGTCCAAGCGCGATGCGGTGACGAGCCTGAGCCCCGCCGCGGAGCTGGAGATCTTGGAGCGGGTTCGCTCGCTGCCCATCCGCTGGACCACGGATCTCGCGGGCGCCGTGCAGCAGTCGGATCTCGTGTTTCTCGTGACCAGCAGCCCGGAAGTGCTCCTCACCTCGGACATGGTGCGGCCGGGGACCGTGGTCTGCGACCTGTCGCGGCCGCCCAACGCCGGCGCCGATCTGTACGCCCGCCAGGACGTGCTCGTGATGGACGGCGGCGTGGTGGAGGTACCCGGCAAGCCCGACCTGGGCTGGCATTTTGGTTGTCCGCCGGGCGTCGCCTTTGCGTGTATGGCTGAAACGATGATGCTCGCGCTGGAGCATCGCTACGAGCACACCAGCCTCGGCCGCGATCTGCAGGAAGACACCTTGATCACGTTGCGTGCGCTGTCGAACAAGCACGGCTTCAAGCTGGCGCAGCTCCGCTCGCGCGGGCGCCCCATCAGTCCGGCCTGGCGCAGGCTCGCCGTCGAGGCGCACGCGTTCGACGCCGCGAGCTGAGCTATCGGGCCTGGCCGGAGGTTCGCGAGCTCAGATCCGGCTGATGCGCACCGAGATGTGCGGCCGGCGGCCGATCAGGCGCTCCAGCTTCCAGCCCAGGAACTTCTCGAGCTCATCGGCCATGTCGCGGCCGCGGCGCTGCCAGTGCTTGGACTGGCTCTGAAGCAGCTTTTCGGTCTCACGCGCCAGCTCGCGCGAGGCGTCGGGCTCGTCGAAGGTGGCCACGCCCCAGATCGAGAGCTGGGGCGAAGCGCGCAGTGCGCCTTCGCCATCCAGCACAACGTAGAGCTCAGCGACGCCTCGTTGTCCGAGCATCGCGCGCTGCCGGAGCACCTCGCCGCTGAGGGGTTCCTTGCCCAGGTCGAGCGCGATGCGGCCGCTCTTCACCCGCTCGAGCCTCTCCAGCTTGCCGCCGCACAGCCCCGCGACCTGACCATTTTCGATCACGAGACACTCGGGGACGCCGCACTCGGAGGCGAGCAGCGCGTGATTGTGCAGGTGGTGCCGCGCGCCGTGCACGGGAATGAAGGCGCGCGGCCGCAATAGCTCGAACATGTGTTCGAGCTCGCTCCGGTTCGCGTGGCCGCTGGTGTGCAGCTCGCGCTGCGTCCAGTGGGTATGCAGATCCACCTCCAGCCGCAGCAGATGGCTGAGCATGCGCGAAACGCGCCGGTCGTTGCCCGGGATCACGCGGCTCGACAGGATCACGCGGTCGCCCGCGCCCAGGCGGATCGCGGGGTGCTCGCCCTCGGACAGGCGAAACAGCGCCGAACCCATCTCCGCCTGCGTGCCGCCGGCCAGCACCAGGACCGCGGAGGGGGGACAGGTCGGCAGCTCTTCATTCGTGAGGCGCTGGTCGCTGTTCCACGCCAGGTGCCCGAGGTCGTGCGCCGTCTCCACGTGTGTGCGCAGGCTGCGCCCGAGCAGGGCGATGCGGCGGCCCGTCTTCTTGGCGATCTCGCCCAGGCTGATCAGCCGCTGGATGTTGCTGGAGAACAGCCCCACGATCACGCGCTCGCGCGTTCCGCTGATCAGCTCTTCCAGCGTGTCGGCGACGCCGCTCTCGGAGCCTGCCTCGCTGCGGTTGTCCACGTTGGTGCTGTCGCTGAGCAGCAGGTCCACGCCCTCTGCACCGAGCTCGGCGAGACGCTGCTCGTCCGTGGGCTGCCCGTCCGGCGGCTTGGGATCGAACTTGAAGTCACCGCTGTGGACGACGTTCCCGGCCGGTGTCTGGATGAACAGCGCGGTGGCCTCGATGATCGAGTGCGAGACGCGCACCGGCTCGATCTGAAACGAGCCGACCGCGTAGCGCTCGCCCGGCACGGCGGGGCGAAAGTCGACCTTCAGCTGCCGCTCGTCTCCCACGCGATCGCGTACGCGGCGCAGCGCCAGCTTGAGCGCGTGCGCGGGGCCCCAGACCGGCACGTTGAGCCGCTGCAACAGGAAGGGCAGGGCGCCGATGTGATCTTCGTGCCCGTGGGTGAGGAACACGCCACGGACCTTCTCGGCGCGCTCGAACAGGTAGCTGAAGTCGGGGTGCAGCAGCTCCACCCCGTAGTTATCCTCCGGGAAGGTGATGCCGCAATCGACGACCACCAGGTCCTCGTCGGTCTCCAGGGCCAGGCAGTTCATGCCGACCTCGCCGAGCCCGCCGAGGGGCACGATGCGCAGAGTAGTCACCGCAACCGAACTCTCACGGGGATTAGCACGGCTGGGATTAGCACGAGCCGCAACAACGAGGTCCCGTGCGACATCGGCTGGCGCAAAGTGATATGGATCAGATCCGGAAAATTGGAACGTGGTTGTGGCTGAAGGGCTTTCAAACGGGCTGCTCGTGGCTCCGGACCAAGCTCGAGAATTACTCGAACATGGGTATACTTACGTCGACGTCCGGAGCGAACCCGAATTTGCATTGGGTCACCCTCCGGGGGCGTGCAACGTGCCTTGGCAGCGGGCCGAGGGAGACCGACTGGTGCCGAATTTCGAATTTGCAATCGTGATGCAATCGTCATTCGGTACCACCGAGCCCCTGATCATCGGCTGCCGCTCGGGGAGTCGTTCGCACGCGGCGGTGCAGCGCTTGCGGGAGCTGGGCTACAGGCGCCTGGTCGAGCTGAAATATGGTTTCGAGGGCGCGCGTGATGCATTTGGGCGCCATCTGCCGGGTTGGCGTGAGCTCGGGCTCCAGGTCGAGCTGGGCGAACCAGAGCCGGCGCTCAGCTATGCCGGGCTGCGTGCTGGGCTGCGTGCGCCGCGCCGATGATGGGCGATCGACTCGATCCGGTACTCCCTTCTCGCGCCGGTGCGGCGGGTGGGGCGATCCTGCGCGTGCAGAGGGGTTGAGCCATGTGGCAGGGCGCGCGCGTGGCGGTGATCATTCCGGCTTATCGAGAGGAACGCCTGATAGGGCGGATGCTGCAAAAATTGCCGCCATATCTGGACTCGATCTACGTGGTCGATGACGCCAGCGACGACGCGACCGCCGAGCGCGCGGCGGGCACCGGAGATCCGCGCGTGCGCGTCTTGCGCCATGCCGAGAACCGTGGCGTGGGTGCCGCCATTGCCACGGGCTACCAGCAGGCCCTGGAGGATGGCGTGGACCTGCTCACGGTGATGGCCGCGGACGACCAGATGGACGCCGAGGATCTGCCCGCGCTGCTGGCACGGGTCTGGGCCGGCGGCGCCGACTACGCGAAGGGCAATCGCTTCGTGCACCCCAAGGCGCGGCGCATGCCGTTCACGCGGCGGCTCGGCGGCGAGCTGCTCTCGGCCTTGACCCGGCGGGCGACGTCGCTCGCCGTGGACGATTGCCAGTGCGGCTTCACCGTGCTCTCCGCGCGCGCCGCGCAGCGTCTGCCCCTGCACGAGCTCTGGCCGCGCTACGGCTACCCGAACGACTTGCTGGGCATGCTCGCCACCGCGCGCTGCCGCGTGGTCGAGGCGCCCGTGCGTCCGATCTACGCCGACGAGCAAAGCGGGCTCAGGCCCTATCACGTGCTGGTGGTGAGCGCCGTCATCGCGCGCCGCTGGTGGCGCAGCCGCCGACAGGAGCGATCAGGCAGCTGACTCGGCTTCGTCCCAGTCGATGCTCTGCGCGCACAGCGCCGTCAGGATAAAGGTGTGGGTCAGCTCCGTGGCGCGCTCGTCGCGACAATCGACAAAGATGGCCGCGCCCACCTCGAGCTCGAGCCGTTCGCAGCCGCCGAGCACGATCGTGTCGACGCGCCGCTGCCGAGCCGCGCACAGCAGTCCGAGGGGAATGTCGCTCACGGTCAGCACCACCAGCACGTCGCCCGCGCTGACGCTGGCAGGCAAACGGCTGGGATCCACGATCGCGATCGCGCGTTGGCCGGTGCTCTCCAGGCGAGCGGCATGCTCGAATGCGGCGTCGCCGGCGATCCAGACGGTCGCCTGCAAGCGACCGGCGCGCTCCAGGAGCTGCGCGGCGATCTCCACTTCGTGGGATTGCTCCTGCGCCACGCGCGCTGCGCAGCGGCCCGCCAAAGCCAGCAGATCGAGCGCAGTCCACGAGACAGTTGCGGCGGTCGAGCACGCGCTCAGCGCGCGCTGAGCGGCAAGAGCCTCGTCTGCGGAATTTGACATGCCGGCCACAAAGCAAGAGCTGAGCCAAGCCGGGCCGCGCCTGCCCGGGTTCGAGCCGGATCGCGCGTCTTCGCGGAGCACGGACGCTCCGCTCGGCGCCGGGACGTCAACGGATTGACGCCGCGCTGCCAGCGCCCGTGGCACTCGGCACATTGCGATCGCCAGACATGCTATTTCGAAAATGAAATGCACGTGCCAATAGCGCCTGTCGGTCGGCTCGCGCCGAGTCCGAGCGGGCGCCTGCACCTCGGACATGCGCGGACCTTTGCACTGGCGTGGGCTCAGGCGCGCAGCCGCGGTGGGCGCGTGTTGCTGCGGCTCGAAGATCTGGATCAGAGCCGCTGTCGGCCCGAGCACGTGCAGCGCACGTTCCGGGATCTCGAATGGCTCGGCATCGAATGGGAAGGCCCCGTCCTCTACCAATCACGGCGCCTGGAGCCACTGCGCGAAGCGGCCGCCCGTTTGGAGCGCATGGGTGTGGCGTATCGCTGCATCTGTACACGAGCGGATCTGGAGCAGGCAGTGCAGGCGCCGCAGCGCGGAGTCACTGAGCTGCGCTACCCGGGAACCTGCCGCGATCGCCGGCTCGATCCCGGGAGCGCGCCTGCAGGGCGCAGCGCGCTGCGCTTTCGCGTCCCCGAGGGCCCGATCTCGTTCAGCGATGGCATCGCGGGGCCACAGAGCGTCGACGTGAGCGCGGACGTCGGCGACTTTGCCATTTCGAGCCGCACCAATGTGCCCTCCTATCAGCTCGCGGTGGTGGTGGACGACGCGGAGCAGGGGGTGACCGAGGTGTTTCGTGGCGACGACCTGCTGAGCAGCACGCCGCGCCAGATTTTGCTTCAACACGCGCTGGGGCTGACGCAACCCCGATGGTTTCACGTGCCGCTCGTGCTCGATGCGCACGGCCGCCGTCTCGCCAAGCGCGCCGATGATCTGAGCCTCGAAACCTTGCGCGAGAGCGGCGTCGATGCGCGCGCCATCCTCGGTTGGGTCGGCAGGAGCGCCGGTCTGAACGTCCCCGAGCGGATCACCGCACACGAGCTGGCGAGCGCGTACGACCTGAGGCAGCTGTGTCGCAGACCGGTTTCGTTATCCGAAGCTGAGATCGATCGCTTGCGCGCTGCGCGCAGTTGAACCGCGCTCATCGCTTCGATCTGGACCGAGAGAAAGCCATGCTGCGGACAAACCGCGCGCTGGCAAGAAGCACGCCGCAGCGATCTGCACGCTCGAGCTTGACGGAAAGCGCGCGATGAATATCTTGCCCGGGTGCGCACCCGGGCCACGCCCGGCTGGCAAAAGCTTCGTGATTGAGTTCTCTCACTGACTGGGATTCGAGATCGGTGTCTGCTAAATCGGTGTCTGATAAATTGGTATCTGGCAAATCGGCATCTGCCAAACCGGGATCCAGCAACGGTAAGTCTGAGTGGCGTGACTCGATGAGTCTGCGCGTGACGAATGTCGGCAAGGGCCTCTTTGCACGCAAACTTTTTCGCAAGCGGCAGGCCATCGGCCACATGAAGGGCAAGCTCATCACGAGCGACGACTACGACCCCGACTACGTCGTGGACATGGGCGAGTTCGGCGTGCTCGACCCGCACGCGCCGTTTCGCTACTTGAACCACAGCTGCGAGCCGAACTGCGAGCTGCTGGAGTGGCAAGAGAACGAGACCTCCAAGCCGCAGATCTGGGTGCACGCGCTGCGTACGGTCCGCCCGAGCGAGCAGCTGACGATCGACTATGCCTGGCCTGCCGACTCCGCCATTCCCTGCCTGTGCGGGAGTCCGAGCTGCCGAGGCTGGATCGTGGATCGAGCTCAGCTCGGCCGCGTGCGGCGTCGCAAGAGCAAGCCCCGCCGCGCGTAAATCTTCGAGGCCCGAGTCGTTGTGCCTCGAGCCGTTGTGCCTCGAGCCGTTGTGCCTCGAGCCGTTGCCGCCAGGGTACCCGCGTGTTCCGTTGCGAGCCGCTGGCGCGCACGGCTCGTGCTGCACCGATCCGGGGCGTCGTGCGCGCGCGGTGACTTATAGAGTGGATTAAATGGACTCGATCCATCGCGTCGGGTCCTGAGCGCTGGCCGTCACAAGAGACCGGCTGTGTTCCGCGCTGGAGCGCGCTCGTCGCGCTCCGAGTACGGCGTGCTGTGCGAATCTGCGCGAGCAGACGGGCGGCAGAGCAAGAACGCTCTGACTTCCCTGTCCGCTTTCCAGAATGTTTCGAGCGCGCATTCGCAGACGGGCGGGGGCGCCAGCCAAGTGAAGTTCGATTCACTCGCGCTCCAGTGCGCGTCGCAGTCCCCCAGCAGCAGTACCGCCGCGCAGGAGCGGCTCCATGCGCGCCGAGAGGGCCGCTCGGTGCAGTGCGAGCTGCATGCGTTCGCGATGTTGCGCCGACACGTGTCTCCCGCGTCGCTTTGGTTGCGGCCGTGTCGCGTGAGGTAGGTGCGGGTCGTGTGAATGCGCGCCCGCCGCCCACCGCGCACCTGCGGGCAACGGCACCGACGTGGCGAAGCGCTGCACCGCAGTCCGGCGCCCTCAGATGGCGGTGGACGAAGTACGCCTCCAGGCCTGTTTAGACCACTGGAGCGCGCCGTAAGTGACATCGGCGCCATGCAGGTCGATTCGCAATCTGAGTTGCGAAGATCAAAGACGCCCGTACTATTGAGTAGAGGGGCACGCGATCGGATGGTTGGTTTGGGGTGGAGGCTCATCGGTGAGGGCCTCCCGTCAAATCCCGATCTGTGTGTCAAACGGGGGTAATCATTCGTCTATCTATGCGACCTAATTTGTGCGGGGACAGCCCACGCCCCGAGTGTCTCGTCGGGCCGATCCCGCGTCCCGGAGACTGCGAACACACTCGGCGGGTGCGATGCGCGTTCCAGTACTGGGGAATTTGTTCAAGCGAGTCGACCGGAGGGGCGCGGCGCCGTCCACGCGCGCGCGCCTCTGCTCGGCGTGAGCAGGCCTTCGCTCGAAGGAAGAGCATATGTTAAGTTACGCACAGATGGGCGAGCAGAGAGCGGCTCCGCCAGCGGCCGCCCAGGTGGTGGTGGCGAGCGAGCACGCCGAATGGGCCTCCACGGTCTGCAAGGTGTTCGAGGAGCTCAAGCTCGAGGTCGCCGCCTGCAACGAGGAGGAGATCGGGGAGGTGGTGGGATTCGGCTTCCAGGGCTTGCTGGTGCTCGTTCAGGGGCCCAAGCGTGAGTCCGCCGCCGAACGTGTGAAGGTGCTGCGGCAAAGCGGGAAGCGTTGCCCGGTGCTGATCCTGTGCGCGGACAACGGTCCCGAAGCGGCGGCAGAGCTGCTCGAGGCCGGCGCCGACGACTACGTCTGCTTGCCCTTCAACGGCCGGGAGCTGGCCGCTCGAGCCCGCGCTCTCATCCGTCGCAGCTCCGATCAGTGGCTGATCCCTGGCTCGCGCACGGAAGTGCGGATCGATCCCGACAAGCGCACGGTCCAGGTGGGCCCCAAGTCGGTGAAGCTCACGCCCACCGAGTTCGCCATCTTCCAGTATCTGGCGGAGCGCCCCGGCATCTGGATCTCCAGCGACCGGATCATCAGCGAGGTCATCGGCACGCATCATGCGCCGCGGACTGCGCTGGTGCGCGTGCACGTCCACCACATCCGCCGCAAGCTCGGTGATTGCGGCTGGTGCGTGCGCGCCGAGCACGGCCGGGGATATATGCTGTCGGTTTGAGCTCGCTCCGCCGCTGAATCTCAGGCGCTACAGGCTACAGGTTGCGGGTTGCAGGGGTTGACCTCCTGCAGCCTGACGTCTGTAGCCTGTCGCCATTTCCGAAGGGCTCGGAGCTCCCAGAGCACCGAGCAACGCCAGCATGTGCCCTCTCAGCGGCAGCCCAGTGTCGTGGCCCACAGCTCGTAGCTGTTGCCGCGCTGGATCAGGAAGAGCGAGAGCAAGCCTTCATCGACGGCTACGACGCTGCCGCCGCCGGCGCTGGCGCCTGCCGGGGACAGCGTGATCGGGCCGCCGATCGGCGCGAAGTCGGAGTCGAGCGTGGCCCCGCGCACGCTGCGCAGGCCTTGCTCTCCCTCGGTCCACTGCAAGAACCAGCGCGAGCCGGAGAGCGCTGCCAGGCTCGGAGCGAAGCTGTCGTGTTCGGGTGCCAGATCCAGTGCTCGCAGCTCCACACGCCGCGTGCGTCCCTCAGGCTCACTGGTGCTGATCTCGATGTGCCACGGCGCCGCGCTGCCCGAGCGAGTCGCCGCCGCGACCGCAGCCAGCTTGCCCGCCGTAGCGAGGCTCGGCAGCCCCAGCTCCGAGCCCGTGAAGGGCAGCGTGCGCAGCTCGCCGTGCTCGCCACCCTCCGGCGCGAACCAGCCGATCTCCAGCTTGCCCTGGCGCCCGCCCCGGCGCAGCACCAGCGCCCAGCGCGTCGCGTCCTGACGTTCCAGCCTGGGGCGGCTGAGCTCTTCGCTCGCGCCGAGGGACCAGAGGGGGATCGCGCGTTGGCTGGCGCGCTCCACCAGATTCAGGGCCCGATTGGTGCGCGCGAGCGCCCAGCCCGGTCGCTCCGGCAGCGTTCGCCAGTCGCGAAAGCCGCCGACGCTGGCGCGATCGATCGCGAAGCTGGGCGGCGGCGCGCTGGGCGTGGGCACCACGCCGAGCAGCTCGCGCGCACCGCTGTCGCGCACGAGCTCGGTGGCGCTCAGCGTGGTCGCGTTCAGTTGCAGGCCGAGCGCCGTGCCTCCGCCCAGCGAGAGCCCGAGCAGTACGTCGACGCCGCCGGGGAGAGCGCGCGCCTCGAGTGCAAAGCTCGATGAGACACCGCGCACGACCAGCTCGGCTTCGCGCTGGCGCGCGCACGTCTCGCGCGAGCTCGGAGCGGGAGCCGGCGCCGTGGCGACCGCGACGGGCGCTGCGGGCCGCGCGCGCGGGCTGTTCGCCTTGCCCTCGGAGCCCGAGTGCGAGCCGCGCACCAGCAAGGCCACGAGCACGGTCATGCCGAAGCCCATCAGCGCGGAGCTGATGGCGATGAGTCCCCAGCGCGGAGGCGGGCGTACACCCGCTCGCGCTCCGCCCAGCAGCTGGCGCCAGCTGTCCAGCAGTTGGGCCGCAAGCTGAGGCTTCTTGGCGGCAACGGGAGCGGGCCTGGGTGCCGAGGCCGCCACGGCCGCAGCGGGAGCGGCCACAGCCACAGCCACGGCCGCAGGAGCAGCCGCCGGGGCAGGGGCGGGAGGCGGTGGAGGAGCCTGCAGGCCTTCGATGCGCGTGGCGTCGAGCAGCCGCGCGTCGGGCGCGGCTTGCCCGCGCGGCTTGGTGGGAGGCGAGAGCGGCGACACCTCCGGCGGCGTGGACGTGCCGTCCGGATCGATCCGGACCTTGTCGAGGGGAAACCCCAGCACCTTCTGCAGATCCATCGGCCTTTGCAGCCCAGAGAACGGCTCGATCGCCCTCGAACAAAGCAGAACGGGTTCGATCTGAAACAGCGCGGGTGCGAGTGCGTTGCGTTCATCGGGCGTTCGGCAGCACTCCTTGTTTTTACGGTTCTGGCGTACGGGAGAAGGCCGTTCAGAGGGGCGACATGTCGAGTGGTCCGCGCTGGCACAGTTTCGGTCTGGCCTGTGCGCTGTCGCTGGTCGCGACCGCGGCGCAGGCGGACGCGCCAGCGCAGGCCAGCGCCGTCGCTCCCGCCGCGCAGCGAGCGACTCCGCCGGGCGCGAAGGTCTCCGCTGGGCAGTTGCTCGCCGACGACAAGGCGTTCGTGGCGGGCCCGGAGGGTGCCACGCTCGAGCTGATCGAAGGCGCGACCCTGCGGCTCGATCCAGGCACCAAGCTGCGCTTCGGGCGCACCTTCAAGATGGCTCTCGGGGCGCGCGCCGACGATCTCGTGCCGACGCGTGTGTTGATGCTCGACAGCGGCTGGATGGAAGCGACGCTGCTCGGCAAACAATTCGCCCTGTTCGTCGAGGCCCCGCGCAAGCTGCGATCGATCCTGCTGGCGGGTTCGATCACGGCCATCGCCAGCGAGCCGCGCTCGACCGTGGCGCTGGCGCAGGGCAACGCGCTGGTTGCGCTCGATGACGGCTGGAAGTGGAAGCACCTGTCCGAGGGCTCGATGCAGATCGTGAGCGACGTACGCCCGGACGGCTACCGGCGCTCGATCCTCGCCCCGCTGGACAAGCCCGCCCTCTCGCACAGCCTGATGCTCTCCGCCGGTGGTGACAGCGACTCCACCGTGCTCAGCTGGACGGCTCTGCCGCAGGCGATCAACTACGAAGTCCAGCTGCATTCCGGCGAGACGCTGGTGCGCAGCGCGCGCACCAAAGAGCTGCGCTTCGCGTTCAGCGAGCTCCCGCCCGGGCAGTACCAGGCGACGGTGCGTGGCCAGGATGATTCGGGCATCTATGGCCCCTTCTCGCCGCCGGCCCCGCTGAACGTGATCGGGCTCGAGATCCCGAAGACGGCGAGCCGCGGCCCCAGCGGTTCGGTGCGGCTGCAGCCCAACCAGCGCATCACGCTGATCGGCGCCGAGGGGCTGGAGGTCGCGTACCTGGGCCTGGATGACTTTCTGCCGGCGCCCAAGAGCGTGGGGCTCGTGGCGCGGCGACCCATCTCGCTGGTGCTCCGCCATCCCGTGAGTGGCGAGACCACGCGGCTCGATCTCGAGCCGCTCACGGTGCACGCGCAGATCTCGTTCGCGCGGCAGCCTCAGGCCTGGCCCAGCGATGGATTGGAGCTGGCGGTGAGACTGGTCGACGACAGGGGCGATCCAGTGCCGGAGAACTTCACGGTCTCGTGCCAGGTGACCGTCAACATCGAGCCGATCCAGCCCGCCTGGGAGCGCACGGGTTCGGTGTTGCGCACGCGCCTCGCCCGTCCGCTCGGCGCCGCGCCCTGGATGGTGCGCGTGGACGTGCGGGACGAAAACGGCGCCTCGCTGGGCATGGACTTCACCGAGGTGGGCTACGCCAAGCCCGCCGCCAGCGCCGCCCGCTAGCGCTGAAGAGTCGAAGCGGGACGTCGGGCGTCGCCAGGATCATCTGCACGTCTAGAGTCGGTTGCTGATCTCTTTTGGCGGGTTGTCGGACCGCGTTCGGCACGCTATGTGTGGCGCCCGCTGACGGTAGCGCGGGTAGCCAGCGCTCCGTGTTCTTGGAATTCGCCAAAAAGGGGGGCAGAAGCATGTCGAAAATGGAGAGCCGCGTGAGCGCATCGGCCGAGCTCGCTTTGCTCGGAATGCTGCTGCCCGGGCTGTTGGGAGCGGTCGGAGCGTTGGGCTGCGGCGGTGGCGACGAGGGTGAGCAGTCCGACGTGGCCGGCCTCCAGGCAGGCACGCCCGGCAGCAGCAACACGGGCAGCCCCAGCACCGGCAGTACGATGGTCTCGGGGGCGTTCGGCGGCAGCGGCTCCAAGGATGTCTGCAAGGACAGCACGCTCCTCGATCGTGCACCTGCGCTGGTGAAGCCCACGGGCACGGCGCATTTCAAGCCCATCGGCGGGACGACTCGAGCGCACGAGGAGGACATGGTCGAGGTCACCTGCGAGGTCTCGCGCAATGCAGCGGGCGAAGTCGTGGGCTTCTACGCCAGCTTCTTCGACCAGTTTCGAGAGTCGTTCCTCGGTGACTTTGCCTCGGTGAGCTGGAGCGGAAAGTTCACGGGCCCGGGCCAATACGACGACGCCCGCCTGAGCTACGCTTTTCATTACGACATCAGCGACAGCGGTGGTCCGGGGCAGCTGGTGATCGAGTCCGATGGGTTGACAGGCCACCTCACTTCTCCCAAGGGGGAGTTGGACTTCAAGTGCGGCGACGCTGCCAAGCTCTCGCTGCAGACCGTTCCCTGGCCGGCTCAGCCGGAACGTACCGTGCGCGCCGCGCTGGGCGGCGTCGTGTATGAGTTTCCTGGGCTCGAGTGCGGCACGGATGACGGCTCGTTCGAGATCGGCACCGTGGGCATACCGTACATCTTCAACGTGACGACAGACGGTAGCGGCACCGGCTCCCACCGCGTGACCTCGGACGACACGGATTACGCCGGTGGCGCGTACAAGAGCTCGTCGAGCGGCGGAGGCACGTTGACGCTCGACTGCGGCGCGAGCCCGGTGACCGGCAAGATCAACGACAACATCACCTTCGTCTGCGGCAAGTAGTACGGTGCTGGGCTGGGTCGAGCTCTGCGAGGCGCCGTCGCCCCGCGCGGCCCTCGGCGACCGGCCGCGGCCGCTGAAACCCCTACCAAATCACGGTGACGGTGGGCGGCTGGATCTCCATTTCGACCCGCGCTAGGTCGACGTGGACGGGCAGCACGGTCGAGCCGTGGTGCTGGTCGCGCAGCTCTTGCGGAGCCGCGGCCATGTCGACGCGCGGCACCACCATCTCGTCGCGCAAGCCATTGATCACCTCGGGCGGTCCCGTCACCGTGACGTCCACTCCGGCGGGTTCCGTCTTGACTCGGCCGGGCCCGAGCACGACCACGCCGCGCTTGGCGAACTTGCGCTGCACCAGCTGGCGCGCGATCGTCACCTCGACGGTGGCGCTGTCCGGGCCGAGATACGAGAGCCGCTGCCCCGGCGGGTCGAGCTTCAGACGGTGCCGGTACACGCCGTCGGTCTTGCCCGACACGTCAAACGCGGCCACGCGCACGAACTGCATGACCTCGACCATGCTCGCCGGGCCCATCACCAGGATGCTGGTGGGATCGACCTTCATTCCCTGTACGACGTAGCCGGGTGCGACCGGACCCGTCACCGAGGTCTGGATCGGTACGCTGCGCTCCACCACGTTCTGCCATTCGAGCGGGAAGGTCGCGGGGTCGATGATGTTGACCTTCACGCCGGGCGGCATCGAAAACATCTCGGGTTCGAAGCGGATCGCAGACGCATCTCCACGCCGTAGATCCACCTCGACCGGTGGCACGCCGCCCTGGATCAGCTGGTCGAGCGCGCGCGTGCTGCCGCGCACGGTCACGTGGATGCTGGGCGGCGGAGGTGTCATCAGCTCGCGGTGCGCCTCGGAAGCGGGCAGCCGCACGATCACGTCCACTGGCACGGTGCGCTGCTGCTCGTTCTCGGAGCCCCGCTGATACGCCATGAGGCCGAGGGCGATCGCAAAGCTCATGGCTTTGAGCCCCAGGTTCTCGCTCATCGCGGCGCGCAGCCAGCGCACGGCGCGATTCATCAGACTGGTGGTGCGCGGCCTCATGTCGACTCATCCGGGGCACGCGGTGGAATCGACGCCTCGGGGCTCGCCGGCGCCTTGGGCCCTTCACCCGTGGTCTTGACCGGTGACTTGCGCAGCGGCTTCGCGGCGCCGGGGACGGGCGCCCCATCGGGGCCCACCGGTGAGTGCATGCCCGAGGGTACAGTGGCGCGGATGCGCACCGACGGGGGAGGGGCTTCGCTCGGCGTCGGCTCCTTGTTGGCGGCCACGCCGGGCAGGCGTGAGCGCCGCTTCAGCAGCTGAGAGGGCAGCATCGACCAGAGCCGCTCGCCGGCACCCACGCGCTTGGGCGTCTTCTTGGGCGAGAACACGCCCTCCAGGGCGGCGCGCAGGCGCGGCCCATCGAGATCCGAGACGATATTGCCGTTGAAGCAAAAGCTCACCGAGCCGCGCTCTTCGCTGACCACGACCAGCACGGCGTCCGTCTCTTCGGTGATGCCGAGCGCGGCACGGTGGCGCGAGCCGAAGCTCTCGTCGATCACCCGGCCCTGCGTGAAGGGAAAGAACACGCCCGCCTTGGCGATGCGCAGATCGCGGATGATCACCGCGCCGTCATGCAGCTTGTTCATGGCCTCGGGCACGAACAGCGAGACCAGCAGCTGGCTCGACACGGCCGCGTCGATCTCCGTACCTTTGTGCGAGCCCACGAACTCGTCCAGGTTGGCATCCTGCTCGAAGGCAATGATCGCGCCCATGCGGTGGCGCGCGAGCTCGGTCGAGGCGGAGATCACCTCGTCGATCACGCGCTGCTCTTGATAGCGCCCGGTGCCGAGAAAGGCCCCGCTGCCCATGCGCATCAGGCCGCGCCGGATGTCTTCCTGGAAGACCACCACGATGATCAAGATGGCGCTGGGCAGCACCGTGCCCAGGATCGCGAACAGCGTGCCGAGCTCGAAGTACTTAGAGACGCCGTACAGCACGAGCACGAATGCGAGCCCGAGGCCAATCTGCACGGCGCGTGTGCCTCGCAGCACCAGCGAGACGCGATAGATCAGGTAGTAGGTGATGAGCAGATCGGCCGCGTCGCGCAGCAGCTCGGTCAGAGCACGCTGGAGGACATGGCTGAACAGCTCCTCCATCATGGCGGGCTGACCCCCGGCGCCGCCGAGCGCACCAGCGCAGCCTCTACCAGGAGCGCCTGACGGACCGCGGCCACGTCGTGGACGCGGACCAGCTGTGCCCCATGCCTCGATGCCCACACCGAGGCCGCGATGGTGCCGCCCAGCCGATCGGCGGGAGCGCTGCCATCGAGTGAGCGAATGAACGACTTGCGGCCAGCGCCCACCACGACGGGAGTTCCGTCCGCGCCGAGCTCGGCCACGCGCGCCAGCAGCTCGATCGAGTGCCGGGCATTCTTGGAGAAGCCAAGCCCGGGATCGAACCACACCCGATCCCGGCGCACGCCGCGTTCCACCGCGCGTTCTCGCGCAGCCACCAGCTCGTCGCGTACTTCTGCGGCCACATCGGAATAGTCGCTGTCCGGCCACTCCGAGAAGTTTCGCATCTCACTCTGATGCGCCCGGGCATGCGAAACGATCAGGCAGGCCTCGTGCCGCGCGACTACCGACGCCAGCTCGGCATCGGCGAGGCAGGTGACGTCATTGATCACGTGCGCGCCCCGCCCGAGGGCATGGCTGGCGACGGCGGGACTCGCAGTATCGATCGAAACCAGAGCGCCCTGAGCGAGCGCCGCGTCGAGCGCCCCGCTGATGCGCGCGATTTGCTGCTCCGCGCTCACGCGCGGCGCGCCGGGCTTGGAAGACTCGCCGCCGATATCCAGGATATCGGCGCCTTCAGCGAGCAGACGAGCGACACGCTCACGCGCCGCGTCCAGAGCCTCGTAGCGACCGCCGTCGTAAAACGAGTCGGGCGTCACGTTGACGATGCCCATGAGCGCAGCGGTTCGCTGTCGTGCCACCTGCTCCAGGAGGTCGTGCACGCGAGCCACTTCATTTTTCCCTAGCAAGAGTTCGGCCCACGGGCAAGGCACGCAGGCAAAAGGAGAATTGTTGCCTCTGCCTTCAGCTTCCCGTTGGGCCTGCATTCGCGGCGGGGCCGGGGATGACATCCACAATCCAGCCGCACCGAGCCCACGCCTGGAACCAACCTGCGACGTTCTGCTGCAGGCGCTCCGCATGCTCGGGCCACGCCTGGAGCGCGTGCTCGCAGGCGGCCACCAGCGAGAGCCGGCGACCGAGCGCCGAAAGCAGTGAGAACGCCTCGGGACTCAGGGGTCTGTGGTAGAGCCGGCGGTCGCTCGCGCGGTACAGGACGAGTTGCTGCGCCAAGGGATCGGGAATCTGTACACCCTGACCCCCCTGCCCATTCCTGCGACTTTCCAGTAATTGCATCCGGAGATCGGCGACGGGGTAGCTGACCTCCAGCAAGCTCAGCGCGGGGTTGAGCACGATCTGCCCCGTTTCGAGCACGTCGCCCGGGAGGGTGGCGAGCTTGTTCAGATCGAGGGGCGGGCAGTCGGCCGCGTCGAAGAGCTCGATGAAAGCCCACTCGAGGCGGGCCATATCGCAGCACAGCTGGTGGTGGGGCAGGTCCGAATAGCGCGCCACATGGTCGGGAAAACGGCGGCCCAGCTCGCGCAGCGTCCAGCTGCTCGGTGCAAAGGCTTGCAAGTAACTTTCCACGAGCCGCTCCCAGTCCTGCTGGCCCAGGATGCCTCCCACGCCGGGAAAGTCTTCGACGAGCGACGACGTGTGCCGCAGCCAGAACTGCTCCCGATAGATCTCGATCTGCTCGACGGGCTCGACCCGCGCGTTGCCGGTGAGTCGGTCGGCTGCTTCGAGGCTCACCACCGGATCTCGCGGCAGCGAGCGGAGCTGCTGCAGGTGACGGGCGACCCAGTGCTGCAGCTCGCTGAGCTCGCTCACGCTGCGCCCCACGCTCGGCCCTTCATTCGGCAATGGCCGCCCCGAGGCTGCTGTCTTCGAGCGCCGCCAGCTCTCGCGGCCCGCCGTGCCTGCCGCCGTGATTCGTGCCGTGCGCTTCGCCGCGAGCAGGGGCTTGGGCAGGCTCGTTGGCGGGGAGGGCAGGGGCGAGCCCCAGCGCTTCGTTGCGGGCCGAGCGCGCCTTCTCCGCCTCCGCCGCCAGCACCGGCCACTCCGGGATTTCGTCGTCCCACTCGATCAGCGTGGAGACGGGGCCGCTCAGGCGAATGGTCTCGCGGTACAGGTCCCAGACCTCGTCGATCACGTGGCCGCGATGCGTATCGATGATGTACTTGCCGAGGTTGGTGTGCCCTGCGAGGTGGATCTGCACGATGCGTTCGTGCGGCACCGAACGGATGAACTCGCGCGCATCGAAGCCGTGGTTGTAGGCCGAGACGTACACGTTGTTCACGTCGAACATCAGACCGATGTCCGCCCGCTCGGCAATTTCCGAGATGAACTGCCACTCCGTCATCTCACTGCACGTGTACGTCATGTAGCTGGAGGTGTTTTCGAGCGCGAACGGCACCTCCAGGTAGTCCTGTATCCGGCGCGCGCGCTCGGCGACCCGCTCCACGGCTTCCCAGGTATAAGGCAGCGGCAGCAGGTCGTGCAGATGCGCGCCCGGCACTCCGCACCAGCAGAAATGATCGCTGAGCCAGGCGGGCTTTACCTTGCGCACCAGCTGCTTCAAGCGAGCGAGGTACGACGGATCGGGCGCATCAGGCCCACCGATGCTCAGCGAGACGCCGTGCTGGATGAGCGGATAGTGCTCCAGCACCTGCTCCAGGTGGTAGATGGGCTTGCCGCCCTCCACCATGAAGTTCTCACTGATGATCTCGAAGAAGTCGACGGCGGGGCGCTGGCTCAGAACGTGCCGGTAGTGCGGAACGCGCAGGCCCACGCCGATCCCGAGATCCGGAACGCCGAGCCGAGGCTGCGTCATGGCGACCACTATCCCAAATTGTGGGGCAAATGGTGGATGCGAATTCTGTGGATCGCTGGCCCCCACAGAGCTCTCCTCGTCTGGGCCGGCCACCGCCCGGCGCGGCCACCGCCCGGCGCGGCCACCGCCCGGCGCGGCCTCGCGGATCCAGCCCGGGCAGGCGCGGCTCTGTGCCACCGCCGACGGCCATTGCGAGGGCCTGCTCCGTACGGCGCTCGGGCAGCGCGAAGCCCGGCGAGTCGTTCAGCAGGCATTTCCTGATGCACGACGGCGCGCGCGAGTGCCGAGCCCACAGGTGCTGCTGGAACTTGTGGACAACTCGAGCGGTCGCGCTGCCACCGAAGCTCGAGGCGATGGACAAAAAAGGAGCAGCGACAGGCTTCCGGGGGGGGAAGAAGCGCCGTCGCTGCTCGTAGTAGGTGCGCGGATCCGCCCCCAGGGGGGGGAAGGGGCATGACCCGCGCAAAACAGGTCGAGTCGAGTGGGTTGCTTTCTGTTTGCAGCCTCGTCGTCGTCTCTGCCCGCATATGCTGCACGGCTCGTGCCAGGAAGCGCACGTTGTGATTTTCGTGATCTACCGTGCACGACTCCGAGCGCGCATTTCAAAACTGACGAACGGCGTTTCGAGAACGGTGCGTTGATGCGAAGCGTTCAAGCGTGGGCCTTACCGACGAGGGCTTCGCTGTTCCGAAGCTGCTCGTACCACTCTTCGCCCACCGGCACGATCGAGCTCACGAGTTCATCCACAGACGCTCCTGCGAGCAGCGCCTTGCGCGCCACCTCCGAGCCGGTCAGCAAATCGAAGGCGGGGATGGTTGTCTCGAACTCGTACGCTCGCGTCAGGAACTCGAACGCATCCGGCGCTTGACGTCGCGCCAGGCTGAGCAGCGTCAGGTACGTCGTCACAGGTCGGAACAGCTGAGGATCGGTCACGTGCAGCACGACGCCGTGGCAGAGCTTGCCGGCGTGCTTCTCGAAGGTGGGGCGGAAGGATTGAGGCCGCACCATCACCCCCGGCAGCCGCGCCTCGACCATCGCGCGAGCGAGCGCCGCACCGTCGAGGAAGGGCGCGCCGACGGTCTGGAACGGCAACGTGGTCCCGCGCCCCTCCGACAGGTTCGTGCCCTCGATCAGACAGCCGCCCGGGTAGACGAGCGCCGTCTCCACCGTCGGCATGTTCGGCGATGGAGCGACGAAGGGCCGCGCCCAGGCGCGCGCGGTGCGCAGACGCTCCCAGCCGCGCGGCGCGACGATCGAGATGGCACCGTCCGGACCGAGCGCGTGTCCGTCGCGAGCCATGAAGTGCAGGAGCAGCTCACCGACCGTCATCGCGTGCCGGATGGGAATCGGTTCCAGGCCCACGAAGGAGGTGAAGCCGGGGGCTTGCGGCGCGCCTTCGACGCTGTTCGGATCCCCCGAGATCGGATTCGGGCGGTCGAGCACCAGCGTGTGCACGCCGGCCTGCGCCGCGGCGCGCGCCGCGAGCAGCGCCGTCCAGACAAAGGTGTAGTAGCGGCTGCCGACGTCCATCAGGTCGATCAGCAGGATGTCGAGCCCCGCCAGGTGCTCCGGCTTCGGAGAGAGGGAGGCTCGATCGCTGCCGTACAGGCTGATGATCTGGGGGGGCAGCGACGGCAGGCGCGGCTCGGCTTCGGGCGTGGCTTCTTCCGGCGCGTTGGGGGGAGGACCGGAGGCCGTGTCCAGCGCCCCCGCCTCGAACGCCGCCCGGGTCGCTTCGGCGGAGAGCCCATTGGCTTCGGAGGACGGCAGCGCAGCGCGCGGCCGCTCCCCGGGCTCACGCGCCAACGTCGGGACCGCTTCTTCCGCCTGCGCCACGCCGTCAAAGCCGTGCTCGCCGGCGAAGATGCGCACCGGGCGTACGCCGAGCTCTTCCAGCACATCGAGCACGGGGCGGCCATGGCGGTCGACGGCCGAGGCCTGCGAGAGCAGAGCGACGGAGGAGTTGCGCAAGCGGCGCCGGGTGTTGCCCAGCTCTCCGGCAGATAGACGGTCAATGCCCCACATGCTCGTTCTCCATTCCTTTCGGCGCGCGGTCGCGGCGCTTCGGCCGGAAATAGCCAACCCTTGCCGAGGACTCAAGCTACAGGTGCGCCGAAGAGAGACGCTCCGCCTCCCTCAGGGGGGGCCGCTAACGCTTTCCGCCGCCGGCTGTCGGGCGTACACACCCAGCAAGGAAGCGGAGCGAATGTCACGACACGATCACGCGCGGGACCCATTTGACCGAGGCTTGGCGGAAGACTTGCAAGTTTGGAAGCAGGTGCTCGGGCGCCGGCGCCTGCTGCAGTGGGCGGCCTACACCGCGGGGCTGCTCGCATGCGGCGGCAGCTCCTCGAACGACGGCGAAGGAGCCGGGGCCGAGCTCGCGGACGCAGATGGAAGCTGCAACGGTACGATCCCCCAGGAGACGGCGGGTCCGTATCCGGGCGATGGGACCAACAACAACGGCACCAACGCGCTCACGCTGGCAGGCATCGTGCGCAGCGACGTGCGCAGCAGCGTGGCCGGCGCGTCGGGCGTGGCCCAGGGCGTGCCCCTGACGGTGCGCCTGACCCTCCTCGGCGCCGACTGCACGCCGCTCGCGGAGCACGCCGTGTACATCTGGCACTGCGATCGCGAGGGCCGTTATTCCATGTACTCCCCCGGGGCCGAGAACGAGAACTATCTGCGCGGCGTGCAGGTGACCGATGCGGATGGCGTGGTCGAGTTTCTGACGATCTTCCCGGCGTGTTACCCGGGGCGCTGGCCGCACATCCACTTCGAGGTGTATTCCAGCGCGGATGAGGCCGAGAGCGGCCGCAACGCCGTGGCCACCTCGCAGTTCGCTCTGCCCGAGGACAGCTGCGACGAGGTATTTGCGACCAGCGGCTACGAGGCGAGCGTGAGCAATCTGAAGCAGCTGAGCCTGGCCACGGACCTGGTCTTCGCGGACGGGGCGACACTGCAGACCCCGGTGATCACGGGCAACGCCACGGCCGGCTACGTGGTCACGCTGCCGGTGACGCTGCGCGCCTGAGGTGCTAGCGCCCGTCAGCCGAGATCGACCTCGTGGGGCAGGTCGACGCGCGGCGCGCGCAGATACGCAAAGGGCGTATAGGCGAGCAGGTTGGAGACGCGTGACATATACACGTCCGCGTAGCGCTCGATCTGCCGGGCCAGGTGGCTCTTGTCGGCGCCGCAGCGCATGATCGGGCCCCAGCGCTCGTTGAGCAGCTCGTTCGACTGGCGCGCGAGCGGGGCAATGCGCTGATCGAGCTCGACCAGCCTGCCGCGGAGCGTGCGGATCTCAGCGTTGGCCCGCTCGGCGTCGAAGCCGGGCGGGGGCTGGCGCAGGTTGCGCATCAGCTCCAGCCGCATGCCGGAGAGCTGGTGCTCGAGCAGCACCTTCTCTGTCATGGCCACGTCGAGCTGGATCTGGCCCGGCCGGAACGCGACCAGCGCCTCCAGCTCGCGCTCCAGCTCTCTCACCACGAGCGCCGTGCGCCAGCGCAGGATGTCTTTGCTCACGTGCACGTCGGCGAAGATATGGTCGCCGATATACAGGATGTTATCGGGCTGCACCCCGAGGCTCGACTCGACCGCACGCGCGTCGCCGCCGAGGTAGACGTCGCCGGCCTTCAGCGCGCCGATGTGCGGCGTGTAACGACTCGGCTCATCGACGAGCCGGAAGACCGGTGAGCGCCGCGAGAAGAACTCCGGCTTGCGTGCCTGCACGATCACCAGCGTGAACAGCTCGCGCCAGCTGCCGCTGGGCAGAAAGCGATCGAAGGCGTAGCTCATCATGCTCTGCGTGTAGGACCACTCGGAGTTGGTGATCAGCAGCAGCTGCTTGCCCGCCGCCTTGAGCTCCCAGAGCGCCCGGGGCAGTTCCTCGTCGAGGATCACGTAGCGGCTGGGATCGGACAGGATCTCCGCCTTCAACGAGCCTTCGAGGTGGGTAGCGTCCAGCACGCGCCGCACCTCGCCATACAGGGCGCGGTAGCTCAGCCCCGGCTCGAGCCGGCCGAGGTCGAGCAGATCGACGAGCTGCATGTACAAGCAGGCCTCGGACAGCGAGAACAGCGTGTTCATGAACTGCCAGCGGCTCTCGGCGAGGTCGATGGGCGCCGTGCCGTACGCGGCGCGCCAGGCTTCGAAGTCGAGCATGGCCGTGCCGTGAGAGGCATTGCGCACGTGGCCGAAGCGGTTGGCCTTGACCAGGTTGCCGCGCTCGACGTCGATCACGAGCCCCAGCGTGGCCAGCTCGGGATCGAAGCGCAGCTGATGCACAGGCCAGCCGCGCGCTTCGAAAGCGCGCTTCATGTACTCGTAGGCGCTCTGTTCCCAGCGCTCGCTGTCGTAATGCACGAGCGTGTAGTCCATGTCGCAACCCACCACTTGGACCGAGCGCAAGTTGAGTGTGCGGTTGCAGAAGACCCGTCTCGGCAAGGGCGGAAGCTGGATGGCATCCGCCGAGAGAGCGGCTGGCGGCGGGGCAACTGGCGGCGGGGCAACTGGCGGCGG
>JAICTU010000011.1 GCA_025936205.1 Polyangiaceae bacterium | reverse complement strand
TCCTACAAGCTCTCGATCCTGCACTTCTGGTCGCTGGTCTTCCTGTACATCTGGGCGGGCCCGCATCACCTGCACTACACGGCGCTGCCCGAGTGGGCTTCGACGCTCGGCATGTTGTTCAGCGTGATGCTCTGGATGCCCTCCTGGGGCGGCATGATCAACGGGCTGCTCACGCTGCGCGGCGCCTGGCACAAGGTGGCCGAGAACGCGGTGCTCAAGTTCTTCGTGGTCGGCCTCACCTTCTACGGCATGGCCACGTTCGAGGGTCCGATGCTGAGCGTGAAGAGCGTCAACGCGCTCTCCCACTATACCGACTGGACGATCGCGCACGTGCACTCCGGCGCCCTGGGCTGGAACGGCTTCATGGCGTTCGGCATGCTGTACTGGCTGGCGCCGCGCTTGTTCCAGACCGAGCTCTGGTCCAAGCGCCTGTGCAACCTGCACTTCTGGCTCGGCACCCTGGGCATCCTGTTCTACATCGTCGCGATCTACGCGGCCGGCGTGACGCAGGGCCTGATGTGGCGCGCCTTCGATAGCACGGGGCGGCTGATGTACCCCGACTTCATCGAGACGGTGGTGCGCATCCTGCCCATGTACTGGGTGCGCGCGCTCGGCGGCTCGATGTACGTGACCGGCGTCGGCCTGTGTCTGCTCAACCTGGTGATGACCTGGCGCAGCCGTCCCGCGGAGTACCGGGTGCCGGTGATCGAGGCCGCCCCGCTCAGCGAGCCGCCGGGCGAGCTCGAGCCGCAGGTGGTGATCCCGCGCCACCCGACCATGGTGCACCTGGGTTACCAGCTGCAGTTCTTCGCACAGGCCGCCTGGCACCGCGTCTGGGAGCGCAAGCCGCTGCGCTTCACGGTCTGGGTGACGGCCGCGGTGGTGCTCGCGTCCGCGTTCGAGATGGTGCCCACGTTCCTGATTCGCTCCAATCTGCCGACGATCCGCTCCGTGCAGCCCTACACGCCGCTGGAGGTGCTGGGCCGCGACGAATACGTCGCCGAGGGCTGCTATAACTGCCACTCGCAGCTGATCCGGCCCATCCGTGCCGAGACGGAGCGCTACGGCGAGTACAGCAAGCCGGGCGAGTTCATCTACGACCATCCCTTCCAGTGGGGCTCGCGCCGCATCGGCCCCGACTTGCAGCGCATCGGCGGCAAGTACCCTGCCCTGTGGCATGTGCGCCACATGGAGGACCCCGCCAGCGTCACCCCCGGCTCGATCATGCCGCGATATGGCTGGATGCTGAATGAGCCCACCGATTTCGCCAGCCTGGAGCAGCGCATCGACGCTCTGCTCATGCTCGGGGTGCCCTACGGGGATGTCCTGGGTCGCGCGGAGCCGATGGCCCGCGACCAGGCCCGCAAAATCGCGCAGGAGATCGTCGAACAGGGCGGTCCTGCGGGCCTCGAAGACAAGCAGATCGTCGCGCTGATCGCTTATCTGCAGCGCCTCGGTACGGACCTGATGAAGGCCCCGCCCGAAACGCACCCGGCAGCGCCGCTCCTGGCGGAGCCGGGTCAGGGCGCCAACTCGAACCTGGTGCTCGGTTCATCCGGTCATCATCCAGCCTCGGAGAATTCCCATGAAGCTCAGTGACATCATGAGCAGCATGCAGCTCAGCTCCTACGCGGAGGTCGCGCTCGTGCTGTTTATCGGGGCCTTCGGTGCCATCGCCCTCTCGCTGTTCTGGAACCGAAAGCGAGAGGAGTGGGAGCGCTACGGGCAGCTGCCCCTCGACGAGACAGACATCACGCTCCCCTCCACCGACTCGAAGATTCCGCCTGCCCACCGAGCTCACCAGCCATGACCCGATCGCGAGAGAACCCCGACCAGAGCACGCCCGAGAGCGACGGCGCGCCGCTCACCAGTCACTCCTACGACGGCATCCAGGAGTACGACAATCCCATGCCGGCGTGGTGGCGGCGCATGTTCTGGGGCACGTTCGCGTTTTCGATCGGCTACTTCGTGCACTTTCAGCTGACCGGGAACGGCGCCAGCGTGGAGCAGGGCTACGCCGAGGACATGCGCGAGTTCCGCGAGCTACAGGCCGCGCAGTCGCTGGGCGACAAGGTCACCGAAGAGGGGCTGACGCGGCTGATGAACGACCCGGTCCTGATGCGCGATGCGCGCACGGTGTTCGTGGCCCGCTGCGTGCAATGCCACAACGATCGGGGCCAGGGCAACATCGGCCCCAACCTCACGGACGACTACTGGCTGAACGGCGGCGGCAAGCTCGAGGACGTCTACGAGATCGTCACCAACGGCCGCACCCTGAAGGGCATGCCCAACTGGTCGCAGAAGCTCCGCCCGCTGGAGCTGGCGCAGGTGGTCGCCTACGTGGGGACGCTACGCCACACGAACGTTCCCGGTAAGGCGCCGCAGGGCACTCACGTCACATTCGAATCGAGCGCGCCGGCCGAGCCGGTCGCAACGCAGGCCCCCCATGTCCCCGCGAAGTGACTCGGGAGCCGCGCACTCGGACCCGATCGCGGCGCCACCGCCCGGCGCGCCGCGAACGCACCTGCGGGTGCTGCCGACCCTGAACGACGATGGCTCGCGCCGGCGCCTCCGCCCGCGCCTGTTCGAGGGCCGCTTCTGGCGCGCGCGGCGCGGCGTCGCGCTGGGACTGATGCTGTCGTTCGCGGGGTTGCCGCTGCTGCGCGTGGCGGGCAAACCAGCGGTGCTGCTGGACGTGGCGGCGCGCGAGTTCACCTTCTTTGGCGCGACCTTCCGCGCGACGGACGGCGTGCTCCTGATGCTCGCGCTGCTGCTCGTCTTCGTCACCATCTTCCTGGTGACGGCGTGGATCGGCCGCGCCTGGTGCGGCTGGGCGTGCCCGCAGACGGTCTACATGGAGTTCCTGTTCCGGCCGCTGGAGCGCTGGATCGAGGGCGGACTGACCGGGCAGAAGCAGCTCGACCGCGACGGCGGGGGCTGGCGTCGCACGCTCAAGCACGGCGTTTTCGCGCTGCTCTCCCTGGTGCTCGCCAACCTGTTCCTGGCCTACTTCGTGGGGGTCGATCGGCTGGTGCACTGGATGAGCCGCTCACCTTTCGAGCACCCCACCGGCTTTCTCGTGGTGGGCACGACGGCGCTGCTGGTGTTCGCGGACTTCGGCTACTTCCGCGAGCAGATGTGCACGATCGCCTGCCCGTATGCCCGGCTGCAATCGGCGCTGATCGACCCGGGCTCGCTGATCATCGGCTACGATCGCGCCCGCGGCGAGCCGCGCGGGCGCGGGCCCCAGATGGGCGACTGCGTCGATTGCCGGGCCTGCGTGGTGGCCTGCCCGACCGGCATCGACATTCGCGAAGGGCTGCAGCTCGAATGCATCGCCTGCGCGCAGTGCGTGGACGCTTGCGATTCGGTGATGACGAAGTTCCAGCGACCGCTCGGGCTCATCCGCTACGCTGCCGCGCGCAGCTTCTCGGACACCAAGCAGTCGCTATCGCCACGGCGCGGGCGGGTGGGCGTCTACGGGCTCTTGCTGGTTGGCTTGCTGGTGGCTCTCGGCGCTTATGGCCGCCACGCCCAGCACGCGGACATCACGCTGCTGCGAGGGATCGGCGCCCCCTTCCAGATCGAAGGCGGCCAGGTGCGCAATCAGCTCCGCATCAAGATCGAAAATCCCGAGCGCGAGCCGGTGTGCTTTCAGCTATCGATCGAGCACGCCCCGGGAGCGCAGCTGGTCGCACCGGAGAATCCGCTGTGTGTCGCCGCGGGCGGGCGCGCCACGAGCAGCTTGTTCGTCACGTTGCCGGCGACGGCCTTTTCCGGCGACAGCCTGTCGGTCTCGCTCGTGCTGCGCGATCAGCACGGAGTCGTCCACGAGCGCCCGTACCGCTTGCTCGGCCCAGGGAGGGCCGGTTCATGACCACTGCTACGGCCAAGCTGACCGCCCTGCTCGCCGGCGGGCGCATCTGGGCCTGGGTGCCCGCGCTGTTGCTCGGCGGGTTGCTCGGAACACAGCTCACGGTGCTGCACTACGTGCTGGAAGATCCGAGCTTCGCGCTGGAGAGCGACTATTACCGCAAGGCGGTGTCGTGGGATGCCCAGCGCGAGCTGGATCGCGAGAGCGCGGCGCTCGGCTGGCAGGCAGAGCTCAGTGCCAGGCCGGCAGCGCAGGGCACGCGGCTACGCGTGCAGCTGAAGGATGCCGGCGAGGCAGGGGCGCTCAGCGGCGCGACCGTTCGCTTGCAAGCCTTCGCCAATGCGCGGGCCGCGCGCCGGTTCGAAGTGGCCCTCGCGGAGGCGGCGCCCGGTACGTACGAGGGAGAGCTGCCGAGCGCTGCCGACGGGCTCTGGGAGTTCCGGCTGGAAGCGACGCGCGGCACGGCACGGTTTGCGAAGATCGTGCGACTCAGTGTGGAGGGAGGTTCACGGTGAACCAGCTCGCTTCCGTCTTGGCGGCCAGCGTCCTCGGCAGCTTGCATTGCGTGGGGATGTGTGGAGGTCTGATAGGGTTCTATGCCTCTGGAGCGACGGGCCAGCGCCAGCGGCCCTGGCAGGCGCACAGCGCCTATCACCTGAGCCGGCTGCTGGCGTATGCAGCGCTGGGCGCGGCGGCGGGACAGTTCGGCGCGGCGCTCGACCTCGCCGGGCGGGGGCTCGGGCTGGGTCACTTCGGCGCGCTGCTCGCGGGGAGCGTGATGTTGCTGTGGGGCGCGTTGCGCTGGCCGCGCAAGGCAAAAGCGAGGCTTGTGCCGCTGCGGCGCAACGGCGCGCCGAGCCGCTGGAGGCGCATCGAGGAGCACTTCGCATCGCTGGCACGAGCCGCTCGGCAGCGGCCGCCCCTCACGCGGGCGGCGCTGCTCGGGCTCTCTTCGGCGCTCTTGCCGTGCGGCTGGCTGTATGCGTTTGCGATGCTCGCGGCAGGGACGGGCTCGGCGGCGAGCGGGTCGCTGTTGCTCGCGGCGTTCTGGGCGGGCACCGTGCCGGCCTTGCTGGGGCTGGGGCTGGGCGTGCAGCGGCTCGCGCAGCGCTGGCGGGCGCAGCTGCCGCGCCTGAGCTCCGCGTTGCTGCTCGGGCTCGGCGCTTACACCGTGGTCCATCGCTGGCCCGTGACCGACGCACACGCGGCGGACGGTGCCGTCCCGGGTTGTCATCATGTTGCACACTGATTCCATGGAGCTCGCGGCGCCGGTCGAGTGCCGGCACTGCGGCGCGAGCGTGCCGAGCACGCTGCTCGAGCCGGGCGCCGAGGAGCAGTTCTGCTGCGCCGGCTGTCGCACCGTGTTTCAGATGCTGCAGGCCCACGCGCTCGGGGGCTACTACGACCAGCCCAGGGGCGACGCGGATGCGCCCCAGCCTGCCCTCAGCACCGGCCTCGAGTACGCGGAGTTGAACGATCCGGCGTTCCTCGACTCGTTCAGCAGCACGAACGGCGCCGAGCGCAGCGCGGAGCTGCTGCTGGAGGGTGTGCACTGCGCAGCCTGCGTGTGGCTGGTCGAGAAGCTGCCGGCGCTCGTGCCGGGCGTCACCAGCTGCCGGCTCGATTATGCGCGGCGCGTGGCGCACGTGAGCTGGGCGGATGCTCCCGGGTTGCCGTCGCGCATCGCGCAGACGCTGGACCGGCTCGGCTATCCTCCCCACCCTTACCGCAGCGGCTCGCGCGCGGAGGTCGAGCGCCGCGAAGAGCGCGGACTGCTGCTGCGCGTGGCGGTAGCCGGCGCCTGTGCGGGCAACAGCATGCTGTTCGCGCTCGCCCTGTACGCCGGCGCCTTCTCGGACATGGATCCGGCGCTGCTCGGCTATTTCCGGATCTGGAGCCTGCTGGTCTCGCTGCCGGCCGTGCTCTGGTCGGCCCAGGTGTTTTACCGCGGCGCGTGGGCCGCGCTGCGCACGCGCAGCGCGCACATGGATTTGCCGCTGAGCCTGGGCATCGTACTCGCCGCCGTGTCGGGCACGCTGAACGTGGCGCGCGGTCACGGCGACATCTACTTCGACTCGCTCACGATGTTGATCTTCGTGTTGCTCTCGGCGCGCTATCTCCAGGGCGCGCAGCAGCGCCGCGCCGAGCAACGCGCAGGCAGCGCGCAGGCGCTCACGCCGCACAGCGCGCGGCGCCTCGCCCCGGACGGCTCCGTGCAGATCGTTCCGGCCGAGAGCGTGCCCGAGGGCGCGCAGATCGAGGTGCTCGCGGGCGAGGTGATTCCGGTGGACGGGCACGTGCTTGCCGGGCAGTCGGCGGTCGATCGCGCCTGGCTCACCGGCGAATCGCAGCCCGAAGCCGTGTCACCCGGTAGCAGCGTGCTGGCGGGCACGACCAACCTCGCAGCGCGGCTGGTGATCAGCAGCGAGCAGAGCGGCTCGGCGACGCGCGCGGCGCGCATTCTGCGCGAGGTCCAGCACGCGGCGCTGCAGCGCGCACCGATCGCGCTCTTGGCCGATCGCGTCTCCGCGTACTTCCTGGTCGGCGTGCTGGGCGCGTCGCTGCTGGCCTTCCTGATCTGGTTGCCCGCCGGCGTCGCCACGGCGTTCGAAACGGCCATCGCCTTGCTGGTCGTGACGTGTCCGTGCGGGCTGGCGCTGGCCACGCCGCTCGCCGTGAGCTCCGCGCTGGGCCAGGCGGCTCGGGCGGGGCTGCTGATCAAGGGCGGCGCCTCGCTGGAGGCGCTGGCGCGACCCGGCTGGATCGCCTTTGACAAGACGGGGACGTTGACCGAGGGCCAGCTGAGCCTGGTGGAGTGGGTGGGCGACGAGAGCGTGAAGCCGCTCGTGAAGTCGCTCGAGGCGCAGTCGGCGCATCCGATCGCCCGCGCGCTGGTTCGGGCACTCGCGCACGTGGAGAGCCTGCCGGTCGCGGAGGTTCAGCAGCGTCAGGGCGCGGGCGTATCCGGAATCGTCGCCGGGCAACGGGTGTCGCTGAGCGCTCCGCATGCCGTCCCGGGGCCGCTGCCGGAGTGGGCACAGAGCGCCGTGGAGCGGCTGTCGCTGGCAGCGCTGACGCCCACTGTCGTGTGCGTGGCGGGCGCGGTACGTGCCGTGCTCAGCCTGGGGGATCCCATTCGCTCCGATGCCGCCGCCACGTTGCTGCGGCTGCGCGGGCTGGGCTACCGCCTGGCGATCCTGTCGGGGGATCGGCAGCAGGTGGTCGACGCGCTGGTGGAGCGGCTCGACCGCAGCGCGGGGACTCGCCTGTTCGAGCTGTGGCGCGGCGAGCAGAGCCCGGAGCACAAGCTCGCCTGGGTGGAGCAGACGCGCGCCCAGGGCAACGTGTTCATGGTCGGGGACGGCGTGAATGACGCGGGGGCGCTGGCCGCCGCGAGCGTGGGCATCGCCGTGCACGGCGGCGCCGAAGCCAGCCTGCAGGCGGCGCACGTGTTCGCGGCCCGCGCCGGTGTGGCCCCCGTCCTGGACCTGGTGGCAGGCTCGCGCCGCGCGCTGGACGTGATCCGCACCAATCTCGCCTGCTCGCTCGTCTACAACCTGCTCGCCGTGGAGCTCACGCTGAGCGGGCATATCACTCCCATCTGGGCAGCCATCATCATGCCGGCGAGCTCGCTCAGCGTGGTCGCTCACTCCTATCGCCGGCGCATGTTTCGGAGCGGATCATGAGCGTCCTATTTGTCGCCGTGCCCATTGCAGTGCTGCTGGCGGGTTCCGGGGTGTTCGCGTTCGTCTGGGCGACTCGCCGCGGGCAGCTCGATGATCTGGAGACGCCGCCGCTGCGCATGCTGCTCGATGACGAGGTGCCCGGGGTCGAAACGACGGCTACGCCGCGGCGCTGACTGCCCCACAAACGAACGGTCGCAGAAACTTTCTCGGTTTACCGGGGGACGAGCCTTTGTTTACAGAATGCTCGGCGAAATGGCCCAGCTGAAGATCAAATTGCCGGGTGATGGGCGCCTCGTCGGCGACAGGTGGTCACCTACCGTGAGATCAAGGTTCCCGGGCCGTACCAGCTGCTCTTCGAGCCCCTGCCCGGCCGCGTTGATCTGAGCTCGACCACAAATCTGGTAAAGTCCGGCTTCAACTTCGAGGTCTGATGTCCGCGGCCCCCAACAGCAACTACCTGGATCGTCTGATGCGCCGCAATTCGTTTGCCGCGCTCTGGCCCCTGTTCGCCAAGGCCACGCGCCCCGCCAAGGAGCTGACCGAGAGCTACTCGGCGCTGGAGCACCTGCGGCCGTTTCTGCCGTCCGAGGGCCCGTGCCGGGTGTTGCACATCGGCGACGGCGCGCACGCACGCACCGCGGCGCTGTTTGCGCTCAAGACTCGCGCCGATAACATCAGCATCGATCCGTGCCTGAACCTGCCCTTGCTGGAGAGCTGGGCGCAGGAGCACGGCATCCAGCGGCTGAGCTGGCGCAAGGCCGCGATCGAGCAGGTCGCGGCCGAGCTGAATGCGCTGCCGCCGATGCCGGTGCTCGTCACCTGTGTCCACGCGCATCTGCCGATCGATGACGTGCTCGACCAGTTGCGCTGGAACGTGGCCTTCACGCTCGCCTGCTGTGTGCCGGGGCACCAGCTGAGCCGGCGCCACGCTCCGTTCGTGGAAGGTTCGGATCCGAGCGTGCTCTCGGAAGGGCGTCGCTTCCAGGTCCTGGTAAATCCGAGCGCCGGCGCCGGCAACCTAGCTGTGCGCCGGCCCGCCTCGGTTCAATGAGCGTTCGAGGGAGCGCCCCGCCGCCAGCCGATACTTCTCGAACGCTTCCTGAAAGGTGCTCGTCCAGGCCTGGGGCTGTTCGCTCATGCTTTCGTGAACTCGTCGCCGCTGCAACAGCCGCTGCTCGTGCGAATCGGCCATGCCGGACTCCTCGCGCAGTTCCACACTGCAGGCTTCGAGAGCGGCTTGGATTGGATTGCCTTCCCGTTGCTGCTCGAGCCCGGACAAAGGGCGACCGAGCAGCTCACTCGGTTCGAGCCGCTGCAACCCGACGATCGTTTCATTGACAATGGCTTGGAGCGCGTTGAGCCGCAGCGTACTCCAGGCGCGACGGACCGCCGCCGCAGGGTCGTGATGTTCTTCGTTCATGGGCCCACGTTAGCACTGATTCGGTCCCGTACACGCGGCTCAGCTGCGCCAACGATCGCTGGCGGGACTTCCTCATGGGCCGGGTTAAATTCTCGGGCTGACCGGGCCAGCTATCGCCTGAGTTACATCGAAGTAACATCGGCCGTGATCTCGGCAGCTTGGTGCGCTCGGGCGCAGGACGGCGCTGGCCGCGCGCTCACAGGTCGTTACCGCAGTACGAGAGGTCGAAGCTCTTGTTGCAGATCGGAAAGTCGGAAATCTCGTTCTGGCGCATGGCAATCGCGAGCCCCATCCAGTTGCGCAGCGAGGGGTCCTGCACCTTGTAGTTTGCGAGTGCGCCACTGGCGTCGGTCTCGAGACAGTGGATCACTTCCCCGCGCCAGCCTTCGACCACGGCGATCGCGAGCTGGTCCGGCGCGAGCGGGCCCAGGGGTTGCCTGCAGGGCCGCCAGCTCGGGTAGAGCGCGACGATGCCCGCCAGCCAGCGCAGCGAGGCGCCCAGCTCTTCGCAGCGCAGGCGAGCGCGCGCCCAGCAGTCCCCGTCGCTCTGGGTCACCGTTTCGATCGCCACGGCGGAGTAAGCGCCGCCTGCCGTGGCGCGGGCGTCGATCGGTACCCCCGACGCGCGAGCAGCGAGACCCACGATGCCCAGCTCGCGCGCGCGGGGCTCCGTCAGCACGCCCACTCCCTGCAGACGGTGGCGGACTGTCCACGAGGAGAGAAAGAGCTCGTCGATCAGCGCGAGGTCCGCGCGCAACAGCTCCAGATTTTCGCGCAGGATCTTCACGAGATCGCCTTCCAGGCGCAGGCGGGTGCCGCCCGGCCGCAGCGCACCGCGCCCGAAGCGGCTGCCGCACAGGCGCTGGGTGGTGTTGATGGCGGTGGTGCGCAGGCGACCATACGTGCTGGCGCCCTGCAAGAAGCCGAGGTCTGCGCAGAGCCCCGAAAGACCGGCGAGGTGCATCGCGACGCGCTCCAGCTCCAGCGCGGCCGCGCGCGCGATCTCCGCCTCCAGCTCGAGCTCCTGCCCGGCCAGGGCCTCCAGCGCCGCGCAGTAAGCCCAGGTGTGGGCAGTGCTGCTGTCGCCCGCGATCGTCTCGACCCAGGGCGCGAGGGCGCGAGGGTCGCCGGCGCGCAGCAGGCGCTCGACGCCCCGGTGCTGATAGCCGAGGTGGACCTCCAGATGGTGGACTTGCTCGCCCAGGCACTGGAAGCGGAAGGAGCCCGGCTCGATCACGCCGGCGTGGATCGGGCCCACCGCGACCTCGTGCACCTCTTTGCCTTCGATCCGGTAGAAGGGATAGGCGTCCAGCGCCGCGCGCTCGCGGCCTTCAAAGCGGATCGGCTTGAGCCAGGGATGGCCGGCGAGGTTCAGACCCGTCTGTTCGTGCAGCTCGCGTTCGAAGCAATGCAACGCGGGCCATTGCGTGGTGAGCTCCGGGTAGCCCTCTTCGGGTGAGGTTTCGGTGCGCAGCACGCGCAGGACGCCGTCGGCCTCGCGCAGCACGGCGGTGATGCGGATGCGCCTCTCCTGCGCGCGACCATAGAGCGTGAGGCAGCGGGCGCCCAGCTGGTAGCGCAGCGCGAGCTCGTCGCGCCACTCGCGCGGGGGCAGCACGGGCATCTGGCGCGCGTCGAGCCGGCAGACCAGCGCCGAGCTGCTCATGGCCCCTCCAGCGACGCCGCCACCCGCTCCAAGAGCCCGCTCAGCGCCGGTGGGATGTAAAGGCCGAGCACGACCAGGATCACAAAGAACCCGGCCTTGGGCGAGACGGCGAGGAAGGTCTGGCGCGGCCAGTTGTGGACCTTCTTCGGCAGGCCCCAGATCATGGGAAAGATGGTGCGCCCCGTGGCCACGAAGGTGATCGTGATCACGACGCAGAAGGCAGCGAACACGTACAGGTGGCCGGAGCTGACCAGCGCCGACAGGATCAGCAGCTCGCCGAAGAAGCTGCCGAACGGCGGGAAGCCGAGCAACGCCAGCGTGCCCACGAGCAAGAACACGCCACTGTACGGTAGGTCCTTGATCAGCCCGGAGATCTCGCGCGTGTCTTCGGTGCGGTAGTGGGCTTTGATCTTGCCCGCGGTGAGGAAGAGGATGGCCTTGATGAAGGCGTTGCTGATCACGTAAATCAACACGCCGTAGGCCGCGCCTTTGCCGAGCGCCAGCCCGATCGCGATCACGCCCGCGTGGTTGACCGCGGCGTACGCGATCAGGCGCTTCATGTTCCAGGTCGCGATGATGCTCGCCGCCGAGGTGACCATGGACGCGAGCCCCAGGATCAGCAGCTCGTTGGTCACCAGGCTGGGGTTGATGGGGCGATAGACCTGCAGCACACGCAGCAGCAGCACGAGCGCGGCATTGAACTGGACGGCGCCGAGCAAGGCCGTCACCGCCGGAGGCGCCTCGTCGTACGCCTCCGGCAACCAGGTGTACATCGGCGCGAGCCCCAGCTTGGTGCCGAGGCCGAGCAGGACCAGCGACAGCCCCAGGTTACCCCAGGGGCCGGTACCGGTGAGCTTCAACGCCGCGAGCTGGTCGATGAAGTAGCTCGGCACGTGGCCAGCGGCCTCCAGCCCCCGGCTCAGGCACAGGAAGCCGAGCAACACCAGGCCCAGGCCGACGGAGGAGAAGAGTAGATAGTGCCAGGAGGCCGTGCGTGAACGGGACACCCCCGGACGGATGATCAAGGGCGCTGCCACCAGAGTGGTGATCTCCAGCGCGATCCACTGCACCAGCAGATGGTTGCCGAGCACGGCCGCATTGGCGGCTCCGAGGAACGTCAGGGCCAGAGCCGCGAAGCGCCCGAAGCCGGCATGGAGGGCGGGCGTCGCCGTCAGGCGGCCCGCCACGTACCAGGATACGCCGAGGAAGATCGGGTTGATCAGCGCCACGAACAGCCGGGAAGTGGCGTCCAGCCGCACGTAGCCCCAGAGCCACAGCTCGCGCGAGGACGTCATGGCGTGGGCGAAAGCGAGCACCGAGCCGACGACCGCGGCGGCCACCAGCAGCAGGCGCGCCTGCTCGCGCACGCGGCGCAGCGCGAGGCCCAAGCTCAGCACCGTGGGGACCAGGACCAGAGCCAGGGGATTCATAAAGTCAGGCTATCCGGAGCGGGTTCGTTTGCGGGGGCACCCCGCACCCCGGGGCCCGCTTGCGGCGCGGCGGAATCCGACGCCTGCAAGTTGGCGAGGTACCAGCGAAACAGACCGACCGTTGCCAGGAACAGGCCCAGCATCGCCAGCTCGAGCACGGTGGAAGACTCGTGCGTCTGGCTCAGTTCCAGGATCGCGATGGCATTTTCGATGCGTAGCGCCCCCACCATCTGGCTGAATGGGCCCGTGGCACTGGCCAGCACCAGAAGGCCGAGCAGCACGCCGGCGGCGGCGATCGCCACCAGCGTCTGCTCCCGACCGGGGTCGCTGACCAAGATGGCGGAGAGATTGAAGGCCGCGAGCACCATGCCCAGCGTCAGCGTCCACGAGAACAGGTTCGGAGCGAGGGTGTCGTTTCGCGCCGGCGCGCCCTGCGCGCGCAGCACCGTGTACAACGCGAGTGGGACCAGCACACCGCGCACCAACCCCAGGTCGGCGAGCGTCAGCCAGGCGTGAGCGGAACGCAGCGGTTGCAGCTCGGGATAGGCCAGCGCGGCCAGGATCCAGCCTTGCAGCGCCAACCCGAGCAAACTCATGCGCCAGGTGCCCACGAACAGCGGAATGAGCAGCGCACCGAGCAGCGCGATCAGCAACGGGCTCATGGTGCCTGCACCGCTCCCCAGGCGCCGAGTAGCAGCGCGACCGCCCCCGAACCCAGGGCGATGGCGATGTAGCTCGGGACCAGGTGCAGCCTCAGACGCGCGATCAGCGACTCGACGGTACCGACAGCGGTCACCACCGCAAACGAAATCAGCAGCTGCGCGCCCCAGGCCCCGGGCCCGCCGGATGCCGCCCAGGGGTTGAGCAAGCTGGCGACCAGCGAGCTGCCGATGAACAGCTTGGTCGCCGCGGCGATCTGTATCACGGCCAGATCCGGGCCGCTGTGGTCGAGCACCATCACCTCGTGCACCATGGTCAGCTCGAGATGGGTGGTGGGGTCGTCGACGGGCATGCGCGCGGACTCGACCTGGAGCACCACCGCCAGCGCGAGCGCGGCACAAGCCCGGAGCAGCCAGGCGGAGCCGCCGAGATCGCCGCGCAGAGCGCCGTCGAGCGTGTGGACTCCGGACTTCAGGCACAGCGCCGCCGCGACCAGGAACAGCACCGGCTCGAGCAGCGTCGAGAACGTCGCCTCGCGCGCCGAGCCCATGCCTTCGAAGGAGCTGCCCGTGTCGAGCGCGGCGAGCATCAGGGCGACACGGCCCAGGCCCCACACGTATGCGAACCAGACGAAGTCGAACGGAAACGACGCCAGCGAGGGCGCGCCGCACAGCGGCACGAGCGCGGCCGAGCCGAGCGTGGTCGCGAGCACGAACCAGGGCCCGATGCGGAACAGCGGCGTGGTCGTGCTGCTGTAGACCGGGGCCTTGCGCAGCAGCCGCAGCACATCGTACGCCGGCTGGAGCAGCGGCGGGCCCTTGCGTCCCGACCACAGCGCTTTCACGCGCTGGATCCAGCCGCTGAGGAGCAGCGGCAACAGCAGCAAGCTGAGCAGATTGAGCGGCAGACTCGCGCTCATCGCCAGCCTCCCGAAGCGACCGCGCCCAGCACGATCACAGCGAACAGGCCGGCCGCGAACGCGAAGCGCGAGTGTGCAGGAAGGCGCGCCGCGAAGTCGCTGATGGCATCTTCTCCGCGCGCCACGACGTCGTAGATGCGCCGCTCCACCGCGTCGGCGTGGTGGGTGCCGATCTGCCCGTGTTTCTGCGGGAACAGCTCGTTCGGCAGCCGCTCGCGCCGCGAGACGGGCATGTAGGGCTCGAAGATGCGCGCCAGGTGCTCGCTGAAAGAGCTGCCGGTGTATTGCATGCGCGCGCTCGCTGCGGTGTAGCCGCAGCCCCAGGTCGCGCTGCGCCGCGCGGCGCGGCCCTTCCACCAGCCGGCGAGGCCCAGCGCGAGCAACGCGGCGGCGAGCAGGCGGCTGGCGGCGGCGAGCGCTCCCACCGGCGCGAGGGAAGCGTCCAGGCTGGCTCCGCTCGCGAACGGAAACAGCGCGAGGCTGCCGCGCGCCAGGCCGATCGCCAGTTGAGGCCACAGGCCGCTCGCGAGCACGAGCAGCGCGTGGCCGAGCATCGGGACGAGCATCGAGGCCGGCGCTTCGCCGCCCACCTGGACGGAGGGGTCACGCGGGTTGCCGAGGAACGCCACGCCGAACGCGCGCACGCTGGCGAGCGCGCTCACCCCGCCCACGAAGGCGAGCGCGGCCGCTCCGATCACCAGGGCCACGTTGGCTTCGGGAGCCGGCGCCTGACCCGAGAGCAACCCGGTGTAGAGGATGAACTCGCTCACCAGGCCGTTGAAGGGCGGCAGCGCCGACCCCGCCAGGCTGCCCAGCAAGAACAGCGCGGCCGTGCGCGGCAGCCGCTGCGCGAGGCCGCCCAGGCGCTCCAGGTCGACCGTGTGCGCCGCCTGATACACGGAGCCCGCGGCATAGAATGAGAGGCACTTGAACAGCGCGTGATGAAGCACGTGCAGCAGGCCGCCCGCGAAACCGATCAAAGCCAGGCTGGCATTGCCCCAGCACCAGCCCAGATAACCAAGCCCGAAGCCCATGGCGGCGATGCCCACGTTCTCGGTGGAGGAATAGCCGAGCAACCGCTTCAGGTCGCGCTGGGTGGAGGTGTACAGCACGCCGGAGAAGGCGGATACGGCACCGAACGCCAGCACGGTCCAGCCCATCCACTCCTCGGGGCGGCCCATCAGCAGCGTGAAGCGCAGGAAGCCGAACAGCCCGGCTTTGTGGATCACGCCCGACATCAGCGCGGACACGTGCGCGGGCGCCGCCGCGTGCGCGCGCGGCAGCCAGCTATGGAACGGAAAGAACGCCGACTTGAGGGCGAACGCGACGCCGAGCAGCAGAAACACCGTGCCGCGCGTGGGACTGGGCCGGGCGAGGAAGGCGGCGAAGGCGGCGAAGTCCATCGAGCCCGTCTTGCTGTGCAGCAGCATGAACGCCGCGACGAGCACGAACAGGCCCACGTGGGTCGAGACCAGATAGTTGAAGCCCGCAAAACGGATCTTCTGGCTGCGGTAGTCCCAGATCACGAGCAACCAGGCCGCGACCGCGGCGATCTCCCAGCCCAGCAGGAACACCAGGGCGTTCTGCACCGAGTAGATCAGCACGAAAGAGAGCGCGATCAGGTTCAGCAGGGCAAAGTGAGTGCCCCCGTGCCGCCCCTGCGCAAAGTAAGGCCGCAGATAGCCGACCGCGTACAGCGTGCCGAGCCAGGTCAGCGGCAGGGACCAGGCGAGGAAGAAGGCGCCCAGAGCGTCGACGCGAAAGGCGATGGCGTTGATCGGCGGCGGCCAGGGCCAGATCGACTCCAGCGCGGCCCCGCCGAACAGGCAGCCCCCTGCCCCGGCCAGCACCAGCCCGATCGCACCCGCCTGCGAGGCGAGAGCGATCGCTGCGCTGGCCCGGTTGGAACCCGAGACCAGCGCGAGCAGCGCGCCCAGCGCGAGCACCGGGATGGCGAGCAGGAAGAGCGAGAGACTCATGCTTCGACGCCGAGAAAATCGAGCAGGGCATTCACGAACGTGAGCGGGTGCGGCGGGCACCCGGGCACGAACAGCGCCGGGCCGACGCTGTCGAGAAAGGTCCGGTCGATGGCCGCGGCTTCGCGATACAGGCCGCCCGAGATCGCGCAGGCGCCGACCGCCACCAGGAAGCGCGGCTCCGGCATGGCCTCCCAGGCGAGGCGGACCGCCTCTTTCATGTTCTGCGTCAGCGGCCCCGTGAGCACGAGAGCATCGGCATGACGGGGCGATGCCACCCACTCGATGCCGAAGCGCTGCACGTCGAAGTTCACGTTGGTGGCGGCATTCAGCTCCAGCTCGCAGGCGTTGCAGCCCCCCGACGAGACCTGCCGCAGCTTCAACGATCGACCGAACAGCTTGGCGAAGGTGGCGGATGCTTTCACGCGCAGCGGCTCGGAAGCCCCTTCGCCGAGCAGCAGGTCTTCGCGCCGCGCCGCGCCCAGCTTGGGCTCGGCCGTGAAGCGAATCTTGCCCTCCGGGCAGGCATCCGCGCACTCGCCGCAAAAGATGCAGCGCCCGAGATCCAGACGCAGCGGGGGCGCGCTGAGCGCGGCCGTTGGACAGACCTCGAGGCAGCCGCGGCACTCGCCGCACGGCCCTTCGCCGATCACGGGTAGTCCCCGAAAGCCGGTGGGGACGGCGCTGCGGAGGTCGCGGATATACTGCGTGCCCTGCGAACGGCGCACCCGCAGCGACTGAAACAAGCTCATGGTTCGCTCATCCTCGCGTCCTCGCCCCGGCGGCTCTCGAGCCGTGGGTCGAGACGAGGTGATACGGACGCTCGTGCGCCCCGCCTTGCCCCCAGGCCCTGCTCTCCCATGAGTTCATCTGCCAGCGCCGATAGCAAGGGGCGCGCCAGCCACCCCGGCGCCGAAATCGCCCGGCATCGGCCGGGCGCCGAGGCGAGCACGGGCAAGCGGACCCAAATGGACAAAATGTCGTCACTTTGACGACCTCACACCGCTCATTAGTGACGCCCTGGCGCGAAGAAGGCCGCGCACCAGCGCGGCCTGCGGACGGCCTTGCAAGCTGTGGAGGGAGGCGGTCGGGGTGCCGGCGTCGAGACCCACGATCTGAAATATCGGGCTATCCTAGGGCCGGCAGGCCCGATCGGGATGGGCGCCTGCGGCACGGATCGTGCTGGGCAGCGCCTCAGCATGAACGCCAGCTCGAGGCCCACGGAGCCCGAATCCGCTGCCATTCCCCGGAGTATCGAGCAGCCCGCGACGGAGAGCTGGCCGCTCGCCACTGCCGCCTGGCTCGCGGGCAGACTCCGCGCGGGACACTGCCCTCCCGATCCCGCCTTCGACCAGCTTCTGCCCGCGGATCTGCAGCGGGTCTCCAGCGAATACTGGACCCCCCTGGCCGTGGCGCTGACGGCAGCGCGCTGGCTGGAGGAGGAAGGGGCCCGGACGGTCGTCGACATCGGCGCTGGGCCGGGCAAGTTCTGTCTGACGGTCGCCCTGGCGAGCCGCTGCGAAGTATTGGGGATCGAGCACCGGCCACGGCTGGTGGCGGTCGCCCGTGAACTGGCGCGTCAATTCGGTCTCGAGCAGCGCGCGAGCTTCGTCGAGGGCTCGCTGGGGGAGACGTCGCTCCCGGCGGGCAGCGCGTACTACCTCTACAATCCGTTCGCGGAGAACCTGTACGGTCCGGGCGACGCTCTCGGGCGCGATGTGGAGCTGAGCTGCGCTCGCTACGCGCTCGATGTGAATCTCGTTCTGGACACCTTCCGGCGCGCGCCAGCGGGCACGCTGGCGCTGACGTATAACGGCTTCGGCGGCTGCATGCCCGCGAGCTATCAGCCCATCCGCACCGAACCAGCTCTTCCCTGTGTGCTGCGGATGTGGCGCAAGACGCGGAGCGGAGACGACGGCGGGTTCTCCGCCGCAGCCGCCGACTGAGGCCCGCCGGAGCATGACAGATCCACACGCTGGGCCGCACTCACTTTCCCTGGTCCCTCCCCGAGGCGCCCCGCCTTCATCGGACTCGCTGATCGAGGCCCGGCAGATGGCCGCGGAGCTCGCCGACGGGCGTCTGCCCGGAGACGCTGCCTTCGACCGCCATCTGTCGCGCGAGGCACGCGCGCTCTCCTCCCAGCACTGGACGCCCCTGGCTGTCGCCGTGCGAGCCGCGGAGTGGTTCGATGAGTTTCGGATCCGCACCGTGCTCGACATCGGCGCGGGCGCGGGCAAGTTCTGTGTGGCGGCCGCGCTCGCAGGGTACTGTCACTTCACGGGCCTGGAGCAGCGCGAGCGCCTGGTGGCGTGTGCGCGTTCCCTGGCCCTGTCGTTTGGCGTTCAGCAGCGCGTGCATTTCCTTCACGGCAGGCTGGGTCGCGTGCGGCTGCCCAACGTGGACGCCTACTACTTCTACAATCCGTTCGAAGAGAACCTGCTCGCCTCGAGCTCCCGGATCGATGACGAGGTCGAGCTCGGCGCAGACCGCTACGCGCGCGATCTGAGGGCCGTGCGCGAGCTGCTGAGCGCGGCCCGCGCCGGCAGCTACGTCCTCACCTACAACGGCCTCGGTGGAAAGCTGCCCGCCGGCTATCAGACGGTGTGCATCGACCGCGAGCTGCCCCACGTTCTTCGGCTCTGGAGAAAGGCCGTGCCCCGCATCGTGACCGGCGGCCCCGGGGGCAGAGCGGGCTGACGAGCTCAGCGGGGCGCCGGCTGCCAGCTCCGCAACAGGTCGAGGATCGCCCAGCCCCAGACGGGCTTGGGCAGGATCACGATCGAGTCGCGGGAGGCGAAGCACTCGATCAGAGGTTCGAAGAGCCGCGGCCCCGCCGTGATGACGATGACCCGGGGACACGGCGAGCGTGTGAGCAAGCGGCTCAGCCCGTCCGTCACTTCTCCCGCATCGAAGTCATCCGGGAAGAGCACGATGGCCTCGGCGCCGCCTCTCCGCCAGGCGTCCTCCAGCCGCCGAGTGGCGCGGGCCTCGACGCCCGCATGCGCCAGATAGTCGCGGAGCTGCCCCAGCAGGTCGGCGGCGTCCCCAACGATCAGCGCTCCCGCGGCCCCCGGAGCTGATCTCGCGTGCGTTCCTGCCATCGCTGCTCCTCGCGCCGCCTCCGAACGGACTTCGCCCGTCGCCGCGCCAGCAACTACCGGACCAAGCTGAAAAAGAGACCGGACTCGGCGCTGCGGGCGCCGGCGCCGGCCCGCAGCTTGCGATTTCGACAATTTGTCGTACCTTTCCCGGCAATGGTGCGCTGGTTCTGCCTTTTCGACCTGGCCGCAGCACGGAGCGCTCGCTCGAGCAGAGGGCCATGGTGAAGCGATCGGGCCGCAGCTCCGATGTGGTGTTCGAACCCATCATGTGCTCGCGCAGCATGCGCCAGCTCGATCGCACCTTGCGCGCCATCGCTCCCAAGCAGGTGGCGGTGTCGCTGGTCGGAGAGAGCGGAACCGGCAAGGAGGTGCTGGCCCGCCGCATTCACGAGCTCTCGGCACGGCACGCGGGGCCCTTCATCCCGATCAACTGCGCCGCCGTGCCGGAGGCGCTGTTCGAGAGTGAGCTGTTCGGTCACGAGAAGGGCTCGTTCACCGGGGCGACGGAGCGCATGCGCGGCAAGATCGAGCCCGCCCACGGGGGCACGCTGTTCCTCGACGAGATCGGCGACATGCCGCTCGGCGTGCAGGGCAAGCTGCTTCGCTTTCTCGAGAACCAGAAATTCATGCGCGTCGGCGGGTCGGAGAAGATCAGCGTCGATGTGCGGCTCGTGTGTGCGACGTTGCGACCGCTGGAAGACGAGGTGCAGGCACGGCGCTTCCGGGGCGATCTGTACTACCGGATCCAGGGCATCCAGTTGCGGGTGCCGCCGCTGCGCGAGCGCCAGGAAGATCTGGCCCCGCTGATCCAGCAGTTGCTGGCTCAGCTCGCCGCACGCCATGATCTGACGGCGCCCAAGCTGACGCGAAGCGCGCTGGCGCAGCTCCGGAGACACTCCTGGCCCGGCAATATCCGGGAGCTGCGCAACGTGCTGGAGCTCGCGGTCTTGCTTCGTGCCGGCAGGCGCGTGCGCGTGGAGGATCTCCCCGCCTCGCTGCGCGCGGCAAGCCGCGCAGACCCGGGCCCGCTTCCCCCGGTCTCGAGGGGGACGAGTGTCGCGGTACCACTGGATCAGCCGTTGCGGAGCTCGATCGCGCAAATCATCGAGGCGACGCTGGAGCTCGAGCAGGGCAATCAGTCGCGGGCCGCGCGCCGCCTGGGCATCAGCTCGCGGACGATCCAGCGGCACCTGTCGGCATCAACGCCGCGCTGAGCGCGGGGTGGATGCGGGATCGCCAACCGACCGACCGCCAGCCTCGAAGTGACATTCTGCCCCGCTCGCTTGGGAAGTTCCCCCGCGCTCTGGATTGGGGTATCGGTCGAGCTCCGCGGAAAGCAGCGCACGTGGCCTACAAGAACTACTACGAAGTGCTCGGCGTGCCGAAGACGGCATCAGAGGACGAGATCAAGCGCGCGTATCGCAAGCTGGCTCGCAAATATCACCCCGACGTGAGCAAGGAGCAGGGCGCCGAACAGCACTTCAAGGACGTCAACGAAGCCAACGAGGTCCTGAAGGATGCCAAGAAGCGCGAGCTCTACGATCGCTACGGCGAGGACTGGAAGGCCGTAGCTGAAGGGCACGCTCCGCCGCCGGATCCGAACCAGCGCCAGCGCGTGCAGCACGACTTCGACACCGAGGGTTTTGACCCGAGCCAGTTTCAGGACATGGGCTCCGTCTTCGAGGCGTTCTTCGGCGGCCCATTTCGTGGCGGGCGCGGCGCGGGGGCTGGCTGGTCGCCGGCGGCCGCCGATCACGAAGCCGCCTTCGAGCTCGATCTGCAATCGGCCTTTCGCGGCGGCGAGCACTCGATCTCGCTCTTGGACCCGGCGAGCGGCGAACAGCGCCAGTACAACGTGCGCATCCCGCCCGGCGTGCGCGCAGGGCAGCGGATCCGCCTGGCAGGACAAGGTGGGCGCTCGCCTCGCGGCACCACGGGCGACCTGTACCTGCAGGTGCGGCTACGGCCCAGTGAACACTTCCGTCTGGAAGGCGAAGACGTGTACACGGTACTCGCGGTCGCGCCGTGGGAAGCGGCGCTGGGCGCCACCGTCAACCTGCAGACGCTGGACGGCAGCGTACGGGTGAAAGTGCCGCCGGGCTCTTCGAGCGGGCGCAAAATCCGGCTCAAGGGCAAGGGCTACCCCAACGCGGAAGGCTCGCGCTCCGACCTGTACGCCGAGCTACGAATCGACGTGCCGAGCGAGCTGAGCACGGAAGAACGCCAGCTGCTCGAGCGCTGGGCAGAGATCTCGCGCTTTCGCGCGCGGCCGGAGGATGCAGCATGACGAGTTCGATTCATGCTCTCACGTTGCACGAGATCGCGCTGCGCTGCGGCGTGGAGCAGAGCTTCGTCGAGCAACTGGTGGAGTTCGGGATTATCGAAGGCCCCATTTTGGAGAGCAACGCTCCCGGCCCGGGGAAGTATGCCGGCGAGGTCACGCTGCGCGTTCAGCGCTGCGTGAGGCTACAGCGCGACCTCGGCGTGAATCTGGAGGGCACCGCCGTGATCGTGGAGTTGCTCGAGCGCATCGAGTCGCTGGAGCACGAGTTGCGCGGGCTGCGACGGACCTGAGCCGCGGCTGGCATAGCTCCTGCTTCGCTGGAAGAGCGGCTCCGAAGGCCGCGCAGGAGGAAATATGGCCAGATCGGACGCGGAGCTCCAGCGCGAAGTGCTGCGCGAACTGGAGTGGGACAGCCAGTTCCGCGAGGCAGAAGTCGGGGTCGCGGTGGATTGCGGGATCGTCGTGCTCAGCGGCACGCTGCCGAGCCTGGAAAAGCGCCGGGCCGCGCAGCAGGCAGCGCACCGCGTGCCGGGCGTGCTGGACGTGGCCAACGAAATCCAGGTGAAGGAGCCGGGCAGCGGCCGTACCGACGCACAGATCGCGCGAACCGTGCGTGACGCGCTGATCTGGAACGTGCTGGTCCCCGACACCAAGATCCGTTCAACCGTGAGCGCGGGCGAGGTGCTGCTCGAGGGCAAGGTCGAATCGCGCCAGCAGCGTGAAGACGCAGAACGAGCTCTGTGCAACCTGGCCGGCGTCGTCCGGGTGCTGAATCGTATCGAAGTCTTTCCGGCGCCGTCCCGAGCCAGCTAGCGCCGGCGCAAGCCGTGCGCCGGGCACCGCGGGCGACGCAAGCTTTGCGGAAGCCCACCCGCTAGGCGGCGTTTCGAGCAGGTGCGCGGCTGGCATGAAGCGTGAAAGGAGGTGGGACAGATCAGAGCGAAGGAGCCCGCCCAATGGCTATCGTGTGTGGAACGGATTTCTCGGAGGCCTCGAACGAGGCGATAGAGGTTGCGAGCCGTCTCGCCGTCAAGATGCGGCAGCCGCTCCATCTGGTGCACGCGCTGGACGTGCCGGTGGAGGCGCGCAGCAACGCGCCGGACGATCCGCTGCTCAGCTTCGCGGCGGCGCACCTCGAGCGGCGCGCCGAGCGCCTGCGGCACTCCAACGTGCGGGTCGAGTCGCACGTGAAGATCGGGCCGCCCGATGAGGTGCTCCGCGAGGTCGCGAACGAGCTGTCCGCGAATCTGATCGTGATCGGCGCGCTCGGGCAGCGCCGCCCGGGCACATGGCAGCTGGGTAGCCACGCGGACCGCACCGCGGAGCGCACCCATGTGCCGGTGCTGGTCGTGCGCGAGGCGGCGGCGTTCGAGAGCTGGATCCACGGCAACCGCCCGCTGCGCGTGGTGCTCGGCGTCGACGCCTCGCTCAGCTCCGAGACGGCGGGGCGCTGGATTGCGTCGCTGGCGGCGTTCGGGCCGTGCGATGTCGTGCTCACGCACCTGTACTGGGCGCCGGAGGAGTTCCAGCGCCTGGGGCTCGGCGGGTTCCGCAACTGGGTCGATACCGATCCCACCATCACGCGCAGCCTGGAGCAGGAATACTCCGAACGCTTCGCGGCGCTGTTCAGCGCCGCGAAGGTCAGCTACCGACTGGAGCCGCACTTCGGCCGCATCGGCGACGGGCTGGCGGCGCTCGCGGCCAAGGAGCAGGCGGACCTGGTCGTGGTGGGCTGCCATCATCGCGGTGCGCTGGCCCGCGCCTGGGAGGGCTCGGTGTCTCGCCACGTGCTGCGTTGCGCGGGCACCTCCGTGGCCTGCATCCCCGCGCCGGCGGACGCGCACGAGCTGGCCACGAAACCGCTGCGCAGCGTGGTCGTCGCCACCGACTTCTCGGCAACCGGCAACGCCGCCATCCCCCTCGCCTACTCCGCTGTCACCTACGCCGGACACGTGCACCTGGTCCACGTGATGGAAACCTCGCACGACCCCCTGACGCCGTACGATGTCTTTGCGGCCCCGGAGCAAGACACGCCCGCTCGGTCCGAGATCCGGCGCCAGCTGCGCGCGCTCGTGCCGCACGACTTCGGTGGCGCTGCAGCGACCACCCACGTCCACGTGCTGGAAGCGAAGAAGCCCGACACCGCCATCTGCCAGGCGGCAGAGCGGCTCGGGGCAGACCTGATCTGCCTGGGAACGCACGGCCGCACCGGGATCTCTCGGGCGGTCCTGGGTTCGGTCGCGAGTGCCGTGCTGGAGCAGACGCGGCGGCCCGTGCTGCTGGCGCGTCCTCCGCGCGCTTGAGGGAGGGCTCGAGCGGGGCGAACGCGCCGGTCGTAGCCACCGGATGCGCTCGCCCCCTCGAGTCGCTCGGGTCGCGCGGCTCAGCCCTGCGGCTTCGACTGCAAGCGATGTGGCCCCGATTTGGGCCTGCGCAGCGAGCGGCTGAAGTTGGCGAGCTGACGGTCCATGCCGTCCAGGTGCGCGCCCAGCCAGTACACCAGGAAGCTGCGTAGCCTGCAGCCCAGTCGCCCGTCGCCCGCTTCGAATTCGTCGACGTGCCGGCGCAGCATGGCGAGCAGGTCCCGATGAATCAGCTGATGCGTGTCGAGCTTGGGGTGCCCGAGGTCCTGCATGTAGGCCTCCTCATCCTTGAAGTGGCCTGCCGTGAAGCTCTCCAGCTGCGCCAACAGCGCGCCCAGCTCCTTCTTGGAGGCCCCGGCGGCATCCCGCTCGGCCAGAGTGCGCATCAGGCAGGCCAGAACCTCGTGCTGCGCTTCCATCGCCTCGGCCTGCAGCTCTCGCCGCCCCTCTACCTGAACCATCTGTCCCCCTGCTCTTCCCGCTCACTGAGCGTCACTTTCCAGTAGCTTCATCACCAGGTGGTACACGCCGTTATCAAAGCGGCTCTGCACGGGCAGGCCGCTCTGCTGGAACACCAGCATCATGCCCATGTTGCCGGGTAGCACGTCGGCGCTGAAGCCACGCACACCGCGCGCGCGGCCGATCTCCACCATGCGCCGCATCAGGCAAGAGCCCAGGCCGCGGCGCTGCCAGTCATCACGTACGACGAACGCGATCTCCGCCAGGCCCGTCCCCGGATCGAGGTCGTAGCGGGCCATCGCGATCAGGTCCCCGCTCACCGGCTCACACGCGACCAAGGCCATGCTCGCCGCGTAGTCCGAGTCGACCAGCTTCTGCATCTCCTCGCGCGGGTGCGCGCTCTTGTGGCACATGAAGCGCAGGTAGCGGCTCTCGGAGGAGAGCTCGTAGAGCAGCCGCCGCAAGGGCTCTTCGTCGCTCATGCGAATCGGGCGGACCAGCACGCCAGTGCCGTCCCGAAGCTTTTCATTGCGCTCTTCGCGCCAGGGATAGACTGCGCCGGGCACGGCCTGGTCGGCGAACACGTAGTGGCGCCGCTTCGCCTCGGACAGCAACTCCGCGCGGAAGTCGGGGTGCGCGATCTCGGTCAGCGCCAGCGCTCGCTCGCGCACGCTCTTGCCCCACAGGTCCGCGATGCCGTACTCCGTCACCACGTAGCGCACGTCCCCGCGGCTGGTCACGACGCCGGCGCCCTCCTCGAAAGCGCCGCGAATGCGGCTCACGGTGCCCTGCTTGGCCGTGGAGCGCAGCGCGATGATCGACTTGCCGCCGCGGCTGCCCGCCGCTCCGCGCACGAAGTCGACCTGCCCGCCGATGCCGGAGAAGAACTTACCCAGCAGAGTGTCGGCCGCAACCTGACCCGTCAGATCGACCGCCAGCGCCGAGTTCACGCTGATCATGCCGTCGTTGCGCGCGATCACGCGCGGATCGTTGGTAAAGTCGGAGCCGCGCATCTCCAGCTGCGGATTTTCGTGCGCCCATTCGTACAGCGCGCGGCTGCCCATCACGAACGAGGTCACGAGCTTGCCGCGCACGAGCGACTTTTTCGCGCCCGTGATCACCCCCGCTCGGGCCAGTCGCATCATGCCGTCGGACAGCATCTCGGTGTGCACGCCCAGGTCTTCGTGCGCAGAGAGCGCCTCCAGCACCGCGTCCGGAATCGATCCGATGCCGGTCTGGATGGTGGCGCCGTTCGGCACGAGGCTCGCCACGTGGTGGCCGATGGCGGCCTCGATCTCGCCGGGCGCCTCAATGGGTAGCTCGGGCAGCGGCAGGTCAGACTCGATCCAGCCGTGGATCTTCGAGGCGTGGATGAAGGAATCGCCGTACGTGCGCGGCATGCGCGGATTCACCTCTGCCAGCACGACGTCGGCGCTCTCCACCGCGGCGCGCACGATGTCAACCGAAACGCCAAGGCTCACGTAGCCGTGTGGATCGGGTGGGCTCGTCTGGATCAGCGCCACGTCGATCCGCACCCTCCGGCTGCGGATCAGCTCGGGAATCTCCGACAAGAAGACGGGTATGAAGTCCGCTCGCCCCTCTTGCACGGCCTGCCGCACGTTGGGACCGATGAAGAACGCGGAGTGACGAAAGCGCGACGCGAGCTCGGCAGCGACGTAGGGCGCTGGCCCGAGCGTGAGCAGGTGCACGATGTCATTGTCCGCGAGGTGTCCACCGTGGGTGGCCAGCGCGCCCACGAGGGTGACCGGCTCGGCTGCACCGGAACCAATCAGGATGCGCCGCCCCGGGCGGATCCGCTGCATCGCGCTTTGCGGCGTGCACTCGCGCTCAGCCCAAGAACGGGTCCAGTCGGCAGGTGCGGTTCGGCGCGAGAGGCGCGCGGCGGAAGGACGAGAAGAGTCGAGCACTGCGGCAGGGTACTGCAACCCGCAGGCCAGCCAGCAGCGAACAGCGAAAATGCAGAGCGCTGGCCTCGCCCGGCGCAGCGGCTGCGCAGGGAGCAGAAGCGGCGCAATTTCTGCGGGCTCCGGGTGTGGGCCGAAACTCACCTTTCGCGGGACGCTGCGAGGAGCCTGCCGCTCCGCGGGCGAAGCGGTGGCGGCACGCTTCCTGCTGGGGGCCGAGGCAGCGAAAGGTGACACGCACATGGCGACCGAGAGCATCCGCTACACCATTCCCTTCAGTGAGCTGGGCCTGAATGACATCGCCCGGGTCGGCGGTAAGAACGCCTCGCTCGGCGAGCTGATCGGCTCGCTCGCGCCGCTGGGCGTGCGCGTGCCCGACGGCTTCGCCATCACGGCCGACGCGTTCCGCGCTCACCTCGCCTCGAGTCAGCTGGAGGAGCAGATCTATCCGGTGCTCGATCACCTGGACGTGCGCGCCGTGGAGGCGCTGGCCAGCGCGGGACAGCGCATCCGTTCGCTGATCCGCAGTGCGCCACTGGGGGATGCGCTGGCGTCTCAGATTGAAAAGGCATACCTGCTGCTCTCCTCGCGCTCTGCCGAACGTGAGACGGACGTGGCCGTACGTTCCAGCGCGACGGCCGAAGATCTGCCCACCGCGTCCTTCGCGGGGCAGCAAGAGACGTATCTGAACGTGCGCGGGAGAGTACAGCTCCTCGAGGCGGTACGGGACTGCATGGCGTCTCTATTCACGGACCGGGCGATCGTGTACCGCGCGGAGCGAGGCTTTGCTCATCGCGCCGTGGCGCTGAGCGTGGGCGTGCAGAAGATGGTGCGCAGCGATCTCGGCAGCGCCGGGGTGATCTTCACCCTGGACACGGAGAGCGGCTGCCGCGACGTCGTGCTGATCACGGGCGCCTGGGGCCTTGGCGAAACAGTGGTGCAGGGCCGGGTCAATCCGGATGAGTTCTGGGTGCACAAGCCGACGCTGGCGGCGGGCTTCCGCCCGCTCATCCGCTCCGAGCGGGGCGACAAAGCCGTGGAGCTCGTTTACTCGAAGGGCGGCGCCCAGCGCGTGCTGGAGCGCCGCGTGCCCAACGAACGCCGGGAAAAGCTCGTGCTGAGCGAGGGTGAGGTCCTGGAGCTGGCGCGCTGGGCAGTGCGCGTGGAACAGCACTATTCGAGCCGAGCCGGCCACCCCGTGCCCATGGATCTGGAGTGGGGTAAGGACGGGCGCAGTGGCGAGCTCTACATTCTGCAGGCGCGGCCCGAGACGGTGCACTCGCAGAAGCAGTCTCTGGAGCTGGAGCTCTTTCGCATGCGCGGCAAGGGCCTGCTGGTCGCCCGCGGCAAGAGCGTGGGCAGCCGCGTCGCCGTGGGCCCTGCCCGGGTGGTCCATGGCGCCGAGGATCTGTCGAGCTTCCGCGACGGCGAGATCCTGGTCGCGCCCATGACGGACCCCGATTGGGAGCCCGTGATGAAGCGTGCCGCTGCGATCGTGACCGACCACGGCGGACGGACTTGCCATGCCGCCATCGTCTCACGGGAGCTGGGCGTGCCTTGCGTCGTCGGTACCGGCAACGCATCCAGCCAGATCCAGACGGGGCAGCTGCTCACGGTGTCTTGCGCCGAGGGCGATGAAGGCAAGATCTACGCGGGGCGGGTCGAGTTCGATCGCGCGCTGGTCGACCCGAGCCGCCTGCCCCAGCCGCGCATCCCGGTGCTGCTCAATGTCGGCAACCCGGAGACGGCTTTCCAGGTGGCGCAGCTGCCGAGCGCCGGCGTCGGGCTGGCACGGCTCGAGTTCATCATCTCCAGCTCGATCGGCGTTCACCCGCTCGCCCTCGTCCACCCGGAACGCGTGGGAGATCGCCTGGTGGAGCTCGAGATCGCCCGGCGCGTGCGCGGCTACGCCACCCCGGCGGAATTCTTCGTGGACCGTCTCGCCACGGGCGTGGCCCAGATCGCGGCGGCCTTCTTCCCGCGGCCCGTGACCGTGCGCATGAGCGACTTCAAGACCAATGAGTACGCGGGACTGCTCGGTGGCAAGGCGTTCGAGCCCGGCGAGCACAACCCGATGATCGGCTGGCGCGGGGCTTCGCGCTACTACGACCCTCGCTACCGTGAAGGCTTCGCCCTGGAGTGCGCCGCCTTGAGCCGGGTGCGCTCGGTGATGGGCCTGCGCAACGTGAAGATCATGATCCCGTTCTGCCGCACGCTGAAGGAGGCAGATCTCGTGCTGGCCGAGCTCGCCCGGAACGGGCTGGAGCGCGGACGAGAGGGGCTCGAGGTGTACGTGATGTGCGAGATCCCCAACAACGTGATCCTGGCGGAGCAATTCAGCGAACGCTTCGACGGCTTCTCGATCGGCTCGAATGATCTCACCCAGCTCACGCTGGGGGTGGACCGTGACTCCGAGCTCCTGACCCACGTCTTCGACGAGCACGATCCGGGCGTCGTCGAGATGATCCGCATGGTCGTGGAGCGCGCGCACACCAAGGGCCGCAAGGTGGGGCTCTGCGGGCAGGCGCCGAGCGATGACCCGGCGTTCGCGCAGTTGCTCGCCGACATCGGTCTCGACAGTGTGTCGGTGACCAGCGATGCCTTGCCCAAGGTGGTCAGGGCCTTGGCGTTGATCGCAGAAGCCCCGCGGCTAGCCGCCGCCAGCTAGCGAGACTTCGGGAGCGCGGCGCGTCACGTAAAAGAAGTCACGCGGGGACGGCGTGCGCAGCATTTCCTCGCGCTCGAACAAGAACCCGCTGAACAGCGTCGTGGCAAAGCGCCCGCCCGCCGCGCCGCGCGGAAAGATCAAGAAGCGCGGATACGACCAGTTGATGTCGAGCTGGGCGACGTTCCAGGCGCCGGCGCTCTGCATCCCGATCGCGAGCGCGCGCGCCGTGGTGGAGTTGCTCACGGCGACGTACAAGATCTCGCCGCTGCGATCGAGCCCAATGGCGGAGCGCCGGATGACCGTGTCCCCTTCCAGGGCGGTACCCCACTTGCGCGACTCCGGGTTCACCAGGCCCGGGTGCAGGATGCCATTCTCCAGCATGCAGGACGCAGACTGACGATACCAGGCAGTGGGCTCGGCCACATCCGTTCGCCGCCAGCTGGCGATGCGCAACGCGCCCGAGTCAGCGCCGCTGATGGTGCAGAGTCCGGCTTGCAGCGGCGCGAGCTCGACGCCCCCAACGCTCACGCCATGATGACCATGTACGCTCTTGAAACCGCCGTTGAAAGCAGCCAGGAGCAGCGCCTCATCTGCTGCGTCGATCAGGCCGCTGCGCTGAAGGCGCGCTGCCTCGGGGTTGCTGGTCTCCGGCTCCACCGTGCCGGGCACGAGATGCAGAGCGATCTGCCGCACGGGCATGGCGACCACAAACAGCTCGGCGAAGCTGCGATCGGGATCGGGGTGAATCAGCGTGCGATAGGCGAACGGCGGCGCCGCACGGTTCACCGGATCGCGCACAGGGTACCAGACGCCGTCATCGAATGCGGCGACCTCGGCAAACGGAGGACGCGCGCGGCGTGGCGCGAACGCCATCCGCGGAATGTTGGTCACCAGCGCGGGAGTGTAGGTTCCCGTCGGCTCCACCTCGAGCGGGGTCTCTTCCGGCTCATCGGGGGGCAGCGCCGCCAGGTCAGGAGAGGCATCCTCGAGTCGCCGCGGCGGCGAGTGGCGATGGGTCGAGCGCATCCACAGATCCTCGACGCCGGCGGCGCGCTCTTCGAGCCACGCGACGGGCCGCTCACCGATCACTGCGCGCAAGCCGTCAGCGATCATCGGGCCGCCCCAGGGCACGCACTTCACGAGCAGCGCCAAACCCAACGATGCGGCGACCGCGCCTCCGGCGATCCAGCGTCGCTTCGAACGCCCGCCGCCCTTGCGCGGCGGCTCGGGCTGCGGCGCGGAGTAGTTCCGTTCCGGAGCAGAGCTCTCGGGTGCAGCGGAGTCCGCACCGCGCCGCTCCCAGCGCAGCGCGTCTGCCGCATCCGCGGGGACACTCGCCACCGCATTCATAGCCGGTTAAGTTCCATGGTTCGTGGCAGTGTCGAGCGTTGCACCATGAACGGCTCGAGCGAGCAACGCGAGAGGGCACCGGCACATGCGGGGCATGCTTCAAAAAGTGTGAAGCCTTCTGGCTGCCGGTGCATCCCCCCCGCGGCCAGAGTCCAGCATCCCCGCGCGGGCTGCGCGCCTGCGGGTCAGCGAGACCCCTGGCATTTCGGTACACCTGTTAGCGCTCAAACCTCGGTGAAGCCGGCGCAAAGCCTGCGCCTGTCCGGGACATCCCGCAGAGCCTGCGCCGGGACCTCCTGCCATTTCCAGGCTTTGGCCGCTCTCAGCGCGGGCACGCGGGCTGCATCAGCGCGGCGCGAGGGCAATGAAGAAATATTGGATCGCGTTTGCGTGCGTCATTCTTTTCTCCTTCGGTGTGCTGGGATTCACCGGAATTCGCATTTATCAGACCGCTCCCCCCATCCCCGACCGGGTGGTGACGACGAGCGGCAGAGAGGTGATCGGCGCCGGGGAGATCGGCGCGGGGCAGAATGTGTGGCAGGCGGCGGGCGGCATGGAGATGGGCTCCATCTGGGGCCACGGCAGCTACGTCGCGCCGGACTGGACCGCAGACTATCTGCACCGACAGTCGCTCCTGGTACTGGATCGCTGGGCGGTCACTGAGTGGGGGCTGCCCTATGAGCAACTCTCCGCTGAGCGGCAGGCGGCGCTGCGCTCACGCCTGGGCGAGCGCGCACGGGTGAATGCGTATGATGCCGCGACGCGCGTCTTGACCATCGACGCAGAGCAAGGCGAGGCCTTCGACGCGCTCGCCGTGCACTACTCGAGCGTCTTTCGCGAAGGCCGCCGCGAGTATGCGATCCAGCGGAACGCCATCGCAAACGACGCCGACGCGCGCCGCCTGACGGCATTCTTCTTCTGGAGCGCCTGGGCCGCTGCCGCGCATCGACCCGGTGAGGCCGTCTCGTACACCAACAACTGGCCGCACGAGCCGCTGATCGGCAACGTCCCCACGGGCGACACGGTGGTCTGGACCGGCGTCAGCATTCTGTTTCTGCTCGCCGGCATCGGCGCCATGGCGGCCTGGCACGCCGCCCGTAAACACGAAGAGCCGCCGCCCGCTCCGCGGCGCGACCCGTTGCTCGGCAGCGTCGCGAGCCCTTCTCAGCTCGCCGTGAGGAAATACTTCTGGACCGTCGGCGGCTTGATGCTCGCGCAGATCGGTCTGGGCATGGTCACCGCTCACTATGGTGTCGACGGCGCGAGCTTCTACGGCATCCCGCTCGACCACTTCCTGCCCTACACGGTGGCACGGACCTGGCACCTGCAGCTCGGCATTTTCTGGATCGCAACCGCCTGGCTCGCCACGGGCCTGTACGTGGGCCCCGCCGTCGGCCACGAGCCGAAGTTTCAGCGCCTCGGCGTGAACTTGCTCTTTGGTGCGCTGCTCCTGCTGGTGGTCGGATCGATGACAGGTGAGTGGCTCAGCGTGATGGGCAAGCTGGGCACGGGCACGGCCTGGTTCTGGCTCGGCCACAGCGGTTATGAATACATCGATCTGGGCCGCGTCTGGCAGGTGGTGCTGCTCGTCGGGCTGTTCCTCTGGCTCGCGCTGGTGGCGCGCGCCGTCTGGCCCGCGCTCTCGCGCAAGGACGACCAGCGCCCCATCTTGACCCTGTTCCTCATCTCGGCCGCCGCCATCGCCAGCTTCTACTTCGCCGCGCTCGGCTACGGGCGGCACACCAACCTGGCCGTCGCAGAGTACTGGCGCTGGTGGGTCGTGCACCTCTGGGTCGAAGGCTTCTTCGAGGTGTTTGCGACCGTCGTCATCGCCTTCCTGTTTGCGCGCCTCGGGCTCGTCGGCATGAAGTCGGCATCGCGCGCGTCGATCGCGTCGGCCACCATCTTCCTCTCCGGGGGCATCATCGGGACCCTGCACCATCTGTACTTTTCGGGCACGCCGACCTTCGTGCTCGGGCTGGGCTCCGTGTTCAGCGCGCTGGAAGTGGTGCCGCTGTGCTTCATGGGCTTCGACGCCTGGGAGAACCTGCAGCTGTCGCGCCGAAATGATTGGCTGAGCCAATATCGCTGGCCGATCTACTTCTTCGTGGCGGTGGCGTTCTGGAACCTGGTCGGCGCGGGGATCTTCGGATTCATGATCAATCCGCCGGTCGCGCTCTATTACATGCAGGGACTGAACACCACGCCGGTGCACGGGCACGCCGCGCTGTTCGGGGTGTACGGGATGCTGGGCATCGGGCTGATGCTGTTCTGCATGCGCGCGCTGCGGCCTCGCGAGATCTGGAACGAGCGCATGCTCTCCACAGCCTTCTGGTCGCTCAATGTTGGCTTGATGGCGATGGTCGTGCTCAGCGTACTGCCCATCGGGATCATTCAAACCTGGGCCTCTGTCGAGCATGGCTATGCCTACGCACGCAGCCCGGAGTTGTTGCAGCAACCGCTGCTGCAGTTCTTCCGCTGGCTGCGCGTTCCTGGCGACGTGCTGTTCGCGCTGGGCATCAGCGCGACCGTGGCCTTCATCCTGGGTGCCGGCCGCCGTCGGGCGGAGCACCTGAGCGGGCTGCCCAGCGTGCCTCCCGGCGCTGACCCCGTCGCGGCGGAGTGAGGGGCCCGTGCTCGCGCGGTCATCGAACAAACACAGCTCGCGCGGGCTCCTCCCGCGCGAGCACGGCGCCTACGCCGAAGTGCTCTTCCCGCTGCTGACGGTGTTCTGCCTCGGCCAGGCAACGCTCGCGAGCTTCGCGCTCAGCCTGGCCGTCGTCGCGGGGTTTCTCGCGCATGAGCCGTTGCAGGTCCTGCTCGGGGCACGCGGCGGCGTTGTTCAGCGGGAGCTGCGAGGCCGCGCACGGGTGCAAGGAGCGCTGCTGCTGATGCTGAGCATCGCCGGTGCCGCCTTCGGTCTCTACCGAGCAGAGCCGCGGGTACTCACGGCGGCTGCCGCGCTCTTGCCCGCACTGGCGCTGGTGACGGGCCTGACCGTCGCGGGCCGCGAGAAGTCGCTGCTCGGAGAGCTGATCGTAGCGCTGCTCTTCGCCTTTGCGGCGGTGCCCGTGGCACTCGCTGCGGAGCTGTCCCTTCGCTCCGCGCTCTGCTCGGCCCTGGCCTGGTCGGCGGTGTTCATCGTGGGTACGGCGACCGTGCATGCCGTGATCGCACGCAAGAAGCGCGGGTCCCTCGCCCCCAGCTTCGCCGTCGTCGGCCTGGGCCTGGCGATCACCTCCGGCGCGCTGTTCTCGTTGGTCTCCGGCGCTGGCGCTTGGCTGCTGGCAGCGGTCCCGATGTCCTTCGTCGCCATCGTGGCTTTACTCCTGGGAGTGCCACCCAGACGCCTGAGGGCGCTCGGCTGGGCCATGGTGCTCGCGCACGTGGGAGCAGCGCTGGGACTGTGGTTCAGCCTGCACGACCCCACGCCCGAACGCACGTGGACTTCGAGCTCGCGGTACCCGGAGCTCCGCGTTGGGTGGGTCACTATCAGGCCGATGGCTCCTCGAGCTGGCAGTTCTTCCAGGGCGACGCCACCTTGCCCTGCTCGATGCGCGAGGTCACCGCGCTGAAGCCTCACATCGCGGCACCTGCGCTGGCTCCCCAGACGCCGCTGCCGCCGTTTCCGTATCGGGTGGTGGACGTGAAGATCGACAATGCGCCCGCGCATCTGATCCTCGCCGGAACACTCAGCTTGCCGCGCGCAGACGGCCGGCACGGGGCTGTGCTGCTGATCGGCGATAGCGACGGCCGAGATCGCGATGGCACTCATGCCGGTCACAAGCCGTTCCTGGTGCTCGCCGATCATCTGACCCGAGCCGGAATCGCCGTGCTGCGCCTCGACCCGCGCGGTGTGGGCGGCTCCGGCACCAGCAGTCCCAGCCCGGGTGCTGCCGATCTCGAGGGCGATGCGCGCGCCGCGCTCGCCTTACTGAGGGCGCGCCCGGAGATCGATCCGCGCCGCGTCGGTTTGCTCGGCCACGGTTTTGGTTCGGTGGTCGCTGCCACCACGGCGACCCACGATCGGGCGGTGGCCTTCGTGGTCCTGCTCGCTCCACCGGTGGAGCCGCGGGCGGCGTTCTCCGGGGTTCGATGCGGGGTGCTGGCGCTCGGCGGCGAGCTGGATCGCGAGGGCGATTTCGACCGCAACCTGCCCTTGTTGCGCGAGGCGCTGATCGGAGCGCCCAACGTGGTCCTGGACAGCTTGCCGGGTCTCGACCATCAGTTCCGGCGGGCCCCGGCGGAGAAAGGCGCGGAGCAACGATCCGGCGAAAGCTTCGCGCCGGAGGCGCTCGAGCTGATCTCGGACTGGATCGAGCACACGCTGCGCTAGCGATACAGGGCGCGGAGCACGTCGCTGCGCGAGACGATACCGATCAAGCGCCCGGCGTCGAGCACCGGCAACCGGCCGATATCCTCCTTCTCCATCCGTTGCGCCAATTCCTCCAGCGCGGCATCGGGCCCGGTGCTGAGCAAACGCTGCGGCATGCAGCTCTTGACCGGCAGATGGAGCTCGCCGCGCTGCTCGGCACGGACCACATCCGAACGCGAAATGACGCTGGTAGGCTCCCCGGCGCGCAGCACCACCGCGCCACCGTGCCGCCACTCTGCCAGCCGGCGAGCGACCTCGCCCAGCGGCTCTTCCGTGGAGACCGTGTGCACGGGGCTGGACATCAAGTCGCGCGCGGTCAGTGACTCGAGCGGCTGGCGCTCGACGGCCTGCAACAGCTGCTCTTTCGCTTGCTCGGGGCTCACCCTTGAACGAGTGGCAGCCGCCGCGTCGCGCTGCCCTCCTCCGCCCCAAGCGGCCAAGATGACTCCGATGTCGAGAGCCCCAGTGCGGCTGCGACCGATGATCTGCAGCTTGCCGCGGCCCAGATCATAAATGACGAACAGCACCATGCAGCCGAGCAAGTCGTGGGCCCGCATGGTGACATCGTCCAGCCCACTCAGCCTCCTGGAGGCGGGGACGCAGGCGACACCGATGCTCGCGCCGCCGCGCTCGTGCAGCTCGGTCGCCCCCAGGATCTGCGCGATCAGGAGCCGACGAGTTGCATCGAGCGCGACGTGCAGATAGCGAGTCAATACGCTGCTGTCCGCTCCCGACGCGAGCAAGTAGGCGAGAGCGCGCGCGTCGCGCGAGGTCGTGTTACAGAAGCTGAACGAGCCCGTATCCGTATGTAGGCCGAGGGCCAGCAGCGTGGCCTCGATGGGACTGAGGGCAATGCGCTCGGCCTCGAGTCTCTCGCTCAGCAACGTGGTGGTAGAGCCCACGGGTTCGATCTGTTCTTGATCGCCCTGCAGGTCGTCCGCTCGCGCCGGATGATGATCGTAGAGGATGACCTGCAGCGTGTCCGGACGATCTCGCCGCCGCTCGAGCAGCCGCGCCACGTGTGCGAGACGGCTCTCGCGACGAACATCGACCACGATCAAGCGCTGAATGCTGGCCCAAGCCACTTGTGCGGCGGACACGCCGCCGAAGTAGTCGCGATGCAATGCCAGATACGGGTGGACGTTTCGCCCGACGCTGGGTGACAGCAGCAGCTCGGAGCCCGGATACAGCTTGCGCGCTGCCACCTGCGAGGCGAAGGCGTCGAAATCCGCGCCATCGTGGGTCGCAATCAGCGTTCGCCCGGCCTCCGTGCAAAGCCTGCGCGCAGCCGTGCCGAGCGCAGAATCCGCACTCGTCAGCGCTGGCGCTTCGAGGTTGCAGCGGACCCCACTGCCGTCTTGGCATGCCCCGTGCTCTGACCTCGAAACGCGGGGGGACCAACGCGGCATTCGCGCCGCAGGATGAGAGACACCATGAGCAATGTCAAAGCCCTTCGAGAGAATGCCCAGCACGAAGCCGAGCTGCTGTTCGACGAGCTGCGCACGCTGGGCGACGAAGTTCGGTTGAAGGCGCACCTCGCGAACGCGGAGGGACGCGACGCCTGGAACCGGCTCGAGCCGCAGCTGCTGCAATTCGGAAGGCGCGTGGAGACCGCCAGTGAGGCGGCGCTCGGTGAGCTGCGTGCAGCCGGCAACCAGCTGCGCTCGAGCCTGGAGCGACTGTGCCAGGAATTGCGCAAGCCCCGGCCCGACGCACCCAACAACTGACCCCCAGGCTCGCCAGAGGTGCGCCCAGCGCACCTCTGGCACATCTGTTGCCCGGCCACGAACATGACCTACAAACAGGTGCTGTTCGAGTCTGCCGCCAGAGAAAAGCTCCTGACGGGGACCAGGATCTTTCGGAATGGCTTCATGGCTCTCCTCCAGTGCAGGCAGCAAGACGGCTCTGCACACTGCGCGGAAGCAGAAGCTGTGCCACTGGCGACTGGGAACTGCTCCAACGCCACCGCCAGGGCACGCTGTGTGCAAGTGCCCTGGACATGTCTCACGTCCCCTTCTCGCCGGCGCAGCGGCTGCGCCGCACCTGGCTCGGCTCCAGCGTCGCGGTGCTCGTGCTGGGAGCGGCAGCGGCGTGGTCGTTCACTCGCTGCGCAGCGCTGCCGGACGATCGCTGCATGACGGACGGCATCGGACCGGACGTCTATTTCCATGACGGCTGCATGGTCTGCGTCTGCGACGCCGGAGGCGAGCTGCACTGCTATCCGAACAACTGCTCGCCCGATGCAGGTGTACTGCATGACTCGACGGCAGCTGACCCGAGGGACTCGGAGCTGCCGTGAAGCGACACCGGCCGGGTGTGCCGCCGTTCAGGGGAGCTGCCGCGGCTCCCCCGAAGCGGGGCCGGAGCGCGCTCGCCGCGCCGTAGCGATCAGCTTGGTGAAATCGCTGGAGGTCACGAGGCCGCACAAGACGTTCTGCTCGTCCACCACTGGCAGGCAGTGAAACCGCTGCTTCAAGAGCAAGCGCGCCGCCTCCTGGAGCGGGGTGTCCGGACGAACGGTGACCACGTCGCGCACCATGATGTCTCGCACACGGAAGCGCTCTTCGAGAGCTCGATCCTGAGCGGCATGATGGGGCAGCAGAATGCTGCTCGCGATGCCCAGCAAGTCGGTCTCCGTCACGAGACCGATCAAGCGGTCCTCATCGGTGACCGGCAGATGCCGAAAGCGCAGGGTTTTCAGAGACTCGCGCAGGTTCGCCAGGCTGTCGTCCTCCCCTACGCTGATCACGTCCCGGGTCATGACTTCCGCCACCGTGCTTGGAACTTCGAGTTTCATGCAACTCGTGGAGCAAGCGCCGTGCCGCTTGCCGAACGGAATCCGGTGAAGCGCCGGATCTCGCCGCGCGCTCCAGCGCAATCCTTGCGCCGGCCAGGCAATCGCACGCAAGTGCTTCGCGGCGCACCACCAGCGCACGCGGGCAACCCCCGCGAGTAGCACTGGCATGTGTTCTGCACTCGCACCCGCGACGCCGGGCGCGTCGGAGAAACATGAATCCATGAACGTAGCAGAGCTCATTTCCGAATCCCTGATCCGCCTGGGAGTCCGGCACGCCTTCGGTGTGGGCGGCGCCAACATCGAAGACTTGTTTCTGGCCATCCAGCGCCGGCGCCCTCAGCTGCGCGCCATCTTGTGCAAGCACGAGCATGCCGCTGGCACCGCGGCGGACGCTTACGCGCGGCTCACGGGTGGGCTCGGCGTGGCGCTGGTCACCTCCGGCGGCGGCGCGATGAACCTGGTGCACGCGGTGGCCGAGGCGCGCGCCTCGCGCGTGCCGCTCCTGGCGCTGGTGGGCGAGCCACCGAGCGACCAGCAAGGCCGCGGCGCCTTTCAAGACACCAGCGGTCGCGGCGGTGCGGTAGATGCTCTGGCCGTCTTCGGCGCGCTCACCGGGGAGTGCGTACGGATCCGGGATCCGCGCGAGCTACTGCCGTGGCTCGAGCGCGTCACCAGCGGGCCGATCGGAGAATGGACAGGCCCGCGCGTGCTGCTCTTGGCCAAAGACGTGCAGCGCGCGGAGATCGCGCCGCCCAGCGGATTGCTGGAGCGACTGCAGCCCGTGCCGCCGACGGCCCCCGCGAGCGCCGCGGAGCTGGAGCAGGCCACGGCAGCGCTCGCCGATCGCCCAGTGTTGGTCGTCGCCGGGGCGGAGGTGGTTCGACGCGACGCGCGGACAGCTCTCGCGCGGCTGGTCGAGCGCCTCGATGCCCAGGTCGTGGTCGCACCCGACGCGCGCGATGCCTTCGACAATGAACACCCTCGTTTCGCCGGAGTGGTGGGCGCGATGGGCCATGGCAGTGCTCTGCGAGCGCTGGCCCGCGCGCGTTCCGTGCTGCTGGTAGGCACCCGGCTGCCGCTCTTGGAGCGGCTCGGGATCGAAGCGTGCCTAAAGGGCAGGAGCATCGTGCAGCTGGGCAGCCAGGCGCCCTTTGTCCCTTGCCCGGTGCGCGTCGAGTCCGGCGCGAGCCTGGCAGCAGACCTGAGCCGGCTGAACCAGCGGCTCGCGGAGCAACCACCTCGATCCGGGGGCGCCGAGGAGCCAGATGCTCCGACCACCGCGGCAGAGCCAGAGCCTTCCCCGGTCGGCGCAGGGCCGCTGGGTTCCCCAGCGGTGCTGGAGCTGCTGCAACGGTGCTGGCCCGAAGCGGCGACGGTGCTGATCGACGCGGGCAATACTGGCGCAAGCGCGGTGCATCACCTGCGCGCCCCGCGCGCGGGGCGCTGGCTGCTCGCCATGGGCATGGCCGGCATGGGCTATACGTATGGCGCAGCGATTGGTGCCGCGTTCGCCACCGGCCGGCGCGTGTTCGTGGTCTCGGGCGATGGCGCCTTCTTCATGCACGGTCTCGAGGTGCACACCGCCGTGGAACACCATCTGCCGATCACGTATCTGGTGCTCGACAACGCGGCCCACGGCATGTGCCTGGTGCGGGAAAAGCTGCTGCTGGGCGAGAGCTCCGGGTACAATGCATTCCGGCGCTCAAACCTGGGAGCCGGGCTGGCGGCGATGTTCCCAGGTCTACCCGCCTTCGACTGCAGTAACCTGGAGCAACTCGCGGAAGCGCTGGCGCGCTCTCGGGAAAGCAGTGGCCCTTGCTTTGTGAGCGCGCAGCTGCCCGAGATCGAGGTGCCGCCGTTCGCTGCTTTCGCGAGCGCTCGCGCGCGCGGCGTGCGGACGCTGGAACACGACCGCAACACAGGAGCAGCGCGATGATCACGCTGGCACCCGCTGGGCTCGACGGAATTGCCGGCCTGGTGCGCTGTGAACAGTACGACCGCGAAGGCATCGCGGAACTGCTGACCGAGCTGACGCACGGCACGTACCCGCACGAACAGGTGTATGGAGAGTATTGCACGGTACACACCCACATCGAATGCCCGCCGGCTCAGGTGTTCGCGTACATGGCCAATCCGTACAGCTTGATGGAATGGACGTACAGCGTTCGCGCGCTTCGTCCCACTGCCAGCCGGGGACTGCTCGTGGGCGTCGACGCCCAGGAGACGCCGCTGTACTGCCGGGTGGAAAGCAACCCTGAAGCGCTGACCGTGGACTACCACTGCGCCTGGGACCAGGGCGACCAGCTGTGGATGATCTACCTCAACCGGATCGTGCCGGCGGAGCTCGTGCTGAAGCGATCGGGCAGCGTGGTCATCTGGACGAACTGCCGGCACCCCAACTACGCGAAGAATCCCTTCCCCGCGCTCGCCCCGCGCGGGCGCGCCTGGGTCGGCGACTACTGGCCCTTCTTCTTTGCGGGCCACAGCCTGGAGTTGGCAAATCTGAAGGCAATTCTCGAGCATCGCACGCAGCAATCGCTGCCGCTGGGCCCTCAGCTGCTCGCGACGGACCCCTTGCCCCTTCGCTGAACACCCATGTCCAACATCAGCCTGCTCGCAGTCTCCAGTTACTTGCCCGAGCGCAGTGTCGACAACTCGTTCTTCGCTCGAGGCACCGCCGCCCGGCGCGGCATGTTCACTGCGCCGAGTACGCGCCGGCATGTGAGCGCGGACGAGAGCGCCGTGGACATGATCGAAAAGGCCGCGCGCCGCCTGATCGAACGCCAAGGCCTGGACCCGGCGCGCGACATCGACCTGCTGTTCACGAACGTGGCCATTCCCGATCAAGCCTTCACCGGGTGCGGCGCCGAGGTCGCGGCGCGCCTCGGCGCCCATCCACGCTGGATCGTGGATCTGCACAACACGGGCTGTGTTGCCTTCTTGTACATGCTCGATCTGGCGCAGGCTCTGCTGCGGGGTAGCAGCGCGCACGGCGCGCTCTTGTGCTGCGTGCAGAACGCGGGCGGCAGACTCTTCTCGCAACCCGGAGTGCGGACCCAATCGCAAGCACCGATCCCGGGCGATGGCTGCGGGGTAGGCTACGCGCGCGCCGAAGGAGGCTCTCCGCTGCTCTCGCTCGTGCAACGCTGTCAGCCGGAGTTCGCCGCCGATATGCGCGCCGTCGCGGAGGACGGCCGCCGCTACTGGGAGCCCGGCACGAGCCCGATCAGCATCGCCTTCACGGAGGCGCGCGTCGCTTCCATCATCCAGCGCGGCAACGCCCTGGTGCCGGAGCTGGTCCGGGTCGCTTGTGCGGAGGCCGGCGTGGCCGTGGGCGATCTCGATCTGCTCGTCACGAATCAGCCGAGCCCCATCTTCTTGCGCAACTGGCGCGAGTCGCTCGAGCTTCGGCCCGGAGTGCACCACGACACGTTCGATCGCCTGGGCAACTTGTTTGGTGCGGGCATCCCGATCAACCTGGAGGATGCGCTCGGAAGCTCAAAGCTCAGACCAGGGTCACTGGTGTGCCTGGCGGGCTTCTCCCACGCGGGAGACTACGGCGCGGCGGCGGTGCTGCGCTGGCAGCCCACACCGCGCTGAGCCGCGAGCTGGCAGCTCAGCGCTCGCCGCTCATCCAGCGCTCGTAGCGCTCTTCCGCCCAGACCCGGCGCGCGCGGGCTTACCCCAGCGCGCTGCACAGCAACGCCCGGCGCGGCTACGCAGCGGCGGCGCGGCTCGACAGCTG